>CAYJKB010000100.1:0-1620 GCA_964370625.1 uncultured Oscillospiraceae bacterium | reverse complement strand
GCAGAATTTATTTTATATTCTACTTCATAAATCATAATTCCATCTTCTAAATCAAAATCAACACTGATATCAGTAGCGTTTGAGCTGAGCATAGCTGAAACTTCAAGTGCTTTTGAAATTGCCAAATCACGAGAAATGTATGAAACTTCAGAAGGAGCACCATTTGTGACAATTTGTTCATTAACATGTCTTTCATCTGATTGAGACAATAGATTTAGTTCATTGATTGTAAGATTTGCCAGTTGTTCAAAAGTTAAAGTATCGTCACTTTTTAAAATTTCATCAACTAATGTAGCTTTACCAACTGAAATATTATTTTGTTCAGCATTTTCTAAAATATAATCAGTAGATTCAACTTGTTGATATATAACAGAAATCTCTTGACCACCTATAAGTGTAATATCATCAATATCATTAGTTAATTTGTCATAAATTTCATCATTATCTATATTATCACCTTCAACAGATAATAAAACAGAGTTTGATAATTCATTAATATATCCTTTTGTAATCATAGAACCCATAAGGGCATTCATTGCAACATCAATATCAACGCCATCTAAGTCCATATCGCCTAAAATAATTTGTGCATCAGCATTATTTGCATCAACATCAACTACTTTATCATTTCTTGCAACTGTAAGAGATACACTAGGGTTTACATCAATTCCAAGTGTAAATTCAGGTGCATTCATGTATGAATTATATCCAAAAATTGAACCAAAGACTAAAAATGCTGCAGCAGCAGTAGAGAATACCTTCATATTAATAACACTACTTTTTTGAGTATTTCTTAATATATTTTCCTCTTTCCCATCACCATCTATACATGCTTTCAGGATGGTATCAAAATTTTGTTTAGGCATTGTAGACATCACAGCAGTATAGATTCTGTCTTCTATTGGCTTGTTAGTCATTTTCGCCATCCTCCCCTATAATATTTTTTAATTTTTTAATAGCACGGTGATATTTTGAAAGTACAGTTGATAACGGTATATTTAAAATTTCTGAAATTTCACGATGCTTCATTCCACTTACAACAAATAAAACTACAATTTGTCGCTCTTCTTCACTTATCTGCATTAATGCATTTTGTAGCATATATTTATCATCACTTTGATTTGTAAACTCAACTTGTGGGAAAAGTGATTCGCTTTCTGATACATCTATCGGTGTAGACTTTGTAGCACTACGAAGTTTCATACGTGCTAAATTCTTTGTGATTGTAAGTATCCAAGCCATAGGTTTACCTTGCTTTTTATAAAGGTGTGCTGATGAATAAATTTTAATGAATACATCTTGCATAACATCTTGCGCATCCGTAGGGTCTTTTAAAATTGAAAATGCAAAACCATAAATAGATTTATGTGTCTGCTCATAAAGTTCTTCTAAAGCTTTATTGTCTTTATTTGCAATTTTAATAAGTAACTCTTCGGAAATTTGCGGAAAATTGTTTTCATGTAACGATGTTATAAATAAAAACATAGTTTTCTCCTCTTCACTTTATTAATGCATTAGCCTCTCGTTTTATTGCATCAATAAAAATTTTTTTCTTTTTTTATTTTAATATTTTATAAGGTGTTTTTCAAGTATAAAAACTAAAACGGACAAAGATTTTTG
>CAYJKB010000099.1:0-1638 GCA_964370625.1 uncultured Oscillospiraceae bacterium | reverse complement strand
ATTCCACTAACGACTTGTGCACCGAGCCTTGTAATGTCATTACTTCCACCAATGTTTACAAAAGCATAATTACCAATAAGCATGACTAATGTTGCACCTAAACAAACAAGGGAATATGTTCTAAAACCGGCAGAACGTGTTCTTTTTTCACGCTCTAATCCGATAAGTCCGCCGAGTGCAAGTGCAAGAATTAAAGTCGTAAACGATTCGAATACATGATATTCATTTAAAAGTGATAACATATTTTAATTTACTCCATTTCATATATTATAAGAAAAGCATATATGATAAAGAGAATATTGCATACTCTCTCTTGCCTTATCTTGAAACGCATGAATTCCAAAATGCTTTTGAAATTGCAACGTCTGAGAATAAATTTGATGCAATAATATCACAATACTCAGTGGTTTCAAAGTATTTAAATGATTTGTCTAAATATAATGTGCATAACAAAAATGCAAAGTTTTACACAATTGAAAACACAAGTATTCTGCCAACATATAAAAATGAAGTATATCAAATGGATTATAGCTATGCTGGAAATTAAGTTGCTAGAATGATAAGTGAAAATACTGATATCGAGTAAGATGTTTTTCTTGAAAATAAAGGATTTTATGAAAATTATATACCCAAAAGTACAAAAAACGGTAAAACAATTCGTGTACTGGTACTCTCATCACCGACATCAGAAAAGCTAAAGAAACTGTTGCCACAATTTACTAAAGCTACTGGAATTCACGTAAAATTCATATCACTTGGATATGATGAGATTTATCGCGAAGCACTTGAGAAAGTGGATTCTAATATTTATGACATAATTCGTCTTGATATTGTAATGTCGCATTCGATTTCACAGAGAATTTTTACCAAGACTTATGTATAACAAAGGAATTATCATTAAAAAAGATAATATTACCCTGAATAAAGATATATTCATCAAAACCATGCAAGAATATTTAGATATGCTCAAATTTTCGGATAAAGAGAGCGATGAATGGTGGAAGAAGTCTTTAGATAAATTAATAGATGGAAAAATTGCTATGTGTACAGTTTATTCAAATCATGCATCGAATCTATCAAAGGATTTAGAGGTGTCAGATAGATACAAATTAGGAAACTGTAACGTTCCAAATAACAAACCTATGTTAGGTGGGGGTGTTTTAGGAATAACGAATAATACAGAGCATTTAGAAGAATGCATAGAATTTTTGAAATGGGTAATAGCGATGAAGTTTCCAATATATGTGCCTAAATGGGCGGATTTATATGCACTAAAAGTGTTTTTGACAATAAGAAAATCAAAGAAATGTACCCTTGGGTAGAAAATTTAAATTAATCCTCTGAAACAGGAGAGCGATTATTTAAAAACCCTGATTTGAAAATAGAGTGTTATGAGTTTGAAAAAGTTATCAGAAAAAGCTCTAGGCTTGTAATTGAAAATATAATTTCACTCGAAGAAGGATATGAAATAGCAAAGAAATATCTAGATATGGCGCAAGATAGAAAAATTTAATTGATACATTCCAATAAAATAACATCTGTTTTTTTGTAAAAATTCACAGATGTTATTATTTTGTGATAACAACTGTCAACAACTTTCTAATTTTGTAGTTTTTTGGCGTTTAAATTTTGTAGTTT
>CAYJKB010000098.1:0-1689 GCA_964370625.1 uncultured Oscillospiraceae bacterium | reverse complement strand
GCCTTCAAGAGCAAGCCGGCGTAGGGGCGGCGGAGCAAATCTCCCCGGAATTAGCAGCTGAATTTATTGCGGCGAATATGAATTACGACGGCCGCTTGAATCAATTGGTTTAAGGAGTCATCATCATGAGTACTATCTATCCCGCATCAAGCCCACCCTCCGGCAATACCACTCCCCAAGAAGCTTGGACAGCGGAAAATGTGCCCATTGTTGATGGCACCGAGCAGGATTTGGGGAAAGATGCCTTTTTGACATTGCTCCTCACTCAGCTTCAAAACCAAGACCCGACCAACCCGTTGGACAACACCGAGATGACGGCCCAGCTGGCCCAATTTTCCCAGTTGGAACAATTGGCCAACATGAATTCGTCCATTGAACTGATGACGAGTTTTGTTCAAGCTCAAAACCAATTCCAAACCTTGACCATGATTGGTAAAGAAGTTTTGGCTGAAAACGACCAATTGAGCGTCACCGACGGCAAATCTGACTTCAACGCCAGCGTCATCACCACTGAATCTTGTAACCTTGTGGCTTATGTGGTTAACGCCAGTGGCGAGCAAGTGCGCATGATTGACCTTGGCAACGTTGACGCCGGCGAACACGAAATTAAATGGGATGGCAAAAATAACAGTGGCGACACAGTGGCCGACGGCGCTTATCGTTTCCAAGTCACAGCCACCAACGTCAAAGGCGAAGTGTTAGACAGCGGCGTCTACCCCCAAGTGGCCGGTAAAATTACGGCAGTCTCTTTTGACTCTACCGGCCAACCTGTTGTTCACATGGGTAATGCCTCTTTGGCCCTTAGCCAAGTTATTCAGATTTTGGAAGAGGGCACTTTGGGCCTTGACACTGCCGGTTCTGCCGACGGTGATTCAGGTGATTCTGAGGATTCTGAAGGTTAATTAGTTAGATATAAAGTCGAGTAGCGGAGGCGGAAAACCGGTGCTTGATTAAAAAATAAAGAGGTGGATTCGCACCTCAAAAAGTGGAGGATTTTATGACAGTCAGTAGCTCAATGTATGCAGCCGTAACAGGTTTATCAGCTCTCGGCACCGGGATGCAAACCATCTCCAATAATATTGCCAACGTCAACACCGTGGGCTTTAAAGCCATGCGCACCAACTATGAAGACCTCATCTCCCAGAGTTATTACTCCGGCGGAAAAGTCAACCAACATGGAAGCGGTGTGAAAGATTCCAGCATTCAGTCTCTCTTCACCCAAGGCAGCTTCATGGCCTCGGCCCAAGATACTGACATGGCCATTGCCGGTGAAGGATTCTTCTCAGTGCGTAACGCCATCACCAACGAAGTGCAATATACCCGCGCCGGTGTTTTCGAACTCGACAACGAAGGCAAAATCGTTGACCCTTCCGGTAATGTCCTTCAAGGTTGGGAAATGTCTATCCCGGCTCCGGGTGAAGAAGCTTCCCGCATTGGGGCTCCCACTGATATTAAAATCACCGTGTTGAACGCACCTCCCGTGGAGACCTCTGAAGTGAAAGTCGTGGTCAACCTCAATGCCGACGACGCCGACAACGAATATTACAATTACCACGAATACCCCATGGCCGATGAATATGCCGTTGGTATTGCCGGCCCGGCAGCTGACCAAGCCAGCACCAGCGCCATGCACAACTATTGGGATGTGGCCAACACCGATATTGATAACGACGGGGTGACTAACAATTA
>CAYJKB010000097.1:0-1734 GCA_964370625.1 uncultured Oscillospiraceae bacterium | reverse complement strand
CTTCTTGCGAGAGATTGTATTTGGCATAAAGTTGTTTGTCTATTTCAGAAATTGATTTGCTCCAATCTATATCAGAGTTTTCAGTGAAGTCTTGCAGTGGTATGTAAGACCAAACAGAAGAAGGGTTATGTTGTGTTTTTTTGCGAATTCCAAGTAGACTTCTTAAAAGTTTTGTTTTAACATATTTTAAAGTGTTTAAAGCCTCAGTTTCTGTTTTAAAATTCCCCACACTAATAAATGTTGGTGTTGATGATTCTAAAGGATTTCCCACAAAAGGTGTACTCAAGGATTCTCCAAATGTTCCAGCACCATTTGATTCTGGAATAAATACTTTATATGAATTGATATTATTTGATTCGTATCTTGCTTCCATATATTTGATAGGTATCCATTTAAAACAACGCTTGCCAGCAACAAGACCGTTAATTTTATAATATTTATCTGAACTGCTTGGTTCAGCGTTATCAAATGCATAGTCCAATACTTCAAAAGAAGATGATTTTAACTCATATTCTTCATTTGGAGATAATTCTGTAACATTAGGATGTGAACGTTGTATAACCCTTATTCTATCTGTAATGGACTGAGGGTAATCTTTTATAAACAGTTCTGTGAATTTCAAATCTGAACGCCCACTATATACAATGGTTGAAAAATTACCATTATTCTTTATAAACTTTTTAGAAATACTCCTTAAGTTTTCGTTTGGTATAAAGTCACCGATTGCGCCGAATTTTATATTTTTATCATAATATAAAATAGCAACGCCTCCTTTGATCATTGTATTATTAAAAAGTTTTTTTGCATCTTCTTCATAATAAACAACATTTATGTGAGGATTTGACAACATCTTTTCATTCCATTTTTTTGGGGTTAGTCCAGTGTTGAATAGAAATCTTGCAGGCGATATCAAGCTATATTTATCTGAAATTTTTTCTGCGATATCATAAAAATATGGATAAATAGCACCAAGTCTATTATTGACACTTGTTGAATCTTGATATGGAGGATTTCCGACTACTGCATCAAATTTCACTTTCTCACTTCCTTTCAGGTTCCAGTAACTTGGTTTTAATACTCGTTCTACAAATTGTGCAGGTTTATTTTTTAACATGTTAATCAAGTCATCAAAATAATGAGAATTAACTTTAATATTTTTATATCCACACAAAGTTCTTTTAGTTATAGCCTTAGCCATTGGTGTTTTACAGATAACAAAAACATTATCTATAACCGTTTCTTCCCACAATTTATTTTGTTCTTGGGTACTTGTGTTTTCTATATCACTACATTTTGCTCTAAAAATGCTATAAGTTACATACAAAGGATACAAGCCTGTTTTTGAGTTTATCTCAAGAATTTTCGCTTTTTTGTTTGCAAAAGTATCTCTTGTTACTTGTCCTCTATCCACAAATCGTGGTATTTCAATAGCTTCTTTATGCTCATCATCAAAGAAATCATATCCACCTAAACAATCACTCATGTGCATATTAACAACTCTCCAAGGAGTTAGAACTGTTTCTTTATCAGGATTTTTAAAGCCCTTGAATAGCTCTGTGATTTTCTGAACTCTATCTGTTGGAGCAAGTAAGTCAGCTTGTTTTACAATACTTTTAATTCTTCTACCAGCTGCGATAAATACATCAGCATCATAATATTTAATAAACTCCTTGAACATTTCTTTGCTTATACCAGTAGGCATAAATTCTGACCAAGAGGCATCATCTACGATAT
>CAYJKB010000096.1:0-1982 GCA_964370625.1 uncultured Oscillospiraceae bacterium | reverse complement strand
AGCTCAAATTATTCAACACGAAATTGACCATTGCAATGGAATAATTATATAAATATATAAATTAACGGTGATATATTACATATCACCGTTTTTATTTTAATATATATTGTTATTTTACTTGTATAATATTTGTTTCTACAATAATTTTATCACCTTTGCTATTCTGTCCAATTTTCACATGTTTTGAACCATCATTAGATATTTCAATTGTATTTTCATCAATTAACTTAGATTCCACTTTTTTATCATCAGCAAACACAACACTATATTCATTAAAACCTTCACCTATAATTATAATTTTATCATCATTAACTTGTGCAGATTTTATATAATATGGGTCTATCCCAATAACAAGGTTAGTTTTTTTAAGTGGATTTATTTCATGTAAATTATCCGAAGTGTTAATATAATTTTGGCTATATAACATATATATTTGAAGAGTTTCATATAGGTCCAAATAATTTGATTCATCTTTAAAATTATTTTGAAATTGATTGAATGAACTACCTGTAAACCCATATGCGTTTAGGATGTATGTAGTTAATTCATGTGCTTCAATAATTTCAGGAAATATTCCATCAATTGACATTTGGTTGTCAACCACTACATATGGTGTCAATGCTGCTTGTTCTTCTGTGGTTGTCTCTACTAAAATGCCGTAAGGGTAATGATCTCCATAAAAAACTACAACCGTGTGTTCATCTAAGTTATTAACATATTCAACTAAATCATTAATAAATATATCAACATCACTTAATACTTTAAGGTAATTTTCAAAGTGTTTATTTTCTTCTTCATCTAAATTTGTATTTGCTTCAATATATGTCCCTACAGTAGGTTCTACATCATACGGTGAGTGAGCTTGCATAGTAACTGCAAAAATGAAATCTTTTCCTTCAGTTGCTTTTAATGTTTTATCAATATAATCAATTAACACATCATCTTTTGGCGACATTTCAGCTACAAATTCTACGCTTTCCATGCTTTCAATCGGAATATATCTATCAAATCCTAAACTCGCATAATTTGTGTGGCGGTCATAAAATGCACCTAAATAATTATGCATTGCAGTAGTTTCATAACCCTCTTCCTTTAAGGTATATGCTAAAGATTCAATTGGATCTGACATAAATTCTATATCCATATATGATGTAGCGCTTATCAAATAATCATTTATAGTGTTTGTAAGAACTGCAAACTCTGTTTTCGCAGTCCCGCTAGGCATTGGTATTTTAAATTGTCCAGAAGGATTTTCTGATGAAATTCTTCTTAAATTCTTTAATGGATCTTGTGAATATGAAAATTCTTCATATATAAATGGGTCAACAACAGACTCCAGTTGAACTAGAATTATATTCGGAGTAAATTCTGAGCCTGTACTTTGCACTGTAGCAGCTTTAACTTGTTCTAATAAGTTTTCGTCATATTTCCTTTCTTGCTCTTGAAGCATTGTTTGAATGTATGTAAATACAAAACCTTTTTCTTTATATTCTTCCATGATTTGTGATTGTCTCATGGTGGTATTAAAATTAATTAGTGCACTACTTTGAATGTAAATTAAAGCAATTGCCGAAATCCAAACTACAAATCTGATTAAATAATTTTTATCATCATTTTTAAATTTTATTACATATGTAATTTTTAATAAAACTGCCAGTCCTGCACAAATCAAAATGAATTTTGCAATAATTTCATTAGTGATATACATCCCTGCAATTTCTAAACCTTCGCTAATCAAGTAAATATCTGTCCAAATCAATGGGATATTTCTTAATAAAATCAGAATATTACTAATTAAAGACAGCATAATCGGTAGAATCGACATAATCAAACAAACAAATGCGACTCTTTCAAACAATAAAGATACTGATGTTATTATTAGCATCATTGACATATTACGGAAAATCATGAATATGAAATCATAATCCAAAAATGATTCCAAAGGAATAATTCCAAAATGAATGCTTTCTATTAACATTGTA
>CAYJKB010000095.1:0-2008 GCA_964370625.1 uncultured Oscillospiraceae bacterium | reverse complement strand
ATCATTCCACTCGCTGAGGCGTTAATTCCCTTTAATGCAATTTTAATGCCTTTCATTTTTCTCAATTCATCCCATACAGGAAAAACAAAGTAAATTAATAAGTTACCCGGTAAAAATATTATTATCCCTGATATTATACCTATGAGTGTTTGGCCAATAGCTCCAAAACTTCTTCCTGCCATTCCCCCAGCATAGGCACTAAAGCTAAACATCGGCCCTGGTAAGCCTTGCACTAAGCCATAGCCTGTTAAAAATTCTTGCGAAGTCATTACTTGCAAATTATCTACAAGCTCATTAAACATCAAGGGTACTACCACTTGCCCACCGCCGAATACTAAATAGCCAAAACGATAAAAATGATAAATTAATTCAAAAAATAAATTATCAAAAACAGTGGCTAAAATAAATGTTGTTATTGCAAGAAAGAAAAGTAAGACAAGATAAATCCAAGGAAATTTTACTTTTTTGTACTCCCACATATTATCTTCTTTATAAGCTATGCAAGCTATAATTCCAGCTATAATTAATACTAAAGGATAGACCCAAGCATCTCTTATAAAGTAAATTGTTATAGTGGTAAGGGCTGCTAAAACAAAGGTTAGCTTATCTTTTATAGTCTTTTTTGTAATTCTAAAAGTAGCTACTAAAATAAAAGCTATCGCCATAGCCGGAATAAAACGAATAAAGTCGCTTTCTATATTATAATAACTTAGTACTGGATATAAAAAAGAAAGGGCTGTCATTACTAAAATAACAGGTAATGCCCATACTACCATAGCTAAAAAAGCTAAGGATTTCCCACCAATTTTATAGCCTACTGCTACAATTGTTTGAGTACTTGTAGGCCCTGGCAGTATGCTACACAGTGCATTTAATTCAATTAATTCTTCTTCTTTTAAATACCCTCTTTTACTTACAAGTTGATTTAAAAATATGCCTATATGAGCCTCAGGTCCGCCATATGCGCCTAAAGAGCAAATTAATACATCTTTTAAAAATGTTGATTTCTTCATTTAGTTCTCCTAAAACTATTAATAACGAATTTCGATATTGATTTTCGTTATCAGTATAGCAAATAAAAAAATATTAGTCAAGATAAATTTTTTATTTACTATAAAAATTAAAAATATTCTTTTATTGGTAAAAATTGCATATAATGAAAAAAGCTAACAATACTAAAAATAAAAGGATTTTTTATGCTTAGAAATAATGACGCTATTAATAAGGACACAAAAATACAAATGCTAAAAGAAGAAATAAAAGAGTGTATTGACTTGATTCACTTAAATGAAGTCTCTTATTCCTTTGCGACTGATGAGGAACTAATAACTGCTTTAATTTATGAAAAAATCAGCTTAGGCCATAGACATTCATATTTAATAAATAGGATAAGAGAATTGCAAAAACTTAAAGATGAAAAGATAGGAGTGACTGTATGATATGTTAATGATTTTAATTTGTTTTGCTATTTTAATAATAGTCGCATACTTTATAAGTAAATGCGAAAAGCCTGTTTTAACAGCCTTAAAAAGCTCTTTAACAGGCGTTGGTTGTCTTTTGCTTGTGAATATCACAGCTCCTATAAGTGGCTGCTACATAGCTATTAATTTTTACTCAAGTTTTGTTGCAAGTGTTCTTTCTTTGCCGGGAGTTATAGCCTTAGTTTTTAGTAATATATTGTTTAATTATTAGTTGTGAAAATAATGTGAAAATAAATTTTTAAAATATTTATATGTGCTATACTATAAATATAATAAAAATTAGGAGGATTATTTTTATGCTTTATAATGGACAAGAAATAAAAAAACTCGGTTTTGGGCTTATGCGCCTACCACTACTTAGCGATGGTGAAATTGACATTGAGCAAGTAAAAACTATGGTTGATATGTTTATGGAAAAAGGCTTTACTTATTTTGATACTGCCTATGGCTACAATAGCCAAAAATCAGAGTCAGCTGCAAAAATTGCTTTAGTTGATAGGTATCCAAGAGAGAGTTTTCAAATTGCT
>CAYJKB010000094.1:0-2454 GCA_964370625.1 uncultured Oscillospiraceae bacterium | reverse complement strand
TGTCACCACCGAGAGCATGAGTAATCCAGATGTGCCAAACATCTTGACAAAGAGGTTTTACCTTTATTTTTTGACGTTATAAAAAATAAAAACGCTTGATTACTTGCCGTTACGCAAGTAATGAAAGAAAAGTACATCTTAATTATACAAAAATCCAGCCGTCGAAGAGCAATTTCAATAAAAATATAATCAAATAAACATCGTCCCAACACCAGAATCAGATAAAAGCTCTATCAGAATGGAGTGTTTCACTCTGCCATCTTGGATATTCGCACGAGAAACCCCACGACGAACAGCTTCAACACAGCAACCCACTTTCGGTATCATACCACCTGTGATAATTCCATCATTCACTAATTTCGGTACTTCTGATACACGAACTTCAGGGATTAATGTAGTTTCATCTTTATAATCACGAAGTAATCCACGTACATCTGTAAGTAAAATCAATTTTTCTGCACAAAGTGCTGTTGCAAGTTTACTTGCTGCAATATCTGCATTTATATTATAAGAAGTATCATCATCAATTCCTTGTGCAACTGTTGAAATAACAGGAATATACCCTTTATCAAGCATAGCAATTACAGCTTCAGGATTAACATTTACAATATCTCCTACATAACCGTAATCTTCACCTTTTTCATCGGTATATCGTTTTGCTTCAAACATAGCGCCATCCATGCCACAAAGTCCAACGCCTCTACCTCCTGCTTTTGATAAAAGTGATACTAAATCTTTATTAACTTTGCCACAAAGCACCATTTGTACAATTGACATAGTTTCTTCGTCAGTATATCGCAGCCCATTTACAAATTTGCTTTCTTTTCCGATTTTAGATAACATTTCATTTATTTCAGGTCCGCCACCATGAACAACTACTACTCTAACACCAATAAGGCTAAGTAGCACAATATCTTCAATAACAGCAGCTTTCAGTTCTTCATTAATCATAGCATTGCCACCATATTTAATAACAACTGTTTTACCATAATATTTTTGTATATAAGGAAGTGCTTCAACTAGCACTTTTGCATTTGCCTGTGCATTTAACATGTCTTAACTCCTTTAAGTGCGATAGTCGCCATTAATTTTAACATAATCATAAGTAAGGTCACAACCCCAAGCTGAAACTTCACTTTGTCCATCATTTATATCAATTAAAATTTCAACATTTTTTTGAGTTAATATCTCTTTTGCCTTATCTTCATCAAAATCAAGTGCCATGCCATTTTGACAAACTGAAATTTCCCCAGCTTTTGATTTAAAGCCAACATTTACTTTTTCGGCATGAAAATCTGCACCAGAATAACCCATAGCGCAAAGCACACGCCCCCAGTTAGCATCAGCACCAAACATTGCTGTTTTAACCAAACTAGACGCTGCAACAGATTTTGATAAAGTTTCTGCAACATCTTCACTTTTTGCATTTTTTACAGTACACGTAATAAGTTTAGTTGCACCTTCACCATCAGCTGCGATAGCTTTTGCAAGCGTGATACAAACTTCTTTTAGTGCATTATAGAAAATATCATAATCTTCGCCTTTTTTATTAATTACATCATTAGATGCAAGCCCATTTGCTAAAACTGTACACATATCATTAGTTGAAGTATCACCATCAACAGATACACGGTTAAAGCTTTTGCGAGTAATATCTTTTAACATTTCATTAAGTATTTCACTTGAAATATGACAGTCAGTAGTTACAAAACATAACATTGTTCCCATATTAGGGTGAATCATACCAGAACCTTTTGCAATAGCTCCGATTTTTACAGTTTTGCCTCCAATTTCAATTTTAACAGCAACTTCTTTTTTCACAAGGTCAGTTGTCATTATTGCAACAGCAGCACCATCAGAACCATTTTCCGAAAGTGCATTTGGTATTTTTGGCAAACCTTCTTTAATAGCTTCAATATTAATAGTTTGACCAATTACACCAGTTGATGCAACAACTATATTATGTGGGTCAATCCCTAATATCTCCCCTGCCGTTTTACACATTTGTATTGCATTTTCATGTCCCATAGGAGCACAAGCATTTGCATTACCACTATTTACAACAATAGCACGTGCAAGACCGTCTTTTAAATGCTCCATAGTTACATAAATAGGAGCAGCTTTTACTTTATTTGTTGTATACACAGAAGCTGCGTTACAAAGAACATCACTTACAATTACTGCAAGATCATCTTTTGTACTGCCTTTTTTTATTCCACAATGTACTGCACCTGCACGAAATCCACGTGGAGCACATACACCTTTATCTATAAATTCCATTTAATTCACCTTTCTTTGTTTTTTAGTATATTATGTTTTATTTTCTTTTTATTAAAATTACCGTTCGATAGCCGGGTTTAAATATTACTTCATTATGTGCCTCCACCTTTGGGGGAGGTGTCACGAAGTGACGGAGGGGGTATTCATTTAATTTAAGTTTCTTTTTATTACTTG
>CAYJKB010000093.1:0-3028 GCA_964370625.1 uncultured Oscillospiraceae bacterium | reverse complement strand
CTTCGTTGTATTGTTGATAATGCAGAAACGGCGGTTGTTGCATTGAAAGAAGATGGGTTTGCAGCAAGTATTACAGAAGTTATTGCGTTAGGGATTAGTAATTCGCCAGGCGGATTAGATCATGCAGCTGACTTACTTAACGAAGCGGAAATTAGCATTGAATATATTTACTCATTCATGAAAGCCATTAATGATAATGCAGTAATTATATTCAGGGTAGATGATGTTGAGGGGGCAATTAAAGTATTAAAAGAAGGTGGCGTAAAACTTCTTTCTATGGAAGAGTTAATGTAACCTTTTATTTGCGAAAAAGCTGAAGGTTAATGAAGTGGGTATTAGGATATCCAATCTTAGGAAAGAATATTATGATACTGGAAATAGCAAGAGGCGAAGCCTAAGATGGTAAAAATTGTTAAATTACAGAATTAAATAGTAAAATGCTAATAAAAATTGAAAATAGTAATAATAACAGGATATGCACCAATTTGTATAGCCTGTTATTTTTTATTAGCTTGTTAACATGACTCCGCATCTGCCATTGCAAAGTAATTTATATTTCAATACTGAGTAATACTGGCAGAGCATACAATCCTATAAATAATCGATTTTAAATTTGCTAAAGATTATATTTATATTAGCTTGCTAATATAAATCAGCTATCTGCCATTGCGAAGTAATTTATATTTCAATACTGAGCAATACTGGCAGGGCATATAATAATATAAATAATCCTTCGGACTATTTATTTAATCTTGCCATACAAAGGTTGTGTTTCTTGCTAATGATTCAAAAATAAGAATATTAATTATTTTAAAGTGACAAGAAATCGGATTTTTCAAAACAAGATTCTTATATTTTTTCTAGGTAAAATAGAATAATATATAATTAATCAATGGATAATTATATTGATTAATTAATGTATGTTATCTAGCGTGGCAACTTGATATTAGTGTAGTGGTTAGAAATATTTTGAAAATGAAAAAATGTTAAAACAAGAAAGTAGGAGAGAAAATGAAAAAAATATTCTTATTAGGGACGGGAGCTCAAGGATCTACAGTAGCTCAAAGAATGGATGAAGAGCCAAATGTAAGTGAAATTATCTGTGCTGATTATGATATGGATGCGGTTAATGAGTTAGTTGGAATGTTAAAAAAAGGTAGAGGTGTTCAAGTTGATGCAAACGATAAAGATAGTATAGTTGCAGCAGCTAAAGGATGCGACCTTTTAGTTAATGCATTACCTCTAAAATTTGGTCCAATAGTTTTAGAAGCAGCATTAGAACTTAAGTGTAATTATCAAGACTTTGCGGCAACAGATGTAATAGTTCCTGACTATGTTGAAGGAATAAAGATAATGTATAAAGATTATGGAGATAGATTTAAAGCAATCGGAAAGACTGCAATAATAGGAACAGGATCAGCTCCTGGCCTTATCTGTGTAGTAGCAAGAAATGCTATGAGATACTTAGACAGTTGCCAATCAATTTATTGCAACGTATATGAAGGAGTAGAGGCCAAAAGATTTATGCCATTTTGGTGGTCTCCAGTAACAGCTTTAGGAGATATGACTGATCAATCATATGCATATATAAACGGAGAGCTTGTTGAAACAGAGCCGCATAGTTTACCGATTAAGAGGATTTTTAAAGGAATTGATAAAGAAGTTACTTTGGTAGAGCATGCTCATGATGAACCTGTTTATTTAGGGCTAAATGCAGAAGAATATTTTAAAGGGTGCCAAAATGCTTACTTTAAGTATGGTGGTATAGGTGTTGATTTCTCTACGCCTTTATATAGAGCTGGTTTATTATCTAAAGAGAAAGAAATGATAAATGGACAAGAAGTTGTTCCTTTTGAGGTGATTTTAGCTCACATTCCAGCTGCTCCAAAATTTGCTCATGAGATTAAAGAAATTCTAGATGAGGGCTTAGTGTCCGATACAGGAGCTTTTGTAGTAGAAGCTTATGGTAAAAAAGATGGAAAAGATGTTTTAGTTGAAACATATGTTTCTGCTCCTGGTTGTGTAGAATCATTTGAAAGGTCAGGGCTTACTGGGGAAATGTACTTAACTGGACAAGGCGGATCTTTATTCACTAAGATGTTTGTAAATGATAAATTAAATAGACCTGGGTTAATGAGTTCGGATATGCTTACTTTTGAAGAGGTTGATTATTATCTAGATTGTGCAAAGGAATTAGACATAGTAGCGGATGTAGAAGTAAGAGAAGCAATAGAACCGAAGTAATCGAGTAAATTTAGAAGTTTAATAAAATATTGTATAGAAATAGTGTGATTTATAACAATAATAACAAAACAGCTTGCTTAAGCTGTTTTGTTGATTTTATAAAGAAAAATTTGATATAATAGTATATACAAGTTAAGTGTTTATTAAAAAGCATGTGAAATTATAATTTCTGAAAGAAAGTTTGTTTGGTGAAATAATGGATATTGAAGGAAAAATCGTAAAGGATCAACCTATTAGAGCAGAGTTTTCCAACCTAATTTGGGAAGAAAAACATAAACATGAAGAAACAGAAATAATTCTAGTATTGAGAGGCAGCTTGAAATGCAAAATTAACTGTTTGGACTATCTTGCAGAAAAAGGGGATATGGTAATTACAGAAAAGGATGATTTGCATCAAATATATTTTGGAACAGATGACTTAATATACCTTAGTCTTTTTATCAATATGGAGGATTTTAAATACTTGCATCCTAACTTAGTGGATATGGTGTTTGTATGTGAAAAACATAATCTCTCAAGATATGACAAAAAAGCAGCTGAATATAAAGAAAAGCTTGACTTGCTAAGGCAAGCGATGATTAATATTGCTGAAGCGTATTTTGAAAAAACAGGTGACTTACACTTGATGACTGAAGATTTAATAAAGTTATTAATTGAAAAATATCGCGGTTTTTTTATTTACAAAAACAATTTTTTCACTATGCATGGGGAGACTACAACTACAGATTTAGATAGGATTGAAAGAATTATTAGGTACATTTGTGATAATGTAGATAAAAAAATC
>CAYJKB010000092.1:0-3373 GCA_964370625.1 uncultured Oscillospiraceae bacterium | reverse complement strand
CTGCTGTCAGCGATAAAAATAATATTCGGTGTGCTATTTGCTTTTTTACTAATCGTACCGACAAGCATCACAATCTATTGCATATTAAACGGATTTCTTAATGTGCCTATATGGTTCGTTTTACTAAATCCAATTGTATTTTTATTTGTAGGACTTGCGTTTCGCTTAATAAAAAGAGAATGGTTTTATGATTTGCCGTCAATTATTATGCCAAGTTTAGGCATTGGTATGTTTGGAGTTATCGGTATAGTAAATCTAATATAAAAGGAGTTTTAACATGGATAACAAAAAATTAAGTGGTGTACCCGACACATTATTTATTCCACTAATGGCAAGGATATATATTTCAAAAAGGTTTCCTGAATATTTCTATGATGAAAAGGCACTAAGCCTTGAAAAGCTTATCCCTCAAAACATTATTACAGAAAAAAGCAGTGAATATGCCATGATGGGTTCTGCTTCAAGAGCTGTAAATATGGATAAAATCGTAGCCGAATTTTCTAACAAAAATGACAATTGTAATGTGGTTTGTATAGGCTGTGGACTGGAAACAATAGCATTTAGGCTAAAGGATTTATCGGATAAAGCACATTTTTATGAGGTTGACTTCCCCTCTGTAATAGAAAATAGAAAGGCAGTGTTGGGAACACTTCAAAACGAAACATTGATAGCGGGTAATGCGAATGAGCTTGATTTTTCGGAGCTTATGGACTGCACTAAACCTACAATATTTGTTGTAGCAGGAGTTTTTCAATATTTTAAAGAGCATGAAGTTTTAGCGCTTATATCAAAGCTACAAAGCCAGTTTAAAAATGCTGAAATCCTCTTTGATGCCACTGATGAATACGGTATAAATTATGTAAATAAGTACGTCAAAAAGACTGGTAATAAAAATGCAATGATGTATTTTTACATAAACGACCCGAAAGAGTTTGCTTCTAAGACAAATATGAACCTAATATCAGCAAACGGATTTTATGAAGGCATTTCAAAAGAACTTAGAAAAAAGTTAAAACTCTATACTAAAATTGCCACTAAAATAGCCGACAGCAAAATGCACGCTATGATATTGAGATTTGAATTGGGTGGCTGAACGACTTAAACATTTTGCATCATTGTACAGTCATAACATCAAAGGCGAAATATACAGGTTTAAAGAACGCAAAGAATTTATGTGTCCAAAGGAAGAAAAAATTAACATAATTTTCGAACCTAAAACTGACATTTATACTGCCACAAAACAAAAAAAATTCAAACGCCCAAAAACTACAAAATTAAAAAGTCATTGACAATTATTTCCATTAAAAATACTTCCTTTCATATCAAAACTTCTGTTACTTAAGTCTTGACTGTTTGGAAGTATTTTATTCTTTTTACACAAATTTTTATAGGGTCTCAAATGTATAGGGTTTAGTCTGTTTTGGTCTTATTTTGTATTATCTGAATTTAATTACTTACTCCTAATTTCTTCCTCCTGAAGGTCTTTGAGACTGTTGACCCCCTGTTGGGACATTTCCTGATTGACCTTGAGATGGTGCTTGATTTGTGCCACTTTCTGTCATCGTTGGTCTATCTCCACGACCTCCTCCCATTCCACCACCTTGTGTTGTAGGACTTACTTCATTTCCATTTTCATCTACTACTGTTCCACCTGAAATAGTATATACTCCAGACACATCAAGCTCACTATCACCACCTGAATAAATCGCATTAACTTCAATTGTAATATCTCCTCCTTCGATGATTAAATCACCATTAGAGTCAATTCCATCACCCTGTGCTTTAAGCGAAATTTTTCCATCTGTAATTTTTATAAAACCTTCTTCACTACTTGCATTTATAGCGTCATCAAGCACATTTACTAAAATATTTCCACCATTTATTGTAATTGTACTACCTTCAATTCCTTCATAAGCATCTTCAACAACTAAATCTATATCATTTATCACTAAATCTATCTCGGCATGAAGTGCATCATCTCCTGAAAGAATATTATAATTTCCACCATTAATTGTTAAATTGTAATCTGAATGAATTGCATCTTCATAAGAAGATATTGTAAAATCACCATCATTTAAAATCATATTTAGTGCTTTTAACCCTTTCATGCTATCTTCAAGTTGACTTGTTACAGAAACTGTGTTTCCTGAGCCTTCGCCTTGTGTGATTTCATTTAGAACTTCGACAAAACCACCACCACTCGTGATATTAAATGTTCCGCCATCAATTTGCAGAATTTGGTCAGAGCTAATGCCGTCATTTTGTGCATTAATTGTAAAATTGCCACTTGTGATAATCATATTACCCTTGTCAATTTCTTCAGCATTTGACGTTTTCAGTCCGTCTTTTCCAGCTGTTACAGTGATATCACTATCAGATATTGCAAGTAGGTCCTTGCCTAAAATTCCGTCTGCTACTGCGTTTACTGTAATCGTTGTTCCGTCGATTATAAGGTCATCACGACCATTAATTCCGTCGTTATATAAAGTTTCAACAGTTAGATTGCCGTCGCCTGTTATAACTGTATCAGCCTTTGAATAAATTGCACCAGATGGAAATTCTTCATCAGTTGTGATAATTTCGCCTTGCGTTATAGTATTTTCACCTTCAAGCACAATCGCAACATCTTTTGCCTCTATAATATTAATAGGTGTGCCTGTTTCACTTGTGATATTTGCGTTGTTTAAAACTAAATAAACCACACCTTCATCGACAGTTTTATCTACATTTACAGTAATAGTGCTAGTCGAGTAGTCACCTGTAAATTCATAAGTTCCACTCTCTGAAATCAAGATTTCATCTCCGTCAGAAAATGTAATGCTATCGCCTAAATCACTTAAATAATCGCCTGTAGAATAGGCTACCGAGTCTGTATTCATTACTATGTCTGTGCTTGTTTCGATACTTGTATCAGTTTGAGTTGTAGTTTGTTCGGTTTGGGTTGTTTCAATATCTGTTGTTGGCTCTATACCACTTGCAGTGCTACAACCATTCAATGTAGTTATACCTAAAATAATAAGTATTGCTATGCAATTATCCATATCAATAATTCCTTTCTAAAGTCCGTTAATAAATAATTCTTGTTTTCCAATAATAATTTCAAGATTGCCATTTCTGCATCTTAGTTCATCGACAAATTGTTTTTCTTGATTTATATCTTTAAGCTCGATTTCATAGCTAAGCTTAAAAAGACTTCCCATATTAGTAGTTTTTGCTGATATTAATTTTGATTTTCTTGTAAATTCAGAAAAAATATCGTCAAATACATTTGTGTAATTCAAATTTTCTGGTATTGTTATTTGCAAAGTACGACTACCATTTTCTTTTTCTTCACCAAAATTTGAAGTGTTTAGAATTAGTGCAAAAAGGCAAG
>CAYJKB010000091.1:0-3557 GCA_964370625.1 uncultured Oscillospiraceae bacterium | reverse complement strand
GAAATTCTTGCAGATGTTACAAAGTTTGAAAGGAGGGGTCCTACAACCAATCCTAAAATTGCTACTGCAATAATTAATTCAACTAAAGTAAAGCCTTTGTTATTTTTTTTAAGGAAAGTCATTTGTTTTCCTCCTTTCAGTCTTGAATGTTCATTATGGTGTAGTAATTGACGCTGTTCCAAATAGATTAGCAATTCCACCTATAGGAACTTGTGGCATTGGGCTTTGTACATATTCAGCACTTGGATACGTAATGTAGTATTTATTTAAGTTCATTGAAGCTGCAAGAAGTGCAGTTTCAGCGCTATAAGATAATGATACTGATTCAAGTGATGTACGATATGGTGAATTATAGATATAATCTAAACCTTGTTTGAATGTATCGTATCCAAATTCTGTGCTAATTGCTGAAGATACGCTGTAAGCTGTTACAGGTTCAAAAGTGCTTTGACCATTAACTTCTACATATGCATTAAATTCAGACATCATGCTAGGTTGTGAGAATGAAACTGTAGAGATATCTTGAGCAATATTATCTTCAAAATCTAACAGCCAAACTAAGAAATCTTCTTCTTTAATACCAGCTGGGTATAAAGCAAGTTGTTCTTTAGCGTATTCTTTAGCTTCTGCTGTTTCTTCTTGATACATTTCAAGGTTTGCAGCGTGTTCACGTAATGCTTGTAATTCAGGCATTAATGAATCAATTTCTGTTTGAACTTCTGTAGTTTTTGTTTGGAATGTGCTATGAACTCCGAAGTATAGTCCAACAAAGAGTAATACTCCTGCTAAAATTATAAGTAATTGTGCATCTTTTTTAGAAATTTTCATTATTATACCCTCCCCTTATACTATTGGCTCTTCAGTAGTTCCTTCTACTGGTTCAACAACTATAGGTTCTGGAACTGGATAAGTTGCAGAAACTGAGAATGTTGTTATTGGAATGCTTAAATTGTCAGTGCTTTCACTAATTCCACTGATTGAAATATTAACTAAGCTTTCAAATGTACGTAATTGAGAAATTACTACAGCTGCATCGTCCATTGTTTCAACTTGGATGTTAAGTGAAACACCTGAGTTATCACAACTAGCAGATAATAGCATTAGATTTGAAGGCATTTTTCTTTCAAGTTCTAATAAGAAAGCATGTAAAGCTGAGTTATTGTTAACAGCTGTGATTTCAATATTTTGAAGATTTGATTCAATTAATTGATATTCTGTATATTCATTATAAGCTGCAACTACTGGATCTAGTTCTAAAATTTCTTGTTGAACTGCTTCAAGTTCGCCAGTTGCTGAGAAATAATCTAATAGTGTCATTGTGGCGATACCAATACCAGCTACAGCACATACAGCAAATACAGCGATTGGTAAAGTTAATGAATTTGCACTTGAAGTTTTTTTCTTAGTCGTTACACTTAGTTCATCTGGGATTAAATCAAGTGGTGCTAAAGCACTACCGATACAGCTTGCAAAATAAGATAAATCAAGAGAACCTGCAACTTTATCGCTTCCTGGAAGTTCTGAAAGACTTTTAACATCAACGTTTACAGCTTCGCCAACTGCTTCTTTAAGACCTGCGATATTAGCACAAGTATCAAGTAAAACAACGTGTTCAACTGTTGCACCTTTATAAGCTGATTTAAAGAAGTCAGCACTTCTTGCGATACCACCAACTAGACGAGAGAAAATTGAATCTCTTTGGTCAAGAGGTAAATGCATATCAACCCATTCTTTATTTGCACATAAATCTAAAGCTTCGATGAAGCGATCTTCATCAATATTTGCAGCTTGCATAGCTGTTGTAATGATTTCATCTGCACCAAATGGGAATGTACGTTGAAGAAGTAAAACTCCTTCTTTCATAAATGTTGCAAGTGTTTGACGAGAAGAAATACTAACAAACATAGTAATTCCATCTTGTGGTAGTTTTTTGAAGATTTGATATTGGCTATTTGCGCTATGGTCAAAACCTTCTACAGCTAGTTTTGTAACTGTGATAAATTTGTCATAAGACATTATTATGTTTTTTGGCACAGCTGTAATAAGTACACGATTTCCTGGATTTTCGCCTGTTACTTTTTCAAGTAAATCATAAGATACTTGATAAGCAGATAAATCTACAGGGAAATAATCTGGAGCATTTGTCATTACAAGTGCTTTTAATTTGTTTTCTTTAACAGGTGGAAGCACCACTTCACGACTTACTATTTTCGAAGAAGTTAATGCGAACACAGCACTTTTTACATCTGCACACCCATTTGAAGTTAATTGAGCGATAAATTCTTGAGCAAAAAGTTCCGGTTGCATAATTTGCCCATCAACAACAGTACCGTTTGGTGTTTTGAATTGAAATGATTTTGAAAAACTTGCAGCTTTTCCTTTTCCTTGAGAAACAACAACTTTCGTTAATCTTTCCCCTACTTCAATATTCAATATTTTTTTAGCCATAATATTTAATACTCCCCTCTGCAATTTTTTATTGCAATGATGTTTATTTTATATATATTATTTAAATGAATTTAATCATTTGTTTTCTAATTTAAAATCCTATAATGTTTAAATACCAATCGACTATATTATTTCCCCATAAAAAGCAAATAAATACACCGACTGCAAGATACGGCCCCATTGCAAGATCACGTCTTGCTCCGAAAAATAACATTTTTATTATATGGATAACCGAACCTATGATACATGCTATGAAAAAGGATAAAATTGTTGGTGCTAGACCTAAAATAAGTCCGCAACCGAACATTAATTTCACATCGCCAAAACCGATTACTCCACCACCGGATAAGAAGAAAAGTAAACCAGTAAAGAGTGTGATTGCTAGACAACCGAAAAGGTAATCTGTAAAGTTTGGTGTGTCAGTTAATATTCTAATTACACCTAAGATTGCTATAAAAATTGTGGTTTGTGGTGGTATTTCTCTTGTTCTTGCATCTATAACAGATAAAACAAGCAGAGCAGATACCAATGCACAGCCTATGCCAAAAGTTGCTGTCAAACCGTAAACATGAAATATCAGCATCCAAAGTAGTCCGTTTGTAGCCTCTATAATAGGATACTGGGCAGAAATTTTAGCTTTGCATGCAGAACACTTGCCACCAAGGGCAAGCCATGAGAAAAGTGGAAACAATTCCCACCAATGAAGTTTTTTATCACAGGAAAAACAATGCGACGGTGTTGTAACTACGCTTTCGCCTTTTGGTATTCTTAGTATGCATACGTTTAAAAAACTTCCGACTAAAATACCCATTAATGCGACAAGGGCATACATTATAACAACTATCTCCATTAAGCCTTTCCTTTCTGTTTTTTCTTTACTATTTAAAAAACCGAATGCCACAAGGCAAGGAGATTGAGTATCCTATGCCTTGCAACTTCCGGAAATTTTAACCGTCTTAACGATTTATCTGATATAAAGGGCAAACATTCTTGCCCATATTGAGTTTACTTAGTTTAAGTAAGAAATCTTAATTGTCTCCGATTGCTTGCCTCTTTAATATTAGGGGATATTAACAGGCAATTTTGCCTTAGCTAAATCGTAAGAGGTT
>CAYJKB010000090.1:2304-3685 GCA_964370625.1 uncultured Oscillospiraceae bacterium | reverse complement strand
TACGCTGAAAATACTTAGCTGGAGACGGCTCGGGAAGATAAGTCAGCGCCTACACTTTTGAAACCACCCTAATGGGTGGTTTTTTGTTGTGTTATTATTTTACTTTTGTTAAGTATTCATCAGTGTATTCTTTAGAAACATCAATAATATCATCTGAATAGTCAATAGCTTCACAGTAACACCCTGTATCACTATAGATGATAACATCACCATCAGGTGTGCTGACTTGCATTTTTGGTTTAATATACTTAATAGGCGCATTATATGTTTGGGTTAAATCTATATTGCCTGAAAGCTGGATACCATCTTCATCTGTAATATTTCCATTTTTTGCATATGTAATCTGTTTTACTTTGCTATCTGAATTAAGCAAAATGTAATCATATGGAAATAGATTAGGGTTAGAACTTACACCAGGAGAACTCCAAGTATCAATATATGTGTTTTCTTCGCTTTCACCAATATCAAACACCCACTTGCCTATAGGTAAAGTATAGGTTTCTCCATCGATAGATAATGTGATCTGTTCAGTTTCATGTAAGCCTATTCTATTAAATCGTAGCTCTAAAAGAAGGCCAAAACCACCTAAAATACCATTAGTAACTGTTAAGTCTTGTGTTTGAAGATTAATTACTTCAATATCTGGTGAAATCCCAACAAATTTGACTAAGCTAATATCTTCTGCTTTTAATATTGGGTCATTCAAAGCATAATATAGCGAAAATGCTACACTATAAGTTGTGTCAACTTCGGCAGCTAAATATCCATCAGTTTGGATAAAAAAAGCTTGCTTTGGGGTTTTAGTAGTTTGTTCAGCACAAGAGGTTAACAGTATTAAAAATACGATTAGCGACAAGCATATAACCTTTTTCATAGAATAATCAACCCTTTCATGTACTATGTAGATTAGTAAATGCTAGTTAATCATTAGTGAGATAATATGGAAGCAAATATGTGTTTATAGTTGGGGTTGTGATATGTGAATTTTCAGATTCTATAATATTATTCCCATCTGATTTAGTATAACGGTAATATTGTTCAAAAAAATCACTCGCAAATCCTAGCTTGCTATAACGTGCAGGATCTGCTTGGATATAGGTTGACATGGAGTATGTAGTAGTGCGAGAAGTTGATAATCCCAAAGATACAGCCACATTACTAGCAACATCTATATTTGCACCTGAACTAACAGACCAAATTGCTTGCAAGCATGTGTTATCTGTTGTTAATTTATGTAAAATTGTAAAAACTACATGCTTTTAGGATTTGTTAGATTGATATAAATATGTGGAATGAAAGAACCATTGGAAACACCTCTAATTATAAGTTTTTATATTTTGAAATCTCATAGGTATACTTTACACTTAAATAGTATACCTTA
>CAYJKB010000090.1:0-2204 GCA_964370625.1 uncultured Oscillospiraceae bacterium | reverse complement strand
TTGTTCATAAAAAATCCTTCCTTGTAAATATTTGCTGTATAGTAATATAGAATTTGATTTATGCCTTTAGTATAAACCTATTTTTAAATTTGTCAATAACCATCTTGTCTCAATTCCATAAAAAAAGAACCCCACCGAAGTAGAGTTCTTTTGAAAATATAAGGCTGTATCTCGAAAGATAAAACTATCTTTTTGAGAATTGAGGAGCACGACGTGCACCACGAAGACCTGGTTTCTTTCTTTCTTTCATACGTGGGTCACGAGTTAAGAACCCAGCAGCTTTAAGAATTGGACGGTATTCTTCGTTATTAGCACCTAATAATGCACGAGCAACACCATGACGGATAGCACCAGCTTGTCCAGTGAAACCACCACCAGTTACAGTACATTCGATGTCGAATTTACCTGTAGTGTTAGTTGCATCCATTGGTTGACGAACGATTAATTTAAGTGTTTCAAGACCGAAATAGTTATCTATTGTACGGTTGTTAATTGTAATTTCTCCAGTTCCACCAGGGAAAAGTCTAACTCTAGCAACAGAGGACTTTCTTCTACCTGTACCGTAGAAATATGCTTTCTTTGGTTGATACATTTATTCTTTCCTCCTTAGAATTACTTATCCCATGCTTCTGGCTTTTGAGCCGCATGAGTGTGTTCACTGCCAGCAAAAACTTTAAGACGAGTTAAAGCAGAACGACCAATAGTGTTTCTTGGAACCATGCCTTTAACAGCAAGTTCTACAGCAAGCTCTGGACGTTCATTCATAAGAGTGCTGTAACGTACTTCTTTAAGACCACCGATATAACCTGTGTGTCTGTAGTAGTATTTTTGTTCTAGTTTTTTACCTGTTAATACAGCTTCTTTAGCGTTGATAACGATAACGAAATCGCCACAATCAACGTGTGGTGTAAATTCAGGTTTGTGTTTTCCGCGAAGTAGAGTAGCAACAGTTGCAGCTGTACGACCTAGTGGTTTACCAGCAGCATCAATTACATACCACTTGCGATCCATATTTTCGGCTTTAGCCATAAAAGTGGACATAATTTTACCTCCGTTTGTTATATTTAAAAAAATTTTTAACATAGATTTGCTTTTTTAGAGCCTTATTAGTTATACCATATATATTATTTAATGTCAACACTAATTTTCAAAATTTTAATATACAAGTTTTAAAGCTTTGATTTTCGCCAAATTACTCTTATTTACTCCTGTTTTCTTAAAACGCAATTTAAAATTTTTTTATTGTAATTCAGTTGAAATTTTGATATAGTATTATGTAAACTAAATTTTACCCAAGAGGAGACCTTTTTAAAAATGAGAAAACTATTATCCTATGTACGACGTGCTGTAGATGATTATCAAATGATAAACGATGGAGATAATATCGCTGTTGGTGTATCTGGTGGTAAAGATTCTGTAACTTTATTATTAGCATTATCAGAACTTCGCAGATTTTATCCAAAAAAATTTAATATTACAGCAATTACACTTGATATGGGGTTTCCTGATGTAGATTTCTCTGAAATTATAGCGTTATGTGAACGCTTAGAAATCACTTATATTATTAAAAAAACACATTTAAAAGAAATTATTTTTGATATACGAAAAGAAAAAAATCCATGTTCATTATGTGCTAAAATGCGCAGAGGAGCATTACATGAAGCAGCATTAGAAAATGGCTGTAAAAAAGTAGCACTTGGTCATCATTTTGATGATGCAGTTGAAACTTATATGATGTCATTGTTTTATGAAGGTAGAATTAGTTGCTATACCCCTGTAACATATCTTGATAGACGTGATATAACATTAATTAGACCTATGTTATATGTACCTGAAAGTTATGTGAAACGTTATGTGAATAAAAATCCAGTTCCTGTAGTACATAATCCATGTCCGGCGAATGGAAATACTAAAAGACAAGAAATAAAAGATTTACTTCGAGATATCGAACATACAAATCATGGCTTGCGTGAGCGAATTTTTGGAGCTATGCAACGTTACCCTTTAAAAGGTTGGGAAATTATTGACGAATCTGAAGATTTAGAATAAATCGAGTTTATTAAAATTGCTTGACTATAATATCATGCTTATGATATAATAGTTAAGCAATAATTTTCTATGCGAGTGTGCTGGAATTGGCAGACAGGCACGTTTGAGGGGCGTGTGTCGCAGACGTATGGGTTCAAGTCCCATCACTCGCACCA
>CAYJKB010000089.1:1282-3750 GCA_964370625.1 uncultured Oscillospiraceae bacterium | reverse complement strand
TAGAGCATGGCAACAGTAAAGATATTTTAGGTCGTGCTTATGAATATTGCCTATCTAACTTTGCATCGCAAGAAGGCAAAAACGCAGGTGAATTCTACACACCTGCTTGTGTAGTTAAGACGTTAGTTGAGGTACTACAACCATACAATGGTAGAGTTTATGACCCTGCTTGTGGCTCGGGTGGTATGTTCGTTCAATCGGCAAAATTCATTGAAAGCCACAGTGGAAATATCAACAATATCGCTGTTTATGGACAAGATAGCAACCCTACAACTTGGAAAATGGCACAAATGAACCTTGCTATTCGTGGAATTGAAGCAGATTTAGGTAAAAATCATGCTGATACTTTCTTCAATGATTTACACCCACAATTAAAGGCTGATTATATTTTAGCTAATCCACCTTTTAATATTTCTAACTGGGGAGCTGATAAGCTAACCGAAGATGTACGCTTCCAATATGGCACACCACCAAACGGAAACGCAAACTTTGCTTGGCTACAACACATGATACACCACTTAGCACCAAACGGAAAAATCGGTATGGTACTTGCGAATGGTTCGCTTTCATCGCAAACTGGTGGTGAGGGAGAAATTCGTAAAAATATCATAAACGCTGACCTTGTTGAATGTATTATCGCAATGCCTACACAACTATTTTACTCGACACAGATACCAGTATCCCTTTGGTTTTTAGCGAAAAACAAGCGACAAACTGGCAAAACTTTATTTATAGATGCACGAAAAATGGGTACTATGGTAACTCGTAAACTTCGTGAAATGACCGATGAGGATATTTCCAAAATCGCTGATACATACAATGCTTTTGTAGATGGAACTTTAGAAGATGTAAAAGGATTTTGTGCTGTTACAGAAACATCTGAAATCGAAAAGCAAGATTTTATATTAACTCCTGGTCGATATGTTGGGATAGAGGAACAAGAAGATGATGGAGAACCATTCGATGATAAAATGAAAAGGCTGACTTCTGAATTATCTGAACTTTTTGCAAAATCCCACGATTTAGAAAGCGAGATTAAGAAGAACTTGGGGGCGATTGGGTATGAAGTGTAGAATGACTTTAAACGAATTGTCAATAGGAAATAAGGGTATGTATGGAATAGCTGCTTCAGCTGTACCTAAGAGTGATGATTTATACACATATTTGCGAATTACAGATATTAATGATGATGGAACATTAAATTTTGCAGATTTGAAAAGTGTAGACGATACAAATGCAGATAAGTATATCTTAAAACCTAATGATATTGTATTTGCAAGAACAGGAGGCAGTACTGGAAGAAATTACTTTTACGATGGTAGAGATGGCACATTTGTTTTTGCAGGATTTTTAATAAAATTTAGCATTAATGAGAACTTAGTAAATCCTAAATATATCAAATATTTTTGTCAATCGCAAGAATATAAAGGTTGGGTGTCATCGTTTAATACTGGAAGTACAAGAGGAAATATAAATGCACAAACTTATGGAAATTTAGAAATTCCTTTGATACCACGAGAAAAGCAAGATGAATTGGTGAAAATACTATCATCAATCGACGATAAAATCGAACTTAATAATAAGATAAACGATAATTTAGAGCAACAAGCACAAGCGATTTTTAAATCGTGGTTTGTTGACTTCGAGCCTTTTGGTGGTGTTATGCCAAGTGATTGGGAGCAAGTACCACTTTCGCATATAGCTATTATATGCAATAGGAGCTTCAATCCAAATAAAGAAGCTGAAACGAACCTTGAACATTACAGCATTCCTGCATTTGATGAAAATAAATATCCCAAGTTTGAGTCATCTACATTAGTCAAAAGCAATAAATTCATTATTGATGGAAAATGTTGCTTAATCTCTAAACTCAATCCTACAACTAAGAGAATATGGAAGCCATATTGCATTAGTTCTTTGTCCGTTTGTTCAACCGAATTTATTGTATATAAGGCTATCCAAACCTTAAACACAGATTATCTATATTCAATAATTGATAGTGATGCTTTTTCAGACTTTATGTGTAGTCATGTTACAGGCTCTACTGGTAGCAGACAACGGACTACACCATCAGCGACATTGAACTTTATTGTCGAAAAACCACCAACTTCTATACTTGTTGAGTTTACTCAAATTGTTGCTCCACTATATAAAGCAGTACAAGAAAATGCTATACAAATCGACAATTTGAAAAAACTTCGTGACACTCTACTACCAAAACTAATGAGTGGTGAGATAGATGTGTCTGAGGTGGAGGAGTAGTTTATGAAAAAGAAGATAAAACCCGAAACAGTTAAAACAATTATAATCAGTATTGCGTGCAGTATATTGGCTTCGTTTTTATTTGAGCCTTTGCAAATATTCTTTGGAAGTATAAGTCAGGGACTTGTAACGGCATTTTATAATACTTTCTACACTTATTGTGCAAATAGTCTTCAAACTACTTTTTTGAATTATATGACACATCT
>CAYJKB010000089.1:0-1272 GCA_964370625.1 uncultured Oscillospiraceae bacterium | reverse complement strand
GTAGTGATTAATGGTATGTTGTACTTAATACTTACAACCTATAAAGATATACGAGTTGCACATAGCGATATTTCAGAGATTAATGAAAATTTATCTAAGTTACAAGATTTAAAGCAAGTCTGTAGCAAATGCGATGACAAACAAGAAGTGCAAAATTATAAAAATGCTGATAGTGCTGAAAGTGCTGAGGAAAAAATAAATGAAATTGAAAAAAGCATATCTTTAGCATTGAAGTGCAACAAAAAAATCGTAAACTTTGGGAATATTTTTATAGCATTAGTTGTTTTATATGCTTTTAATATAATTTTCTTGCAATATATACCATCACAACTTAAAGAGTCATTCGATATTAGTATCATAAAGATAACTCCATATGTTTCAACGGAAGAAATTCAAGAACTACAATCAAATTGGACATTGATGAACTCTAAAGAGGATTTTGAAGTAATTAATGATAGAATAATGGAAATAATTGAGCAAAATAATTTAGAATAATATAATTCTATCTAATATATTTAACTGAAACCTACTAATTAGATTTAACTTTTTATCTTTCTTATGTATAGGAGAAAATTATGGAAGAATTACTTTTACAACTTTCAAAAGACTTACAAAACCTTGCAATGCCAAGAACATATGATTGGCTGATATTAGCAGTATCTTCATTTTCAATTGTTCTATCATTTATAATCTTTAAGCGTCAAACGAAAATAATGGAAGAGCAGAACAAAATATCCTTGTTTGAGAAAAGATATGAAATACTATTTATACTTGAAAAAATTATATTAAGTGAAGAAACATTTCGCATATATCCTATAACTAATAGAGAACAGTTAGAAACTATGTCAAGTGAGCAAAAACAATGTTTTTTTTCAACATCACTCAAAGCAAAATATGCTTTTTTTGATTCCGTATTAGATTTTAACATATCTGAATTTGATGATTATGAAGGTATTATACTTTATATGCCTAAATTAGTATTTCAAAAGTACAAACAATATGAAAATATACTTCGAAGTAGCGAATTTATATATCCTCAATCTATTTCAAAAGATATAATCAAGTTTATGGATATAGTTTTTGCTCAATACAATAATATTGAAAATTTTGAACCTATAGATGATACAATATTAAATACTATACAATCATTTAATAATACAGTTATACCAGAAATTAAAAAATATTTACGTCCACAATAGTAAACAAGGAGGACACCTCATGGCATACACCGAAGCCAACTATGAAAATGCAATAATAGATTTATTCCAAAAT
>CAYJKB010000088.1:0-3828 GCA_964370625.1 uncultured Oscillospiraceae bacterium | reverse complement strand
AAGTAATAAATTGATGTTTAAATATAAAAATTAAAAAGGTTTGATGTAAATGTAATAATTTGCATCAAACCTTTATCTATATTATAGATATTTATTAATTTTCGCCTACAGCTTTTGGAAGTTCCTGTTCTACAGCTTTTTCTTTTGTAAGCATTGAGTATACCACTAAACCAGCAGTAATAGCAACAAGAGTAATTGTAAGTCCAGTACTACCAAAGAATTCTGAAACTTTGCCTAAGAAAATACCTGAAATCGCAAAGTCAGCATCACCAAATGTTGAGCCAGTAAAACCTATATTACCCATTATAGGAAGAAGTAAAACTGGTAGGAAAGAAATTACAATCCCATTAATAAATGATCCGATTATTGCACCACGTCTACCTCCTGTAGCATTAGCAAATACACCAGCAGTCGCACCGCAGAAGAAGTGTGGAATTACACCAGGGATAATAATAACTAAACCTAAAGCACCAAGTACAAACATTGAAATAAACCCACCAATAAATGAAGAAATAAATCCAATTATAACAGCATTAGGAGCATAAGTAAATACGATAGGGCAATCAAGTGCTGGCTTTGCATCTTTTACAAGCTTTGTTGCAATACCTTTAAATGCAGGTACGATTTCATTCAGAACAAGACGTACACCGTTTTGGATAAGTACAAATCCAGCAGCAAACATAAATGATTGCATAATTGCAAATACTAGGAAATTATCACCACCAGAAAGTGTAGTTTCAACAAATTCAGCACCAGATGCTAATGCAAGTGTGATGTAAAGTACAAGCATTGTAATTGTAATTGAAACTGATGAATCTCTTAAAAATGATAGTGATTGTGGAACTTTGATTTCTTCTGTAGATTTAGAGCCTTTGCCCACAGCTTTACCAATAAGTGCAGCAAGAACATAACCAGTACTTGAAAAATGTCCAAGTGCTACACTGTCAGTTCCAGTGATTTTATTCATAAATGGATGACAAAGTGCTGGGAAAATTACCATCATAAGTCCAAGTGCTAAAGCTCCTGTAAACACCATTTGTGCCATACCCATATCTGTAGATGACATGATTACAGCAACCATACATGCCATAAATAGTGTGTGATGTCCTGTTAGGAATATGTATTTAAACTTTGTGAATTTCGCAATTAATATGTTAAATATCATACCAACAGCCATAATAAGTGCAGTAGCTGTACCAAAATCTAGAATAGCAACTGCTACAATTGCCTCGTTATTTGGCACAACACCTGTGATGTTAAATGCTTTTTCAAACATTGCACCAATCGGATTTAATGCACTTACTATAACTCCTGCTGATGCTGAAATTACTACAAACCCAAGTGTCGCCTTTAGTGTTGCCTTAATGATATCACTAATAGGTTTTTTCTGTAAAATCATACCAATTAAAACCATAATACCAACAAGTATCGCTGGTTCTGAAATAAAATCAATTAATACCTTTAAAAATCCAGTCATAATATATTTCCCCCCTAATTTTAAATTATTTTATAGCTTCAAGTAATTTTGTGCGTAGTTCTTCTTTATCAAGAAGTGAATCGAGTGCAATTAGATTTGGTAAATGTGTAGCACTAGTTGCTAAATCTTTTGCAGTTACAAAAATATCTGCTTGGTCTGCTGTAGCATCTGCAAGTGAGCTATGTAAAGCTTCGTATCCTGCAATCCCTTCTGCATTTAAAATATCATTGATATTCATTTCAACCATAAAACTAGTCCCTAAACCTGAACCACAAATCGCCATAATTTTTTTCATAATAATACTCCTTTTTTGCCATTTATTTTGGCATATAATTTTTCATATAATTTACATCAAAGCTAAAATTTCTTTTTTTGTTTTTGCTTTAATGATATTATCAAGTTTTGCTCTATCTCCACATATTGAAGAAATTTTTGTAAGTAAGTCTAAGTGCGAATTATTATCTTTTGAGCTTAAAGTAAACAAAATGCTAACACTATTACCCAAAAAGTCCACTGGTTCATTAAGTTTTAATACGCAAAGTTCTGTTTTAAGTGCACCATCTTCTGGTCTTGCGTGTGGCATAGCCATATCTTTTTCAATACAAAAGTAAGGTCCAAATTCAGAAACTTTATTAAGAATAGCTGGGTAATACTCACCTGTAACAGCACCCACCTCTTCAAGTTTGTCGCAAGTGTACTTTATCGCTTGTTTATAGTTTTCAACACTGTCTAAGATTTCTATTAGCATATAATTTCCTCCTAAGTAGTTAAATTTTTTATATCATCATAACATTTTGCATTTTTAAGCATTTTTGCATTACTATCTTTTTGCAAAATATTTATAAGCTTTATTAGATTGTCATTTTCAGTTTTATTGGCAAGTAAAATTATTGTTTTCACTTTTTTACTATCACCAAACAAAATACTTTCTTTAAGGTTTATTATTCCGATGGTATTTTCGAAAACATTAGTATTTTTTGCGTGGGCAAATGCAATTTCAGGCATAATTACCATATAAGAGCCTAAAGTTTCGGTTGCTAAAATTATATCTGAAACATATTTATCGATTATTTTTCTATCGTCAATCAGCGGGCTTGCACAAATGTTTAATGCATCTTTGTAATTTGTAGCATCACTTTCGAAAATAGAATATTTCATGGGTATTAAATCGCCTAGTTTGCTTTTTTCACTGTTTGAAATATCAGCTAGATATTTATAGCTTTTTTCTGTTGATACATTTGAAAGCATATCGGAAATAGCTGAACTATCTTTGTAATCAAGCAAAGGATTAACAATTACATATTTTGCATTACATTCTGTAATGGGTACTGTAGAAATTACTAAATCAATATTATGTAAGGAAAGCTCTTCGGTTAGTTTGCTAAGTTTGCAAGTTGATACGATTTCAAGCCTTGGAAAGGCAATTTGTAAACGTGATTTTAATAAAATCGAAGTTGAAAGACCAGTATTACATACAATTAACACCTTTGGAATAAACATTCTATTAAATGTGTTTTCATAAGCTGCACCAAAGTGCATTGCTAAAAATGCAATTTCAGAGCTCGGAAAAGTTACGCCCAATTCACGTTCATAAGATTTAAGACTTTTTTTGATTAAATCACAAATAAATCCAATGCTGTACTTTATTTCTTCTTCGAGAGGATTTACGATAACAAAATTATTTTTAAGGCGGTATATTGCAACATTTAAATGCATAGATAAACTATTCACAAAATCACTATCATCACTAAATTTCATTTTTAAATGACATTCCATATCAGAAATAAGTTTTAAAGACACATCATTGAATTTAGAAATTTCACTATTAGAATAATCACTCAAAACCTTTGCACTTTTAAGCCATTTTGTAATAAATAGAATATCCCCATCAGTAAATAGATAGCTTTCGAACTTGTCCTTAAGAATATTTTCAAGCACTTTATAATCAGCATTTTTTTTATCTATAATCTCAGGCGGACTAATTGTAATATGTTTATTTAAAGTACATCTTTTTAAGACTAAAGCAATAAGCGTTAAAAGTTCGTTGCTAGAATTTTCTGAATACTCCACATTAAGCTCATCTTGCAGAGTTTCTATAAAAATTTCTAAAATTTCAAAATATTCAGCTATCAAATCTGTAGTGATTTTATTTGGTAAACTTTTAATGTAAATTTTCATAAACGCCGTCCTAATATCTAATTCTTTTGCGTTTATAGAAACACCATCATAACTTTTTGACATGAGCTCAATTTCATATAGGCTTAGCATTTCTTTGACGGATTTTAAGTCGGCTAATATAGTATTTCTACTGACAAAAAGTTCATCAGCTAGTATATCAACTGTTGTTTTAT
>CAYJKB010000087.1:2202-3895 GCA_964370625.1 uncultured Oscillospiraceae bacterium | reverse complement strand
AAATTTACTTCTTGTTCACAATGCAACCTCTTAGTATTTTGTGGGTTATTTTAAGATATTAACAAATTATTACAAGAGAGAGTTTAATTTGTTTTTATGATTCGCAAAATTTTAATATTGCTTTTTTAGAAAAAATAATATATTAAATGTAAGAGGAGTTGATATACAAATTTAAGGAAAAAATATAAAATTAATTGAATGTACACAAAGTTTTGATTTTACATAATGTAAAATCTTTGTTAAGCTATCTTGAATAAATTTTGACAAATGATTTGTATGAAATGACTAAATTCGACAAAGCTAAATTAGGAAAATTTAAGTATATCATATAATAACACACATTTTCTTAAAAAAAGCGATTGATGTATTTGCCGAATGGTTGTAATATTCTTACATGGCAAGGACACACATTTTAGGAAAATAAAATTTTAAAATTAAGTGTTCAAATAACATTTTTGGAGGAAATTATGAAAAAATCAATTGCATCTCTATTAGCAGCAGGCATGATATTGTCAGCACTTGCTGGGTGTGCTCCAGCAGAAGACGAAGCTCCAGCAACAGATGATGTTCCAGCAACAGATGACGCAGCGGCAGGTGACGAGCAAATCGTTCTACGTCTTGTAACAGCAAAAGATTACCTAGTTCCACTTCAAACTTACATTGATGCTTTCGAAGCAGCAAACCCAAATATCGATGTACAAGCTGAAGAATCACCAAATGCTGATATTAACAGCAAAATCAACATGGCTCATGCATCAGGTGATGACTATGACCTAATGTGGATTGACGGTTCTCAATTCCCTCAATTCGTTGGTGGTGGCGTTCTTGAACCACTAGACACTTACATGGAAGGTACTGGTATTGATATCGCTGCTAACTACAACCCAAACATTGCTGCAACAGCAGTAGTTGACGGTGGTACTTATGGTGTATCTGTAGCTCCTGGTACTCGTGTACTAGCTTACAACAAAAACCTACTAGCTGAACATGGAATTGAAGTTCCAACAACTCAAGAAGAAATTCTTGCAGCAGCTCAAAAAGTTTACGATGCTACAGGTGGAGAAGTTTACGGATATGTTCGTCAATTCGACAACCCTGTATCTCCTCTATATAATGAAGGTGGATTCTTCATGTCAAATGGTGCAAGAATTGCAACTGATGATGGTGACGGCACTTTCACAGCAACTGTAAACTCACAAGAAATGATTGATTCTCTAGCATGGTTCACTGAATTTACAAAAACTATGCCTGGCGATGTAAACACTTCTGGTACTGAAGTTCGTGAAATGTTTGGTCAAGGCCGTTCATTATTCTACGTATTTGGACCATGGGAATACAACCTAATTCCTGGTATGACATATGGTGAAGATTTTGACCTTATGGCTATCCCTGGACCTGAACAAGTTGCAACTTTAGGTGGTTGGTACTTAGGTATCGGCGCTGGTTCAGAGCAAAAAGATGCTGCTTGGTTATTCATGGAAACTTACCTAAACGATCCTGAAATGATAGCTGCTTGTAGCTTAACTCTTCCTGGTGACCTACGTGCATACGATTACCCTCCTTTCAACGATCCAAGATACATTCCATATGCAATCACTATGGAAAACTGTGAACTTCCAGTTCCACTTCATGCAAACTCAGCTCAAATCGCTCAAGAATTTAAAGATGCATTTGACGCAGTTCTAGTTGGTGG
>CAYJKB010000087.1:0-2102 GCA_964370625.1 uncultured Oscillospiraceae bacterium | reverse complement strand
CAGCTCAAATCGCTCAAGAATTTAAAGATGCATTTGACGCAGTTCTAGTTGGTGGCGAAGATGCACAAACTACAATGGATGAAGCTAATGCTAATATCCAAGACTTACTTGATAAATAATTAATAGTATTTTGAAATACTAGAACCCTTTTAAGTCAATAATGAACAGCATTTGATGAAATATTCAAGTGCTGTTTTTTTATGAAATAATATTTAATTAATGAAAAGGTGACTAACATGTCAGAATTTAAACCAAATTATCAAAACATCGTTGATGCGTGTCTCAACAAAAAACCAGCACGTATCCCACTTTATGACCACAGCATAGCTCCTGTAATTATTGAGAGGCTTACAGGAAAAGCATTTGCAGACAAAATTAATACGGACAAAGATGAATACTTTAAACATTATTGTAATTTTTTCAAAGATTACGGCTATGATACTGTAACTTATGAAGCAAATACAACATTAATTTTGCCAAATGGTGGAGCTTTAACACATAATAATGAAGGTTGTATTAAAAATCGTGAAGATTTTGAAAAATATCCATTTGATAAGGTTTGTGATATTTATTTTGAAAAATATTCAGAAAACTTTCATGCACTTCGTAAAAATATGCCTGATGGTATGCTTGGTATCGGTGGTGTTGGTAATGGTATATTTGAATGTGTTCAAGATATTGTAGGTTATGAAGAACTTTGTTATATTAGAGCTGATGATGAAGAACTTTTTGCTGATTTATTTAAAAAAATCGGCGATGTTATGGTTGAAATTTGGACTAGATTTTTAAAAGAATTTGGTGATTTATATTGCGTGTGTCGCATGGGTGATGATTTAGGATTTAATACAGCAACTCTGCTTGACCCTGAAGATATAAGAAAACACATAATTCCACAATATAAGCGTGTTATTAAAGTAATTCATGATGCAGGGAAACCATTTTTATTACATAGCTGCGGAGCGATTTTTGAAGTTATGCCTGATTTAATTCATGAAGCAAAAATCGATAGCAAACATTCTAATGAAGATGCTATTTGTGATTATGCTGAGTGGATAACAAAATATGGTGATAAAATCGGAAACTTTGGTGGAATTGATACTGATGTCATTTGTGGTATTAATACAGCTGACGTAGAAGAATATACAACTCGTGTATATCGCTTAATTGAAGCAAAAGCTGGTGGTGGAGCTATTGGAAGTGGTAACTCAATTCCAAATTATGTAGAACCACAAAAATATTTAACCATGATGAATACTGTTAGAAAACTTCGTGGAGATTTTAATTAATATTTTGAAAGAGTAACCGAAAGGTTGCTCTTTTTTTATATTTATTTTTTCTCTTTTGCAAGATGGATAAGTGCCTCCACCTCTGGGGGAGGTGTCACGCAATGACAGAGGGGGTAAATATAATTTCTTTTTTCCTTATTTCTATTTTTCCGTATGACGCCTGGTTTTAGACACAATTTAATTTCACTTCTTTTTCATTACTTGGTTAACCCCAAGTAATCAAACGTTTTTATTTTTTGTATCGTCAAAAAATAAAGGTAAAACCTCTTTGCCAAGATATTTGGCACATCTTACTTACTCATTCTTTCGGTGGTGACAGTTTAGCTTTTTTGCTTTACTACCACACTCTGTGTTGTATTTCATGTGACAATATTTGCACAGCCGAAATTTTAGAGGGATTTGAACAATCCTTTTTTCTGAAAGACACAATCTAAAAATAAGCACAATATAGTACAGAGTACGGTAGTAAAGCATCGCTCACAACTGGAGGAGTACGTTTTAGCTGAATTTTAATGATGTGATGGCACTGAGCAAAGCGATTTTTGTTTCTTTTTGACAAGACAAAAAGTAAAAACGCTTGATTACTTGCCGTTTAGCAAGTAATGAAAAAGAAGTTAGTATATGTGGTTAAGGCTAATTGCCGTCTTGCATAAGACAAAAAGAACAGAAAAGAAATCAGCATATATTGGATTTAAAATCAGCCATCTTGCGAAAGATTGTAGGGATAACCCCTACATCTATCAAATATAAAACAACAATATAAAATGCAAATTTTATAAAAATAATTGTATTTTTTCATGCAAAACGCTAGTTTTA
>CAYJKB010000086.1:0-4100 GCA_964370625.1 uncultured Oscillospiraceae bacterium | reverse complement strand
CTTTTCTATATCAATTAATTGAACATTATGTGCTGATAAAAAGCGACTATATAACGTTGGTTCATTAAGAAAAATATATGATTTTGGTTCTTTTATTCCTTTATTTTGTTTATTCCACAACTCTTCCAATTTAAATATTAAAAATTTTAATATTTTATCAGAAGCAGAAAAACCTAAAAATAAAATTGAATTATTTTCTATATCTAAAGTCAATTTATAATCTAATGCAAATTCGGTGGTAAGTTTATCATAATAACTATTATCAACTGTTATAATTGTATCTGGAAAATCGAAATCACCATAATATTTCATTATTTGTTTTTTACCTTGTACTACTCTTTTAAAATCAGTTCTATCTACAATTTTCGTTACATTTTTAATTCCGAACGCATGCTCTATCAAGCTATCATAGTTTGTTGTATAAATAGTTGATATATTTAATTCTTTGAGCAGACTATATGTTTTTGATTTATGTACTTGTGTATAGCTTATATCTAATACTTTTTTCATTGCTGCAATATACTCTTCGTTTTCTAAATAAATATCATAAAATTCTGAATGCTGATAATTACTTCCAAATCCTTCTTTATATATTTTATTATATTTCATTCTCTCTGCAGTTTTTGAAACTCTTTCAAGCCAACTATCGTACGTATAATCTTGTAATAATCTTGGACCTATGAATAAAATTAGTTTGTTTTCTTTTATTAATTCAGCTATCTCTTGCAGCACGCCCAGCTCACCTACTTATATTTTTTTACTTATTTTACAGATTTTTCTGAAAGACCTTTAAATTTACGGTATGCCTTTTTGTTTGATTTCAAAAAGACATATCGTAAAATTAGTTAGAGGGAAGTTTTATGTCTTTTTTAAATTTTAATTATATAGTTCTACTGAACTTGTATCTGTGATGTATTCCATTTGGTTTCCACTGTATACATAAATTGATGCATAAACACGATATTTATAACCCGCATCAACTTGCATCCATTCCTCTATATGTGCTTGAAAGTGAGAAACATCTTCTGAGAAGAAGTCTACAGTTTGCCAAACACCATCTTTATATTTTTCTAAATAAACGTACATTCTTACTCTATCTGCTAAATCAGGGTAACCTGTTACAGAGCAGTATATAGTTGCTCGTCCACTATCATTAATTGCTAATCCAGTAGCTACATTTGCTGTAAAATCAAAGTGTGGGTTTGTTAGTGGTGGTATATCTGGCTCTGTTGCTGGGGCGGCAAGGGCAGTTAGTGAAGTGATGCTTAAAAGTGTAATTAGTAATAAAGAAATAACTCTAGTAAATCTTTTCATATTCTTTTATCTCCCTTTAATTCCATTTTTTAACTTCCCTCTATTACTCTACAACAACTGACAAAACTTTTTGTGACATACTTTTTTAATTTTCTTCAAAAATTTTTAAAGACTCAGCCATTTTAATAATTTCATCTTTCTCTTTCCCAATTAATGTAAATCTATATTGCTTATTATTCCAGTACAAATGATAATCTAATTTATTAAAAATCAATATAGCCTTTTCATTATTCACTTTAATTTCTTCTAAAGTTTCATCCTCTTTCAGCTGTTCTGTATCTGCCATTACCCCAAATTCTATAGGAAGGGCTTGGTCAAAAATAATTATTTCATCAGAATCATTTTTATATTCAATACCGAATTCAAGTTTTCTTTTATCTATATTATCTACCTCATACCCCTCTGGAATATAGCTTGGTGCATAATATTCCTCAATTTCTTCTAATTCATTCTCAACCACAAAGAAAATATCTGTAAATTCTTTGAATATATTTGTGAAAAAATCTGTTGCAAATGCTTGTGCAGATGAATTTGTTGCTATTATAACACTTGTCGCCAAAATCAAAGCAATAAAACTGCTTGCGATAGCTTTTTTAGGTGTGCGTGTTATGAGATAAAAGAATGAGTCATGATGCTCGAACATACGTTCCATGCGTTTATTATGCCTGTCAGAAAAAGTATATTCATCTTTTATTTCGTGTGGGTCAGGGTAAGTATCAATCCACTCTTCGGTAAATTCTGTGATACCTTGCATGATTATATCATCTAATTCGTCAAAATCTTTGCTGTTTTTATGTTCTCTCATTATTCAATTACCCCTTTACGTTTTAGTGTTTTTTGTAGTGCCTGTTTCGCTCGCTCTACTCTTTTCCGAACATTTGTACTGTCAATTTCTAAAATCATAGCAATTTCATCATTAGAAAATTGATAAAAATATCTAAGTTTAATTAGTTCTTGATTATCATGACTTAATTGCGACATCGCTTCTTTAACTTGCTCAATTGTTATTTTTCTCTCAACCATTTCTTCAACGCTATTTTCTGATATTACTTCTAAATCTAAACAATCATCAATATTTGTGAAAGTTACGATTTTCCTACGTTTTAAAATATTCTTACATACGTTCTCTATCACTATAACAATTAAACCCTTAGTTTTGTGACAGTTTATAATGTTAATTTTATGTAAATATTTGCAAATTTTCAAAAATGCATCCTGAACTGCATCTTCTGCATCATAGTCATTCTTCAAGAAATCCACTGCAATTTTAAAGGCTAAACCCTTGTATTCCTTGTAAATTTCCTCTATTTTCGCCTTATCCTCAGCTGTTTCGAGAACGGAAAGATAAACACCAAGCATAATAATCCCCCTCTTAATCTATGTTGTATATATGTAAATATAACTTGAATTTTAGGTTTTGTATAGGGGGGTTGGGGAAGTTTTTTGGATTTTAAGGATATTTTAGTGTTTTTCGTCGGTTGGGTTTGTGTTTGTTGATTTGGAATGATGTAAATCTTATAATAATTTTAATAAGTATTTATGGAGGATATTCAAATGAAATTTAAACGGCTAATCGCAACAACATTATTGCTCTCTTTAAGTTTTCAAACACTCACAGCAGTCGCTGTGAGTGAGGAAATGGGAAAAAATGAAAAACTAAAAATGGATATTTTAAGTCAAGTTCATTCTACGGTTAATGAAGCATATGACTTAACAGAAATCCCGACTTTACCAACCGAGGCTACTCCCCCTGAAGGTTTAACAGAAACACCCTCAAGCGAACCTACTCCACCAGAGGACGAGACCCTACTAGAGGAAACTCACATTGAAGAACACGACAGCCAAGACACAACACGTTCTTCTACTGAATATACCGATGGAGATTCATATACTGTAGAAAACGGCGAGGCAACGATAGAGGATGTAGATCGAGATATTTCAGGGGATATTACAATTCCAAGTATGCTTGGAGGCTATCCGGTAACTTCTATTGGTAGTTCTGCATTTAATGGTTGCGATGGATTAACAAGCATTACTATCCCAAATAGTGTTACTGATATTGGTGAACGTGCTTTTGCAAATTGTGATAACTTATCTAGTATTACTTTAGGCAATAATGTTGAATATATCGGTGATGAGTTTATTAATGGAACAAAAATTAGTTCTCTGTTTGTTCCAAAAAGTCTCGCCAGTATGTCTAAAAGTTTAGAAGACAACCTAAAGCTTAAAACAGTTGTCTTCGAAGAAGGAACTAAACAAATTGGTCATAATGTTTTCACAGATTCTTCAGTTGAAAATGCTTTTATCCCCCCAAGTGTGGAATACATTTATACTTCTGCATTAAGTGGTAGAGCTGAAAATTTCACTATTTATTGTGTAGAAAATTCATTTGCTCATCAGTTCGCTCATAATGCTAAAATGCAATACGTTTTAGGTGATTTTGACTTCACACGTCCTGTTAAAGATGTACAATATGGTAAGATCATACAAGATTTAGACAGTGCAGAATAGAGTATTCAATCTCAAGTTTCAGTTTTCTCTAATGCTGTTGAAAATTACAAATCATCTTTAATTAAAGTTATGGAAAAACAGATAGAAGATGAACCAGATGATACCAATGAATTAATATCAAATATGGCAGAAGATTTCAAAGATAATTATGGTGGTATTATCACCTTGGTGTCCATGAATTCTGATGATATGCTTTATGCATATGAGGCTGTATATAAATTGTCAACAACTTTCTAATTTTGTAGTTTTGTGGCAGCATAAATGTCGGTTTAAGG
>CAYJKB010000085.1:1306-4302 GCA_964370625.1 uncultured Oscillospiraceae bacterium | reverse complement strand
TATAAACCTTTTCCCCTTATAAAAACAGGTGCAATCTAAAATTGCACCTGTTTTTATGTAGTTTTTTTAATAATTAAAAGAAAAAGTTCAGAGTTTAAATTTATAAAACTCTGAACTTATGATATTTATCTTTTAAAGAAGAAATTCCCCTCACGCAGATGTTTAAATATATCAAGTCCCATTTGTAGAACAAGATGCGGCATATCTATGTGTACCCAGTTTTCAACAATTAATCCATCTTCAATACGCCACCAATCAATACAACGCATTTCAAGTTTTTTACCTGTAGCTGGAATACCTAGAAAACCTCCTCCTGTATGAGTTTGATAAGTAGACGGCCAGCCACCGATAGAACCATAGCTTCCTTCGCCTAGTGACACAAAAAAGTTTTCATGATGACGATCAGGGAAAGCATCTAGCCAAGGCATTTGATGACGTTCTTCAAAACCTTTTAGGCCTTTACAAATCCCTATGCCACAAGGGCCATACCATGAAAAATCCTTATGGAAATAACGTCCAAGTCCCATAGCCTCTTTGCCACCATCTTCAAATGAGTTAAGCCCGCCAAAGCACATTTCTTCAATTAACTTTATGGAATTTTCTCCCATTTCAGGGTCAACATCATTCATCATGATACCATCAAATGTGCGTGGCCCTGGGATAAAGCTTTCAAGCCCACGTGCTTTAAAGAAAGATATTCCTACTTGACGCATTAAATCAAGCAAATCAAGAATTGTACGTGTGATTGCGATTTTACCATCTTTAACTAAGTTATATTCACAAAAACGAATTAGAACAATACCACCATTTGCAGGGATACCGAGATAATCATTTTCAAAGGTAGCCTCATAATATCCAGAAGCACAAACCCAGTCACCATGTGCAAATTGTTCACCCTCGTCCCAACGAACAGAGCGACCACCCATAAAGATATATGAATGTTTTGCTATATCAGGAAAAGAGTGTAACAACGGTTTATAAAAAGTTTGGACTATAGCATCTCTGCCATCTAAGTGATTAATCGGATGTTGTGCATCAAAAATTGCATCTTCAGGGAAGTATTTTGACACAATATCGCCTATTGTATCTGCTGTCGCTCCATAAATTGAATCATAATATTCTTTTACTATTTTTTTATTTTCACTGTTTTGGCTCATAGCTATAGTGTCCTTTCATAACAAATTAGGGCTTAATTATAACTCACAAACTAAAATATCATTATCACAGCTTTTAAATATAAGATTATATAAATCTTCGTATTTTATAAAAATAGTCGCTGTGTTTTCCATAGGATGAATACCCATAAGTTTACCTTTAAGAGCTTTGTCAAAAACTAAAGTCACCGTTACAGGTGCATCATTTAATAGTCCTAAGGGTGTTACACTTCCAGCTGTTAGTCCTAAATTTTTCATTAATCTATCTTCGCTCGCAAAACTAAGTTTGCGACTTCCAATTTTATCAGCAACTTCTTTTAAATCTACGGATTTATGACCATCTAATGTAATTAAATAGTGATTTTTACCTTTGTCATCACGTAAAAATAAGTTCTTAACAATATTTTCTACATGTGGCATACCAGTGGCAACCATATCTTCAATTGTATATACTGGCTGATGTTCAAACACTTCATATGAAATGTTTTTTTCTTTTAATAAGTCATAAACTTGATTTTTTGTAAGCATAGTTTTCTCTCTTTCTTTTTATCAAAATGTATAATGATTATATCATAAAACAGCGACAAAGTCGCAAAGGCGATAGCCTTATTTTGCATATCAAAATGTTTTAGTCATTCAATGTTCTTAAAGTTGCAATTTTTATCGCAAAGGGTGCAAAGCACCACAAATTCATTTGTCTTTGAGGTTATTATATCACTTTATCATCATTATTTACATATGTATTTGATTTATTTTTATTTAAATGATTACGAATATCTTTAACTATTATAAAGAATAATAGCAAAATTCCAACATACCCATTAATTACATAAATAAAGTTAACTAGACGGTCGAACGGTAATACCAACCCTATAAAGCATCCAATTACTGCTAAAATAATAGTTGCTATTCTGAACTTTTTACTTCCTTCTTTAGCAAATCGAGATGAAGTTTGCCAAAGTAGCGGAACTGCTGTGGTATAAATTCCTGCTAAAATAATTACAGCAAAAACTGTGGAAAATACAGGATGAATATAAAGTGAAAGAACAAGTGCAGGAATTTGAGTGCCAGCTACATCAGTAATATTTGCAAGAAGTCCTAACATCATTATAACACAACCTATTGCAAAACCGATAGCACCCACAGTTGTCCCTAAACGAGCTTCTTTTTCACTATTTGCAGTATTCCCCATAGCTGCTAAAAATGCTGCAAGCCATAGCATACAAAAACCTACATAAGAACACGCAGAAATAAACCAGTTGCTTCCAGCTTGTAGTACCTCTACTTGTCCATAAGCTAGAAGTTTATGTCCTTCTGCTATGCCAGTAGGATTATTAATAATAGCAAAAATACCAACAATTACAGCTATTAAAACAATTATAGGTCCAATTTTCCCTATAACATCAACAATTTTAGAAAGACCCATAAGTACAGTTCCACAAGAGAGGATAAGAAGTAATACTCCTCCGACAGGTACAGGCAAATCATATTGTTGATTTAATGTAGCACCTGCACCAGCTATCATAACAACATATGACATAAATACAAAGCACACTGTAAAATAATCATAAAATCCACCTATGTATTTACCACAATAATATTTAAAAATATCACTACCTTTCGATAGTTTTTCTCTGTATCCTGTACTTATAAATGCTCCACCAACATAAATAAATAAAATTAACATAACAACTGCTGTAAACAATCCAGCATAACCATATGAAGTAAAATATTGCAAAATTTCTTGACCTGTAGCAAATCCAGAACCGATTAAAAACGCTACAAATGCACCTGCAAATTTCATTACTTTCGCAATGCTTACATTAGTATTCCCCATTATAT
>CAYJKB010000085.1:0-1206 GCA_964370625.1 uncultured Oscillospiraceae bacterium | reverse complement strand
TCTAAGTATTATAAAGTAAATTTAGTTAGTAAATTTCATATTTTGGAGCTTGTTCAATTTCATTTAGTCGTAGTTTACGATATTGAGTAGGAGACATATTTACTAATTCACGAAAAGTTTTAGAAAAATAATTTGAATCCATAAATCCACACTCCATAGCTATTTCAAGCATAGTAAGTTCACTTTCTTCAAGCAAAAAACAAGCTCTTTCAATTCGAAGTTTACGTATTAATTGTCCTGGAGATATATCAAACATTTCTTTAAATTTTCTATTAAAGTGACGATGAGATAAATTTGCCATTTCGGCAAGTGAAGTTATAGATAAAGGTTCGTCAAAATTTGATTTAATATATGCCATAATATGTAATATGGATGAATTTGATTTCTCTTTAAATACTTCTTTAGCTGAGTAAGCACGAGAAATTAATGTAATCATTATAAAAAATGTGGAATTTAATACTTGTTCAAATCCTGGTTCTCGCAACTGTTGTTCAATTTCCATGCGTTCAATCAAATTTATTAAATCTTGCAACAAATATTCATCTGCCTGCAAACGACCATTTTCTGAATAATCCCTTGCCATTGGTGATTCTACAAATAATTGTTGATATCCCTCCAATCTTCTAAATGATGCAGCACTTCTTTGTAAATGTACATCTCTATAAAAAATTGAACACATATTCAAATCTTCTGCATCATGAATTTCTTTGATATAATCCCCTGTAAGTAAAAAAACATCACCCTTATTAATGTTAAATTTTAAGTCGTCAAGTTGAAAAGTTGCAGAACCTTCAAAAACAATAATAAGTTCATTACCCCATTCGGAATAATCATGAATTATTTTTTTACGATGACCTGAAATACATTGTCTTAATGTATTATATGGGATAATAAACCTTTTCATCAAATCCACCTATCAATATAATTTACTAAAATATTTTATTGCTATGTAATAATTATAGATGAAAAGGATAAATCTGTCAATTATAAGGCTATCAAATTCTTATTTCTATCATCTTTTGTAAAAAATTTAAGTATTTTACGTGTCGACTTTAGAGGTATCATATCAATTTCATTTATTTATTTTTCTTAACATTTCTCATTTTTTTCAAATATACTTTGCTCTTTCATTATAAAAATACTGTTTTATTACGAATACAAAACAGTCCCTTTTTATATTTTATCTAAGGGTTAAACCCCTCTCGC
>CAYJKB010000084.1:0-4636 GCA_964370625.1 uncultured Oscillospiraceae bacterium | reverse complement strand
TCCGACCTTGTCTCATCAGCTGTATAGTCCCACAATTCCTCCGTACCACCGTCACCTTCAGCGGTAAGCGGAGCTCCCTTCGATTCTGTAACAGTTAACGTAGTAGTGTTGCTGTCAGAAATCGGAGCTACTCCTCCATTTCGAAGAGCTGGGAGGTTTTCAATGCTTTGTTCTACACCACTGCTTTCCAATGAAACAAGAGGGATTGAAGTATCTTTAACTTCTACTAAAATTTCAGGTAAAGTTACACCATCGGCAAGCGTATAATCGTTTGAAATCTCTGCGGTATATATATATTTCCCTTCGATTTTAGCGTCAAATGGTGTATCAGGTGTCCACAAAACAGAAATATCCGTTGTAATCTGGCTCACAATTGGTGCAATTACAACAATTTCTTCATTTGTTTCAGGGTCAATCGTTTTGATTTCAGTATCAGTAGTTTGCTCAATGGTTACAGTTAATTTATCTGGTAAACTCAGAGTATCTCCGATTTCTAGGGATATTTCATCTTGAATTTCAACAATAGATAAAATAACTGTTTTTTCTTCAATAAGTTCTGCAAAAACTGAAACCATACTGCTAGATATGATTTGTAAAATCATTACAGTTGATAATAGAATCGCTGAAAATTTATCGCTCTTCATTTTAATCTTCCTTTCTTTTTGTTGTTCATTTTAGAGAACAATATAAAAATACTATTATTCTTAGCTTTTAAATTCATCTTGTGTCAAAGGAAAGAAGTTTTTTGAACTTGATTATATAGCCTATAAAATTATATATAACTATACCTAAATAATATCATATGTATATTATTTTTTCAACCAAAGTTGTATTTAAAGTGTGTATTTTCATATTTTGTTAACATATAAAGCATTTTTTTACATATTTAAGTAAATTTTACATATACACATCTGTAAAAGATTTGAGTCAATAAATATAAATATCATTGGTATATTTTCCCATCTATATAAATATAATTTGAATTTATATTTGCAACATTTTTATTTTATCAGAAACAATTAAAAATGACACCACTCCATGAGTAATGTCTTTTAGTTTGCTATCATTTATCTTTTAAAAATTATTCCTAATTTTAATAATAAAAAGTAATTGACAACATTTCAAATTAATGATACTATTATATTGTTAGCTAAAACTAACTACGAAAGAGTATGAAAAGGAGAAAATATGAACAAGAAATTTATGTTATTTAGTCTAGGAGTCTTAGCTTCAACAGCTATGTTAATGACTGGTTGTGGAGATAGTGACGATGGCAATCAACCGACAGAGGGCAATGCATCTTCTGCAAACACAGAGAGTGTCTATGCTCTTATGAACGTTCCTTACAATGATTTCTTTATGGCAGAATTAAGCAATAATGATATCGAAGTATCTGCTGTTAGCTCAGCAACTTCATCAAAATGGGCTAGACGTGATGGGACATATAATGTCGCTAACGAAAGTGGCGAAGGTGGAACAATTTTAGGAACTCAATACCCTGTTAAAATGACTCAAGAAGAGTTTGACCATTTGACTACTAGTATCACTGAAGAAAATGCGGATTATTATGTAACTATGCTTGAAACTGAGCCAGGTGCTTATAAAGAATTAACAACAGAAGCTGATGGAAGCTATTCTTTTGGTGAAGTTGTTGGTGCTACTATTGAATCTGCTGAAGAAATCACTTATGAATTCACAGCAAATTCTTCATATGGCGATTATGAAGTTGAAGTAATAGGATTACCTGAAATGCCAATTGTTTCTGCTGTAGAAATCGTAGACAAAGACGGTAAAAGCTATGGACTAAGAGACCTTGAAAACATTTGGGGCTCAAATGGGCATGAAATTTCTTGGTCTTCTGGTGTAAAACTTATAGAACGCAAAGGAAACACTCTAGTTTATGATCATTATGAAAGTTTAGCTGGAAATACTTTGACGTCTATAAAATACTTCACTCCTGAAGGCACTTTAGAATTCCCTGTTGATATTTATCTTCCACTTAGATTTACAGATGAATTATTCACTGTAGGAAACTATTCAGAAGAAGATAATAGATACTCAGAAGTTATCTCAACTGGAAATGTTAGCTTTAACTTTATCGAGGGTGTAACAATTCCTGAGGATTATACTACAGCTGTTAAGGTAACAATGGGTTATGATGCTGTTGATGTAACTGAAAACTTCACAGTTGGCGGTGATACTGAGACTCTTTCTTGGAACGAAAACGTGAAACCTGGAAGGTATTCTGTTGTAATTATGGATACTAATGGTGTATATGCAGATTACAGCGAGAATTTATACATAATGGCTGATGGTCCAGCGGCTGTTCCGAATGGTAATGTTGGAATTGTAAAAGCTGAAGGCATCAGTGATGAAGAATTTGCCGAATACATTGCAGGAATTTCTTACTACTATGTTCAAGAAGAAGGAAGCGAAGATAGAACTAGAATAAGATCTAGCTCTGGTTCACTAATTACGGTAGATGGTTCGATTGATTATGCATTACAAATCGAAAGTGATGATGAACTAGTTTCTGTTTTTGAATCTGGTAAAACATATACTATCACAATTTACCGTGACGGATATGAAACACTTGAATTCAATGTAACAAGCAACTAAACAAACTCAATAATTCTTCTGCCTGATTGATTTTAGGCAGAAGAATTCTGCGTTTTACGAAGAAGAGGAACAGAGATTATGAATTTTATTTTTTCATTTTTAATTGCAACAATATTCATTTTTGGGACCAAATCGGTACTTAAAAAATATAGTAAAACCTTTTACATAGGAGCAACACTCATCGCAGTAACTGTTGCTTGTATATCTATTTTAAAAATAGAATTGGATATTCCATTTGCAATAAGGGCATTTATACTGCCTATATTTTCAAAAAGTGCTTTTGCAACAGCTTTATTCGTATATGTAATGTATGCAAATGCTGTTCCAGCTGGACACAAAATAATGAAAACTATTATGCCAATTCGTGCAGAATTGTCCATAATTGCATCAATTTTAACTTTAGGGCACAATGTATTTTATGGGATTTCTTACTTCCCAACGCTATTTTTAAATCCTTCCTCCCTGCGCCCAGAGTTTTTATATGCTACGTTATGTTCTTTGGTTTTGATTATAATCATGCTACCATTATTTATCACATCATTTCCGAAATATCGCAAAAAGATGAATGCTAAATCTTGGAAACAACTTCAAAGATTAGCTTATTTATTTTACGCTTTAGTTTATGTCCATGTATTAATATTAACCATTCCATCTGCAATTAACGGAATTTTAACTGCACAAATTAATATTTTAGTTTATAGTATTGTATTTATCACCTATGGTGTTTTACGTATTAACAAGGCACTTGCAAAGAAAGCACCTCAGTTTAAACTAGTGCCACAAATAATTGGTGTTTGTACCCTTCTCATCATTTGCTATACTTCGGTTATGTCTCCGATTTTAACTGCGATTGCTAGTAGTGGGTCGAGTACATATGAAGATGGTAATTATAGCGGTAAGGGCTTAGGTTACAATGATTATATTTATGTAGATGTCACGGTTGCCAATGGTGCGATTGCAGAAATCAAAGTTACAAAACATATAGAAGACGAACCTTATTATTCTGATAGCAAAAAGGTTATTAATGATATTTTGGAAACACAGTCACTAGAAGTTGATGTGGTTTCAGGTGCAACATATAGCTCATTAGGAATTATCGATGGGGTTCTAGATGCGCTTAATACCAAAGATTAATCATAACGCTTTAAGAAAAAACTTTAGAGCTTGATTATTCATTATAATAAAAAAAGTCTATAGTTCACAAGACACTATCTTATGAATTATAGGCTTTATATTTTTATAGCTTTATTTTATTCGCTACCTACTATTCGAATAGATATTTTAACTACATATATTAATGTTGTTGGATTACAAAGCAGATTTCGGAGAAATTTTGTATTTAGCTTTGGAAGATACCTACCCACGATTAAAAGAGCTTTTAGAACTCATACAAGGCGATAACGCAGACACACAACGGCTAAACCCTTGTTATTTCGTCTTTAGGCATTACAGATGGACTTGTGGTGCAGATAAAATTTTAGCCGAAAACCATTTTAAAGATCTAGGTTTATCCAAACTTCCAAAGATGGCAAACCTAAAACAAGAATATCCTAAACTACTTTCCGAAAACATAAACTTCATCCTAGTATTATTATATTATGCTATTGATTGAAGATTAAAATACTAAGTATTACAATATTTGTATTTTGGTGATATAATTTAACCAAAATATGTTTTGATTAATTTTTAATGACAGCTAAAACTTTTTTGTGTTATACTTAAATAACATAATGAAAGGTGTGGTGTTAATGCTTAAAATTGCAATTTGTGACGATAACAAAGTTATTTGTTCAGAAATTGAGAATTTTATTTTTGAATATAAAAAAACTTCTCAATACGATATTGATATTGAAGTTTTTTGGAGTGGCGAAAGTTTGATTGATTTTATAAAGAATGAACATAACTTTGATATTATTTTTTTAGATATTGAGCTTGGAAGGGTAAATGGTATTGATGTTGGAAAAACGATAAGAAATACATTCCATGACCACTTAAGCAAAATCGTATTTATATCAGG
>CAYJKB010000083.1:0-4732 GCA_964370625.1 uncultured Oscillospiraceae bacterium | reverse complement strand
GATTTGTTTTAGGGGGGTGTGTCTGATTGCGACACACCCCCCTTTTTTTATACTTATATTAAAATCAATCTTTAAATACTGTATATCCCTCTTTTTCAAGATAAGAAATTACTTGTTTTCCATGTTCTTTTCCGCCAACCTCAACAACTACGTGAATAATTGCTTGGTCAATATCTAAATCTGCATGTATACGGTCATGTCTGAACATAATAATATTAGCATTAGCAGAAGATACAATTGCAGCAAATTTTTCAAGGCTACCAGGTGCATCTGTTAAAACTGTATGGAATTTCATTTGTCTGCCACGAGTAATAAGCCCTTTTTCAACGATTTTATGAATAAAGCTAACATCGATATTACCACCAGATAATACACATACTACTTTTTTGTTTTTTACATCTACTCTGTTATGAATTACAGCAGCAAGAGATGTTGCACCAGCTGGTTCAACAATTTGTTTAGTTCGTTCCAATAAAAGCAAGATTGTTTCAGCGATTTCAGCATCTGAAACCGTAACAACTTCATCTACAAACTGATTTATGTGCTCCATTGTAATTGTTCCAGGACATTTAACAGCGATACCATCTGCTATTGTGCGAATTTTTTCAGATACAACAATTTCAGGTTGCTTGAATGAATTGCAAATAGCTGGTGCTCCTTCTGCTTGAACACCAATAATTTTAATACGAGGGTTAATCTGTTTAATATAAGCTGCAACACCAGCAACAAGGCCACCACCGCCAACAGGAATAAATATCATGTCAACATTTGGTAAATCTTTTAAAATTTCAAGACCAATAGTAGCTTGACCTGCCATAACATCTTCATCATCGAATGGATGAATAAAAACTGCATTGTCTTCCTTACAAATCTCACGTGCTTTATCATAAGCATCATCATAACATGTTCCATGAAGCACAACTTTTGCACCATAACCTTGCGTTGCTGAAACTTTTGCTATAGGAGTGCTTTTTGGCATTACAATAGTAGCTGGAATTCCAATACTATTAGCAGAATAAGCTACACCTTGTGCATGATTTCCAGCACTTGAAGCAACAACCGAACTTAGCTCCCCTGTTTCGTGTAGCTTCATAATTTTATTATAAGCACCACGCACCTTAAAAGAGCCTGTTTTTTGTTGGTTTTCATATTTTAGATAAACCTCTGCCCCTGTAAGGTTTGAAAAAGTTTTTGATGAGCTTAGCGGAATCGAATGAACTACACTTTTAAGCCTTTTTGCAGCACTTTCAACTTCTTTAACAGATAACATACATTTCCCCTCCAATTATATAGTAAATTTTAAATTATAAAATAGTCAATAAAGCATAGAATAACAATATACCTAAATATTGTCACAATGGCTTATATTATAACACATTATATAGTAATTTACAAGCATGACTTAAATTTTCTATTATGTATATTAAAATATTGCTAAAAATTTAACAAATGCACAAAAATTTGAAAATATTCTAAATTAATCTATATTCTTTTCACATTGAATTATTAGAAAAAAAAGTGTATATTATAGGTAAATAGTAAAAATTATAACTAGGAGGTCATATTTATGTTTGAAATTCTTAAAAAGAGAGTTCTAAGTTCACAAGTAACTTTAATGGATATTCATGCACCTTTTGTCGCTGCTAAAGCAGAGCCTGGACAATTTATTATTCTTCGTGTAGATGAAAATGGGGAAAGAATTCCTTTAACTATTGCAAGTTTTGATAGAGAGCAAGGTATAGTTACTATTATTTTCCAACTTATTGGTAAAACAACTATGCAGTTATCACTTTTAAACGAAGGTGATGCACTTCATGATTTTGTAGGTCCTCTTGGAAAACCTTCTCATCTTGATGGATTTAAAAAAGTATGTGTCGTTGGTGGCGGACTAGGATGTGCCATTGCGTATCCACAAGCTAAAAAATTATTTTCTTTAGATGCTAAAGTTGATCTTATTGCAGGATTTAAAACTGCAGACCTTGTCTTCTTCGAAGATGAAATGAAGGCTGTTTCTAACAATTTTTATTTATGTACAGATGATGGAACAGCAGGTCAGCAAGCACTTGTTACAAATGTGCTTGAAAAGCTAATAACTGATGGAAATGAATATGATTTAGTTATTGCTATAGGCCCACTTATAATGATGAAATTTGTAACTCAGCTTACAAAGAAATATAATATACCAACAATTGTTAGTATGAACACTGTGATGATAGATGGCACTGGTATGTGTGGCGGATGTAGACTTACAGTTGGTGGAGAAACACGCTTTGCATGTGTAGATGGACCTGAATTTGATGGACATTTAGTAGATTTTGATGAAGCTATGAAACGTTCTAGTGCATATAAAAAGCAAGAAACTTCATCAGTTAATTCACATTTATGTAATCTGAAAAACATGGAAGTTGACGAATAATTTGTTATTTATATAGAATTTTATTAATTATTTTACTTTGGAGAGGATTGTTTAATTATGGCTAACATGTCAAAAGAAAAACTTGCTATGCCAGAGCAAGACCCAAATATTAGAAATAGTAACTTCGAGGAAGTTACTTTAGGATATACAGCTGAAATGGCAATGGAAGAAGCATCACGATGTCTTAATTGTAGACATAAACCATGTATAGAAGGTTGTCCTGTTAATGTAAAAATTCCTGAATTCGTAATGCTAGTAGCTCAAGGAGAATTTGAGGAAGCTTATCATAAAATCAAAGAAACTAGTGCGCTTCCGGCAGTTTGTGGAAGAGTTTGCCCCCAAGAGACACAATGTGAAAGCAAATGTGTAAGAGGCATTAAAGGCGAACCTGTGGGCATTGGCAGACTTGAGCGTTTTGTTGCAGACTGGGCATTGCAGAACTTAACAACTAAAACAAAAGCTGTAGCACCTAATGGACACAAAGTGGCTGTTGTAGGTGCAGGTCCTGCCGGACTTACATGTGCTGGTGACTTAGCTGCTATGGGTTATAGTGTTACAATTTTTGAAGTATTACATGTAGCCGGTGGTGTACTTATGTATGGTATACCTGAATTTAGACTACCTAAAGAGATTGTTCAAAAAGAAATTGACGCACTTAAAGAAGCTGGAGTTGAATTTGTGCTTAACTATGTAGTCGGCAGAACAAGTTCTGTTGATGAATTATTTGAACAAGGTTTTGAAGCTGTATTCATCGGCAGTGGAGCTGGACTTCCAACATTTATGAATTTACCTGGTGAAAATTTAAACGGTGTTTATTCTGCTAATGAATATTTAACTCGTGTAAATCTTATGAAGGCATATGAAAATCAATCTGATACACCTATTATGAATGCTAAAAAAGTTGCTGTTATCGGCGGTGGTAACGTTGCTATGGATGCTGCACGTTGTGCTAAACGTATGGGTGCTGAAAATGTATATGTTGTTTATCGTAGAGGCGAAGATGAAATGCCAGCTAGATTAGAAGAAGTTCATCATGCAAAAGAAGAAGGTATTAAATTTAAATTTTTAACAACTCCGGTTGAAATTCGTGGAAACGATGATTTCTGGGTTCATACTCTAAAATGCCAACCAATGGAATTAGGTGAGCCTGATGAATCTGGTAGACGCAGCCCAATACCAATTAAAAACAATGAATTCTTGCTTAAAGTTGATTGTGTTATTGTATCTATAGGTACATCCCCTAACCCACTTATACGTGCAACTACACCAGGGCTTGAAACTAACAGACGTGGCTGTATTGTAACTGATGAAGAAACAGGCCAAACTAGTAAAAAAGGTGTTTTTGCTGGTGGTGATGCTGTTACAGGTGCTGCAACTGTAATTCTTGCAATGGGTGCTGGGAAAAATGCTGCAGCTGCTATTGATGAATTTATTAAATCTAATGTATAATCTTTTTAAATTTTATATATGATAAACTTTAAAAGTCTGTGAGAGATAGGAATTTCTTCACAGGCTTTTTTGTATCTAAATTGTTTTTTGTTAAAAAATATAGTATAATTATAATAATAATTACATTTGCATAAATACGCTTTAAAAGGAGCGATTATATTGCTTATATTACTTTGTGGACTAAGTAATGATGATAAAACATTAATTGATAGCATATTCCATGAAAATAAATCTAAGTTTTATAACATTGCATATTCCTATTTAAAATCTGATGCATTAGCAAAAGATGCTGTATCAGCAAGCTTTGAAAAAATAATTAAAAATATTTCTATAATTTCTAATATTCCATGTCACAAAATGAATTCTTATATCGTTACTATAGTGAGGAACACTTCACTTGATATATTGAAAAAGGAAAAACATTCGATTGCTGAAGACCCTTGTGAAATGGAGCGAATTATAGATGAAAGTTCTGTTATCACTTCAAATCAGCCTGATTTCGAGGTTTTATTGTCGGCGGTAGATAATTTAACCACAGAAGAAAAGAAGTTAATTTGGCTAAGGTTTGACAGTGAACTTTCGTTTGCTCAAATTGCAAATACGCTAAATATCACAGAGCAGACAGCAAGAAAACGAATGGAACGTGTTCTCTCTAAACTTCGTAAAATGTTAGGTGGTGAGTATAAGTCATGAACAATTTTAAAAAAATAGCACAAATTTCCCTTGAAAATGAGTACAAACGTCATGAGCAGTTAAACTCTCCTAAAACCGAAAGAATACTCACAAAAGATGAAAGAAATATTTTAATTCGTGCTGTTTCAAGTTTGCCTTTAAAAATTCAATTTGTTTTAAGTGCGAAGTATAGCT
>CAYJKB010000082.1:0-4762 GCA_964370625.1 uncultured Oscillospiraceae bacterium | reverse complement strand
TATCATATTTATAATGTGAATTTCAAGTTATTGTTATTTTTAGGCTCGACTATCGGGTTTTTTAATGCTTCTTTATGAGAGGTGTGCATAAGGATAGTGAAAATAAATCTTAATATATCTTGAAACTACTTTAGATTTTTTGGCGTTTAAATTTTTTTGTTTTGTGGAGCATAAATGTCGGTTTAAGGCTGCTCCAAAATAAACGGTACGCACTTTCTTTCTCTTTGTTGGATCTAAGATAACCTTTTTTACAGTGTTGCTATAAGCAATGTATCATTGGGGATTAAATGCAAGTTTTTATTATATAAATCTCTTTTTTCTCAAAGCAATGTAATATTCATTACTCCACCTCAATTTCTTCATTTGGGAAAAATTCTATTTTAAGTGTCACGTCCATAGCGCTTGCAACTTTTGAGAGAAGGGCGAGCGTTGGGTTTGCATTTCTGCTTTCAATTTTACTAATTATTGCCCTGTCAATTCTCATTATATCTGCAAGCTGCTGTTGTGTCAGTTTTCTGTATTATCTTGATTTCAATACTACATTTTCGTTCATTAAAAACGCCTCACTTGCCGTTGACATTCCTAAAGATACATACATAAATTGTAGTGTGATATATGACACATTGTCAAGGTGATATATATATAAAACGATTATCGAGTTAACCGTCACGATTGCCTATTAAGCCGTCTAATTTACCCTCGCCGTTACAATATAAATTGTCAATAACAGTGAAAAATGTAAGAAAAAGGCGATTAGCCAACAAAAACAAATTGTTCAATACAACAATTAGCACTATTTTTTTAACGAAAATCACATATTAATATCAACTGATGACTATTTCAAAATTTAAATAATATTTTATTTGACATACGAGTTAGTTTGTGATAACATAATTTAGTTAGTAATAGCTAATAATATTCCGAGAGGGCTTTTAGAATGAAAAAATATAGAATTACAATATTAATGATTGTATTAACGATTATTCTTTCCTTTGCATCAATTTTTATTGGTGCTTACGATGTATCACTAAGCGGTATTTTGCAAGGAGATTTTTTACAGCTTACCGTACTGATGAACGCAAGATTGCCACGTGTGCTTGCCATACTTTGTACAGGTATAGGCATGAGTATTGCTGGACTTATAATGCAAAACCTTTGTATGAATAAATTCGTATCGCCTACAACAGGTGCGACTATTTCCTCAGCACAGCTTGGCATTGTTATAGCAATGATCTTTGTTCCGACCGCCACTTTAGCTGTAAGGACTATTTTTTCCTTTGTAATGTCTGTGCTTGGTACTTGGATTTTTGTGTGGTTTGTGCAAAAGATAAAATTCAAAGATGTTATTATGGTGCCACTTATCGGTATTATGTTTAACAGTGTAATAGGTGGCGTAGTAAGTTATCTTGCCTATGAAAACGACTTGACACAAGTTTTGGCAAGTATGCTTGTAGGCGATTTTTCACTGGTACTTGCAGGCAGATATGAAATTGTATTCTTAATTTTGCCACTTGTTATTATTGCTTTCATCTATGCTAATCACTTCAATATCGTAGGCATGGGCGAGAGTTTTTCAACAAATCTTGGTGTAAACTATAAAATTGTTATGTTTGGTGGACTTTCTATTGCTGCTGTTATTACAGCAAGTGTTGTTGTAACTGTAGGTACAATTTCTTACATAGGGCTTATCGTACCGAATGTGGTTGCAATGTTCAGAGGAGATAAAATCCGTGGAAGCATCTTAGATGTTGGTGTATTCGGCGCATTGTTTGTTCTTATTTGTGACATAATTGGTAGAGTAGTTATTAGACCGTATGAAATGCCTATCGAACTTGTTTCAGGAATTATCGGAAGCATAATCTTTATTGCTCTTCTCTTCAAACGTTTAAATACAGGCAAACCAAAAATTAAAAAAGAGGAGGTTACTTGTAATGGATAAAGCGATAACAGCACCAAATATTGCTGTAAAAAGCAAAAGAAAAGCTATAAGTTCTTCACAAAAAATGATTGCACTTGTAATCATCTGTGTTATTTTTGGATTAATATATCAGTTTATTTTTGTAGATATGAAGTTTTTTGATTATGCAATGAAGATAAGAACACCTAAACTCATTACAATGGTAATTGCTGCTTTTTGTATAGGTACTGCAAGTATTGTATTCCAGTCTATAATAAGAAACAGAATTGTAACTCCTTGTCTTTTGGGAATGAATTCGCTATATGTTTTACTACATACAGCCATAGTTTTTGTTTTAGGTGGAAGCAGTATTTTTGCGGCAAATAAATATGTATCTTTCATGGTGGATATAGTCTTAATGGGTGTTTTAGGTACAATCATTTACGGAACATTATTTAAAAAGACAAAGTACAATATACTGTATGTTCTCCTTGCTGGTACAGTTTTAGCGACATTTTTCACAAGTATTTCAAATACCATGACACGTGTTATGGATCCAAACGAATATGACAAGCTTTTAACTGAACTTGTCGCAGGATTTGACCATGTAAATGCAGAACTTATATTTATGGCTCTTGTACTGATTGTTGTGACAGTGATGATATTTTGGAAAGATATTAAATTACTTGATGTTATAACACTCGGAAAAAATCAAGCGATAAATTTAGGTGTTGATTACGACAAGACAGTAAGGCGACTGCTTATCGGAGTTACTTTCTTTATAACGATAGCCACAGCGTTGGTAGGACCTATCTCGTTCCTCGGACTTATAATCGCAAACCTTTCAAGAGAGTTTTTCAAAACCTATAAACACAGTTATCTTATGATAGGGTCAGCGCTTATGGGAGTTGCTGTACTTTTGGGAGGACAAACTTTAATAGAGCATGTTTTTGGCTTCGGTACACAGATTTCTGTTTTTATAAACTTATTCGGTGGAGCATATTTCTTGTATCTTGTGCTTAAAAACAAAGGAGTATAACCTATGAAAATAAAAGGAATTAATAAATATTATGGTGAAAAGCAGGTTGTTCGTGAGGTTAGCTTTAAATTACCACGTGGAAAAGTAATTTCGTTAATCGGACCTAACGGTGCTGGGAAATCCACAGTGCTTAACATTATAACAAGGCTTATTGCACAAGACAGTGGTGAAGTGCATTTAGATGATACATCACTTGCTAAATGGAAAAGTAAAGAACTTGCGAAAAAACTTGCAATACTTACACAACAAAACAATATATCTATGAAACTTACCGTAAGAGAGCTTGTAGCTTTTGGACGTTTCCCTTATTCAGGCAGTAATCTTACTGAAGAAGATTTTAAAATGGTAGATATGGCTATTGGATATATGGAGATGGAGGATTTCAGAGATAGATTTATAGATGAGCTTTCAGGAGGACAACTTCAAAGAGCATATATTGCGATGGTAATCGCACAAGATACTGAGTTTGTATTCCTTGATGAACCTACAAACAACCTTGATATTTATCATTCTTCAAATCTTATGAAGTTGGTTAGAAAATTAAGTGAAGACTTAGGCAAAACTGTAATTTTAGTTCTTCATGAGATTAACTTTGCCTCAGCATATTCCGATTATATAGCTGCATTCAAAGATGGTGGACTATATAAATTCGGTGAAGTAGCAGAAGTTATGACAAAAGAAACATTAAAGGACCTTTATCAAGTTGATTTTGATATACAACTGATTAATGGCAAACCTATTTCAATTTATTATTAACTGATTTGACCCTACTTTGGTAGGGTTAAACACAAACTATGAGTTAGCAAAGCATAACTAGATATTTAGGCAAATGCCTTGATATACAATTAAATTTTATCTTGAAAGGATAACAAAAAAATGAAAAAATTATTATCACTAATTCTAGCAGGAACACTTTCACTATCACTTCTTGCTGCTTGTTCTTCAGAAACTGAAGAAGCACCTACAGCTGATGATACAGCTGATACTACAACTGTTACTGTAAGTGTAACAGACGCAGAGGGAGCACCAATTGATGTAGAATTTCCAGCAAATGCAGAGAAAATTGTTGTGCTAAACTGGCAAACAATGGACTTCCTTGATGCTGTTGGCATGGGAGACAAAGTTGTTGGACTTATTAAAGGTGGCTCTTATCCTGACCATCTAGCGAAATATGTTGAAGATGAAAACATCGTAAATGTTGGTGGTATGAAAGACCCTGACATGGAAACTATTATGTCACTTGAGCCTGACATCATTTTCACAAGTGACAGAATTGAAGATATGTATGAGGAATTTTCTGTAATAGCACCAACTATGTGTGCTTACGTTGATTACGAAGCTGGATTTATGAACAGCTATAAAGACCTTGCTAAAAAACACGGACAAATCTTTGGTGTTTCAGGTGAAGTTGACGAAATAATCGCAGGATATGAAGAAAGAATTGCCGCTATTGCAGATTTTGCAGGAGAGCAAACAGCTTCACTTCTTATCTTCGCAGGTGGTCTTAACGCACTTGGTGACAATGGTCGTTGCTCTGTTATTGTGAACGAAATGGGCTTTAGCAATGTAAAAGCTGACGAAGATGTAAACCATGGTGATGCAATCTCTTATGACGGACTACTTGCTTTAAACCCTGACTGGTTCTTCGTTTTAGATAAAGATAACGCAGTAGGCACTGAAGCAACTGCAGCTAAAGAACAAATGGAAAATGACATAATCAAACAAACAGATGCTTATAAAAATGGTCAAATCGTATACTTAGAGCCTGATACAGCATGGTATGTTGCTGATGGTGGTATTACTTCAATGGATTTAATGATTGCTAA
>CAYJKB010000081.1:0-4792 GCA_964370625.1 uncultured Oscillospiraceae bacterium | reverse complement strand
CACATAACAATTTTATAAAAGAAAGAATGATTAAATGAATACCATCTCCGTCACTTCGTGACACCTCTCCCAGAGGTAGAGACTTCAGCCATTTTGCGAAAGATTAAATGAGACGAAAAACCCATACCCTACACATAATGAACTTATTTTTAATAAAACAAAAACCCCTCACAGGTTTCTGTGAGGGGTTAATTTATAATTTAAAAATGCAATTTAAATTAAGCGTCAGCTTTTTGAGCTTTAATAGCATCGATTAGTAGTGGAACAACTTTAAATAAGTCGCCTTTAATACCTAAATCAGCTACTTCGAAGATTGGAGCATCTTCACTTTTGTTGATAGCTACGATAGTACCAGCACCTGACATACCAGCTTTATGTTGGATAGCGCCAGAGATACCACAAGCAATGTAAAGTTCAGGACGAACAGTTTTACCAGTTTGTCCAACTTGGTGGTCATGTGAAATCCAGCCATTATCAACAGCCGCACGAGAAGCACCAACAACACCGCCTAGAACTTCTGCAAGTTCTTCGATTAGGTGGAATCCTTCAGGACCACCAACACCACGTCCGCCAGAAACAATGATTTCAGCTTCAGTTAGGTTAACGATATGTTTAGCAGCTTTAACAACTTCAAGAACACGAGTTTGTACATCTAGTTCTGATAGTTCAAAAGCAGGTTTTACGATTTCTACGCTGTCAGCTTTAGCTGCATCGTAAGCAGATTTTTTCATAACGCCAGGACGTACAGTTGACATTTGTGGTCTGTACTTTGGACAAATGATTGTAGCCATTAGGTTACCACCAAATGCTGGACGTGTTTGAAGAAGAATTCTTTGTTCTGGTTCGATGTCAAGTTTAGTACAGTCAGCAGTTAGACCAGTTTTTGCACGAGCAGCAACACGAGGACCTAAGTCACGGCCGATGTTTGTAGCACCGATCATCATGATTTCAGGTTTGAATTCGTTAATCATATCACAGATAACTTTAGTATAAGAATCTGTGTTGTAGATTTCTAATAGTTCATGTTCGCAAAGAATAACTTTGTCAGCACCATGAGCACCGATTTTTTTAGCTTGTCCTTCAACGCCTTTACCAAGTAAAAGACCACAAAGTTCAACGCCTAAATCATCAGCTAGTTTTCTACCTTCAGAAATAAGTTCAAGAGAAGTTGAAGTAACTTCGCCGCCTCTTTGTTCACAAAATACCCACACGCCTTTGTAAGCGCCAAGGTCTGTATTATTAACAACAGTTGCCATTGTAATATATCTCCTTTCGCCTTACAATATGTGTTTTTCAACAAGAACAGAGATTAATTCCTCTACATTGCCCTTGTCAGTATCGTTTTCAAGCATTCTACCTTTACCTTTTTTAGGTGGTGTGAATGATTTGTAGATGTTTGTAGGTGAACCTTTAAGACCAATTGTTTCTTTTTCAATTAGTGGATCATTTTCAAGAGCTGCAAAATCGTATACTGTGATTTCAGATTCGAAAGCAGACATGATACCACCGATTGACATGTAACGAGGTGTGTTAAGTTCTTTAATTGCTGTAAGTACACAAGGAGTTTTTGTTTCAATAGTCATGTAACCATCTTCTAGTTGACGACGACAAACAACTTTTGTACCATCAATTTTAACATCTTCTACATAAGTAATTTGTGGAAGACCTAATTTTTCAGCGATTTGAGGACCTACTTGTGCTGTGTCACCGTCAATAGCTTGACGTCCACAGAAGATGATGTCCCCTTGGTCGATACCAATTTTTTTGATAGCAGCTGATAGGATTTGTGATGTAGCGTATGAGTCAGATCCGCCGAATTCACGAGCAGATACTAAAACACCTTCATCAGCACCCATAGCTAATAGTTCTCTTAACATATCAGCAGCAGGTGGAGGTCCCATAGTTACAGCGATTACTTTTGCGCCAGTTTCGTCTTTCAGTTGTAGCGCAGCTTCAATAGCGTTTTTATCGTCTGGGTTTACGATAGTTAGCATAGAAGCTCTGTCTAGTGTACCGTTATCGTTAACTTTAACCACACCAGATGTATCAGGAACTTGCTTTACGCAAACAATTATTTTCATGATAGTTTATCCTCCTAAATTACTTCTTAAAGATATGGCTTGCAATAACGATACGTTGAACTTGAGATGTACCTTCATAGATTTCAGTAATCTTAGCATCACGCATCATACGTTCCATTGGGTACTCTGTGATGTAACCGTATCCACCGTGTAGTTGTAGACATTTAGTAGTTACTTCCATAGCAACCTCTGAAGCATATAATTTAGCCATTGCAGCTTCTTTTGAGTATGGAAGATCATGGTCTTTGTTAAATGCAGCACGACGAATTAGAAGACGAGCAGCTTCAACTTTAACTTCCATATCAGCAACCATCCATTGTAGACCTTGGAAGTTTGCAATTGGTTTTCCGAATTGAACTCTTTCTTTCATGTATTTAACAGCTTCGTCCATAGCGCCTTGAGCAATACCAAGAGCTTGAGATGCGATACCGATACGTCCACCATCAAGAGTTGCCATAGCGATTCTGAAACCGCCGTTTTCTTTACCTAGAAGTTGGTCAGCTGGGATAACCATATCTTCAAAGATAATTTCTGATGTTTGAGATGCACGAATACCCATTTTGCTTTCAATTTTACCAATTGAGAAACCAGGAGTTTTAGCATCTACGATAAATGCAGAGATACCACGAGTACCTTTTGATTTATCAGTCATTGCAAATACGATATAAGTATCAGCAATACCACCACCAGTGATAAATACTTTAGAACCATTAATTACCCAGTCACCGTTTTCGTTTCTAACTGCAACAGTTTGTTGTGCAGCAGCATCAGTACCTGCGTTTGGCTCAGTAAGACCAAATGCACCGATTTTTTGACCAGATACAAGTGGAACTAACCATTTTTGTTTTTGTTCTTCTGTACCAAATTTGTAGATTGGCCACGCACCTAAAGTTGCGTGAGAAGAAATAATACAACCGTGTGAACCACATTTTTTAGCTGCTTCTTCAATAACGATTGAATAAGAAAGCGTATCTGCTCCACTACCGCCGTATTTTTTTGGGAATTGGATACCCATCATTCCGTACTTTTGTAACATTGCTACGGTTTTGTGTGGGTATTCATGTTTTTCATCTAGTTCAGCTGCGATAGGCTCAATTTCGTTTTCTGCGAATGTACGAGCCAGACGTTGAACCATTTCTTGCTGCTTTGTAAGTCTGAAATCCATGCCTGTAAACCTCCTAAAATTAAATTGCATTTTAATACAAGCTTTTATAAAATTATTATTGGTAACTTTCACTAAATATAACAAAATCAGCACAACACGACAAAGCTTCATAATAAAATGAAATAGTGTCACCGTTATACTGTGTTTTGCGTCCTATCGTACTTAAACATTTAGTTTAACTACCAAAAATTTCTCTGCCTAAGAGACGCCTGTACTATTAATTATATATTTTGTCAAGAATTTGTCAAGAACTTTTTATCAGAAAGTTACTAGAAAATGCAAAAAAAAGTACCAAAAATATACTCAAAAGTTTGACGTTGTAAAAAAATGTCTTTTTTTGCACGTGTCAAAGCATAAAAACTGGGCGAAATAACCAAAGAAAAATTGTTATTGCAAGTTAGCGCAAACTAAACTTTCACAATTGTTGCATTCAATGCTTGTGCTTGTTGTAAGTTATGTGTTACCAAAATTACAGGAGTAGTATTTGAAACTTGCAAAATTTCATCATATATAGGCGTGAGTGAATTTTCATCAATTCCGTCAAACGGTTCATCTAAGATTAACAAATCAAAGTTTGCACTCAATGCTCTTATAATCGCAACACGTCTACGCATACCTCCTGATAATTCAGTGATTTTTGAATTTTCTTTACCTGATAAACCAAATTTTTCTATATATTCCATTGCTATATTTTTTTCATCACATAAAGATGCATTTTGCAGGCATGTAAATGTTGGTAATAATCTATCTTCTTGGAACACATATGATACTTCTTTTCCTTCTAATCCAACAATTTGTCCATCGCTAGGCTCTATTATTCCCGCTAATAGACGCAGTATTGTCGTTTTTCCAACCCCAGATTTTCCAAACAAACAAATAATACCATTATCCGGAATTTTCAATGAAAAGTTTTCTAATACTTTTGTATCTTCAAAATTTTTATAAACATTTTTAAATTCAATCATATCTTTACTCCTTTTTGATATATTCTTTTCTGTTACCTTTATTATATTTGTCTGACGTCTGGATTTTTGTGTAATAAGATGTACTTTTCTTTTCATTACTTGCGTAACGGCAAGTAATCAAGCGTTTTTACTTTTGGGCTTGTCAAAAGTAAAATCAAAATCGCTTTGCTCAGTGCCATCATAACATTGAAATTCAGCTAAAACGCACTCCTCCAGTTGTGAGGGAAACACTACTCCCGTACTCCGTACTGGATTATGCTTGTTTTTTTATTTCCTCATGCAGAAAAAAGGATTTCCGTATTTCAGTCTTTTCATTAATCTCGTAAATTTACACCACAGCATTTCCCTTTTTATTAAAACATAGCACAGAGTGCGTTACGTACATGTATGCACACAGGACGACTGCCGAGAGAACGAGTACTTCAGATGTGCCAAACATCTTGGCAAAGAGGTTTTACCTTTATTTTTTGACGATACAAAAAATAAAAACGCTTGGTTACTTGGGGTTAACCAAGTAACGAAAAGAAAAGTTGGTATTTATGGTAAAGGCTAATTGCCGTCTTGCGAAAGACTTATTGCAA
>CAYJKB010000080.1:0-4891 GCA_964370625.1 uncultured Oscillospiraceae bacterium | reverse complement strand
ATAGAGGTTCAAGCAAAGCAGGGTTAAAACGCATAAAAATACATAGTTTGAGGCACGCTTATGTCAAGCTATTACTAAAAAATAATTAGCCGATGATAAACAAGTCATCGGCTAATTATTTTTTAGTAGGGTATTTCAATAGAATGAGATATTTCAGTTTCAATTTGAGTAACAATAGGTGTATATAAATCCGCTGACACACTAGGTGTTTCAATAGATACCAATAATGAATATCGAATTTTAGAATCTGATTTTTTCAGATGTGTCCGTTCTCTCCACCAACCAACAACGGGATAAATTGCTACATAGTTTGCATCACATAAATCAATGGCACTAGTTTGACAAAAATCAGAATGTATTGAACCTACATCTCGATTTGTCACTCCTAAATACCAGCTACGACTACTTCCATCACCTTTATCTTTTTTGTCATCGCCTCTCATTTTTACATTGATTCGTTTTTGAAAATCTGATAATGTTTCATTTGAATTTATTAAATCAAAACGAAGACCACATGATGAATAACGATACTTATCTTTCCAACCTATTTCACCAGGACCGGGTTCGATATAATATGATAACGTAATTCTTATCGTTGCATCTGTTTCTCCAAGCGAACGCAATACATCATTTGGCCATGGTATTTTATGGATATGCATTTCATTCATAGATTTATCTCTATATGGCTGTAGCTCATCTTGAATAACTAGATTTACAGAATTATTTACGCACTGAATTGCTTTTTGTAAATTAGGAATTCCGTAACCACAAGTTCTTAGTAGATTGCGAATATCACTCTTTTTGTTTTCATCGTCACAAAACTGGCGCTTCATAGAGTTTGTCCACTGTGCTGAATGGATTAAAAGTGCTCTGATCGTTTCTGGCCATGCTTCAGGATAAGCTGCATATAATTGAGCTGACATCCATGAAGCCTGAGCAGTTGCTGCACTGGTTCCCCATATATAAGAAAAATTATTATTTAAAAATTTATAGGATGTTGTAAGCAATGTTAAATCTTCACATTCGCTAAAGTCGCTTCCATTGGTAACCATATTACCACCATCAAATACAATTTCCGGCTTTATAGGCCACTTGTTGCTCCATGTTACAGAAGTTGAACTGTAAGGAGATAATTCACCTACATCTGCAATAGGAGAAAAGTTTTTAAAAACAGGATTTGTGATCTCTATGTCATTGCTATACGCACCTACCGTAATAGCATTCCAAGACTGACCAGGATTTTCAACACTGTGTAATATATTCGCATTTGGATAATGAACTTGCATAAGTTCGTGTGGTTGCACATTACCTGCACTAACAAAAAACAATCTTTTAGCATCATTCTCCTCAGCACCCGAAATAATACTATCTAGTGACGCAGACCAAGAAGATGGACTTCCATCTGGTATAGTATATTGTGGTGCAGTTACAGCCATGCATAGGGAACGGTTGTCGCTAGGATTATTTATTTCTGATAATAGCACTGCATTATTAGTAATAGAACCATATAACTCTGGTTCGTTTGCAGATTTTGGTGGTAAAATTTTAACAGATTCAATTGTATGAAATATGTCAACCTGGTTTGGTGATTCTAACGCAGCTTTAAGGTTGTTATAAATAGCAATTCCAGCCATTTCAGTACCATGTCCATCATGATCGTTAGTGCCCCAAGGTAAGTTAACACATTGTATGGATTCTTCATTTTTAATGGCTGGTTCGACTAATGGGTGTTTAAAATTTAGCCCCGTGTCTAAAATACAAATACTAGAATCGCTGTGATGGAAAGTGGTTCGCTTTAACAAATCATCTATCCATTCTGATTGTTCTAGATGAGATGACTCTTCAAAAAAAGAATTTGGCTCAGGTGCACGGCGAAATTCTGCAATAAATGGAAATGCTGAAATCAATTTTTTCAGATTTTCCATGTTTGCATTTACAACCATTACTGCTCGTTCGGGGAATTTAATAATATCAGGCTTTACACATATATTTAGGGTTTTACAGCATTGTTCAAAAGATAATTTAATAGAATTCAGTTCATCACGGTTATCAATGCGTATCCATATCTCACACCAACAGGGGTGAATTGTTGGGATATCATTTAAATCTCCTATCCAAAATGATTCTAGTAAAGCTAGTTTAATATCCTCTATACTATTTATTAAATCTGCATTTTTAGGGTTACCTTTTTTTGTTTGCTTAGTTGTATATTCTTCGATTTTTTTGTAAAAATATGTTTCTTTTCCTTCAGGTATATATATAATAGCTTTGGTTGTATTTGTTTCTTCGTCCATCTTTATGTTCGAAAGTCGTATTCCTTGTGAAATACTTTCCAAACTCTTATAGATTAAATCATAACCAGGACTACTTGAAAATTCTAAATATACACCTTCTTTATAACGAATTGCAGCAACTTGCTTCTGTGTTACAGATTGTCGATAACATTCAGCTAATTTCCTTGATATAAAATTGGCGTGACGATTAACATCTGCCCTCATTGGAATTTTAGTATCTACACGTTTAGAAGAAGAGCTGTAATCAAGCGATTGGTTTGTGTTAGAAAGAAAAATATTCTTTTTTTCTATATTCAATGATTACGCCTCCTTACCAGAATATATTATCAATCTGTTATTTATTAAAGAAGTTAGTTTAGATTTTGTTATTTTATGATCATTTAAGATAGAGTCTTTTATTGCGTCATCACAAATATTAATAATTTCTGCATGGCTAAGGGAAACTGAACTATTAACCAAATCACTTGCAATTTTGAAACTTGGCTGATAAGATAAAATTTTATGTTGATAAATTCGCTTGATTTCTGTTGTTGTAGGGATTGAATAGTGTATAACGTCGTCAAAACGCCTAAATAGTGCTGGGTCTAGTAATTTTTGATTATTAGTTGCAGCAATAATTATACTGTCAGAATTATCTTGTTCAATAAATTGTAAAAATGAATTTAGAATTCTACGCATTTCACCTACTTCATTATCAAAACTTCTATTGGCTCCAATTGCATCAAATTCATCAAAAAAGTAAACCCCTGGATGCGAGTTTACAGTATCAAAAATTTGACGTAATTTAACGCTAGTTTCACCCATGAATTTAGTTACTAATTTATCCATTTGCACTGTAAATAATGGGAGATTCACTTCATGTGCGATGACGGAAGCTGTAAAGGTTTTTCCTGTTCCAGGTGCACCTTCTAAAAGAATTCTTCGTCTATTGCTCATCCCATAATTTAAAAGTTTATTTCGGTTTATATATTCATTTAGAATTCTTTTGATTCTTTCATTTGTTTCAGGCGAAACAATTAAATCTTCTAAAGTGTTTGATGAAAACTGCATTTCTAGTAGTGGATTATTGAATTGTTGATTTAACTTAATCAATTTATTATTTTCACGTCCAATTTTTTGAGAAAGAGTTTTTAGTTCATTTGCAAAAGTGCTATGATTGAGTTTTGCTTCATATGCCGCAATTTGCAATACAACCGTTTTAAAACGATCATCGTCCAAATCAATATATGCTTTAATTAAGCTTTTTATTTGGTCTGCTGTAGCCATTAAAATCACTCCTTTCAATTAGACATAATTATACACATTAATTATATATTTTTCGCTGGCTTAAGTCAAGAAAAATATATAGCTAAATATATATCTTATAGGTTACACAATTGTATTTTTTATCTTAACACCTCTTATACATATAGTAGCTTTTTCAATTACCTTCACAATTTTACTCCATTCCATATATTGTGAATGATTAATTTTACACAACTCATCAATCAATTCTAATCGATTTTCAATATTTTCAGCTATATCATCAATTTCAGCTTTTAGTAGATTAATCTTATCCTCTAATTCACTTAACTCAATCTGATACCTTTTAGACAAATCCTTATATTCCTCAACACTAATAATGTCATCAACCAAAGATTTACTCAAACTTCTCTGATACAAATTGACCTTATCAAAATGTGAATACAGCTCATTAAGTTTTGTGTAATGCTCAGAAGTGAATTCTCTTTTTATTTCCTCAAAAGATATACTTTTAAGCTTATCACGATATTTTTTCATCTCTTTAATATACTCTCGAATTTGCCTAAAAACTTCTTGCTCCAGTTTTTCAACTCGAATCATCGAAGGAGAGGTGCAGCCATTTTTCTTGCCAGTGGGACAATAGTAGTATCTATAATTGCCACACTTGTGTTTTATGGTCTTTATTGTCATATTCTTATCACAGCTACCACAAACGACTAAACCAGATAGCAAATGTGGTCTTTCACTGTTTGCAGTAGCTTTAGTTCTGATTTTAAGTACCCTTTGCACCAATTCAAAATCATTTTTGTTTATGATTGCAGTATGTGAATTCTTAACTTTTGAAATATCTTGTTCAGCTCGTCTTATCGGAACTTTTAGCTTGTAATTTATATTGGTAACTTCCCCTTGTACAAGAGTACCAGTATAGATTTCATCTTTTAAAATTCGAAGAATTGTAGTTGCTGACCATTTAGGGCTTTCAGTACTTGCAAAACCATTCTTAGAGAAAGGCATCTTCTTCATAATTTTATATTGCAGTGGAGAGGGAATGTTACTTTCATTAAGATAATCCATAATTTTATTCAAGCTATAACCTTGCATTTTCAAATTATATATTTCTTGCACTATCGGCGCAGTGACTTCATCTATTTCTAGTTGATGTCGATTATGCTCTGATTTTTTATACCCATATACAGGCATAGCACCAACATATAAACCTTTATCACGCATAATTTTGAGTGATTTTCTTGTTTTGACTGAAATATCTCGACTATATGCGTCGTTTATCAAAAGTCTTAGTTTTGTAAGCATTTCTTGGTTTTCGTTCACACTAGCAGTATCAATATTATCTAAAA
>CAYJKB010000079.1:0-4946 GCA_964370625.1 uncultured Oscillospiraceae bacterium | reverse complement strand
TTGTAATATTATGTTCGCCATTATAGAACCAAAGTGTAGCATCGCTGTATAAAGTACCAATATTTGTGTTTATAGCATTTCCGCCATTTCCGCCAAAGTTAATGTTTGAATTATTGGCAACAATAGTATCTGCGCTTACATTACTGCTAACAAAGTTCACTCTGCCACCCTCTAATACAAGAGTGTTAACATCTAAACCTGCGTTTGTTAAATTCATGCCATTTTTTTCATCAATATTTAAAACAACACGCCCATCACCTTTAACAAATGTACCGCCCAAAGCATTTTCAAAACCTGCTACGGTTGTGATTGTAAGCTCTTGCCCGCTTCCTATTGTATAGTTAGCACCATTTAGTAAATCAACAGTAGTGATTCTATCACCACGCAATTCAAGGTTTGTACCTCGTAGCGCTGTTGTTCCTGTGAGTCCAAGTCTATAGTTCTTGTCTATATAATGTCCTTTATTGGCTTGAGTACTTGAAAACGCTTCTGAAATATTGTTGCCTAATGATTCATATAACCATAATTCTTGAATTGATGAATCGTAACCTAGTGGAACATAACGTGCTACATTACCTAGATTTTCTGTAACTTCTAAATTTGCGATATTTACATTATAGTAAGGAGATAAACTAGTAACATATTTATCTAAATCAACTGTAACTTGTCTGTTTTTTTGGTTTACATCAAGCCCTGAAAGCATATTCAATTCATTCACATTAATTGTTGCACCAGAAAAACCAGAACCTTTTCCAAATATTTCATCAATATATTCATCTGGTTCAGTGGCATTAATATCAACATCTAAACCCACATTAAAGCTTGAATTTGCGTTAAGCTCCCCAATGCTCGTAAAGCCAATACGATTATCAATTGTTGATATTTTTGCACTTGTGCTTTTTATATTCAAATCTGATGAACCTGACAACCAACCCGATGTACCACGAAAATTTAACTCACCATATAAGTTGTAAACTCCACCGCCCACAAATCTATCATAAGTAATAATAGCATTATCGCCATTAGAATAAAGATTTATTTCACCGTCATTCCAAATAGCTTCACTATACCTATTTATGGTCGCATGTTGTAGTATGTCACCCGTATATCTATTTATCAAATTCCCTTGAAAGAGAACATCTGTGTTATCGGCATGTAGATTAATCACGCCATTTGCATGGTTATAAATAGCTGCCCCACGCAAAAAAGTATCTGCACTTCTTTGCAAGACATCACTATTAATGTTGTTATCTATGAAATTAGTATCAGTTATCGACATATTGCCTTTGTTATAAATAGCACCTCCATAAAGCGGGGAATTAAAGTTGTAACTAGTGGTTGTATATCCATAAGCATGCTCTATAGAGTTACCAAAGAAGTTACTGTCTGTAATGTTCATATTGCCTTCGTTGTAAAAAGCCCCACCATAGGCAGCAGAAGAATAAGAAGTTTCAAAATCATGACTATTATTAAAAACATCACCTGTGTAATTTACAGTTCCGGTGTTTCTTAAAGCTGTGGGTTGCCCAGTAGTATGATTAATAGCTGCTCTAGTGTCAATATTGAAAATATCAACGTTAAGACTACTTGTACCTGAAATTCTAAGCCCACTGTTAGCTGGTGCAGAAACAACAGAACTACCAAATGGATCAGCTTGATAATAGATATTTTTACTGCCTCCAGGAAGGTACGAGAACGTTGCAGGCTCACCGTTAGTGCTTACAGAAATAACTCTGTAAGTGCCATCGTTTAGTAATATAAAATTTCCATTAGCATTAGGAATTACAGTTTCACTATTAATGAATCTTGTAGCGTCTTCAACAGACATATGGCTCAGTGATATATCAAAATTAGGAACATCGTAATCAAATATTGTCCTAGAGCCAATGTGCCCTGCATCTGCTACGATAGTATTTCTATATGTCATGTAATTATCATACAGCACCCCTGCCTCTGCAACATTAGCACCACCCACAGCACCAAGCAGAAGAGAAGCGCACACAGCAAGCGAGCCAAAAGTGTTTAATAAATGACATTTCTTTAAAACAGCCCTATACCTGTTCGTCAAATTTGTTATTGCATTGCCTGATTGTTTCATGATGTCTTCTCCTTAAGGTGTATCTGCAATTTATTATTTATCAAAGAAATTAATCAAATTAAGTATTGAAATCAATAAGATATAATTATTTATAGATATATAATACTACTAACAGTATAACTCAATATAGGAGTGGGTCAATGTGCCAATCAGCACATTTTAACTGAGTTTATTGTGCTTTTTTTTATCTATGCAAATCTAAATTAACCTCCTTACTACTTCTATCCTCTATATCAGATGATGAGATACACATAACTTCTCCTTTGTAGGTAAAAATTTCTTACTTGATAAAACGTAGCATAAATTATGCTTATATCAGATAAAAAAGAAAGTTTTGAAATCTTAGGGAGATAGTGATTTTTATTAAATTATTCTTCGGTAAAATTTTCCGCATTTCCCTTCTGGTACAGAATATACGAATAAAAATGGAACAAGAGAATTTTATGATTTACCACAAAATCCAGTGCTTCTTTCTGAAATTCAAAAATCTTTTGATTCTAAGATGATTAGTCTTGGTTATGAAAAAGATATAGTTAAAAACTTAGAAAATCCTCAATATTTCAAAGGTGCTGAGGTTTTTTATTTTTGCATATGGCGAAAAGCAGGATTTGTTTTTCGTCATTTTTTATCAGAAAAAATAGATATTGAAATCTATCTTTTTTTATGTGATTATAGATTTATGTGATTACTTTTGATAGTATGTACCAGGTGCTAACAACACCTCGACTACAAGCGGGCTGTGAACCAATCACAGGGTCGCTAATCTCCACTAGCTGGCTTTTGCGACTCTATTGTTGCGCTCAAGCTCGGAAGTGTGATGAGTACCACCGTTCTCCATTTGGTGAAAATCATAAAATCTATCAGAAATTTTCTATAAAGGAAAAAAGGGTAAATGATGAACTGGATTAAAATAGGAAAGAACTTTGAACAGAAAAGCTCAGATAGCTCCATGGCTATTTTAGGTGATTGTATCGAAGTACTAAAAACCATCGAAAGCAAAAGTATTAATCTGATTTTTGCTGACCCTCCTTATAATATTGGTAAAGATTTTGGTGTGAGTAAGGATAAATGGGAAAATGTAGATAGCTATATAGCATGGTGTAAATGTTGGATTGATGAATGTATGAGGGTTTTACAAGACGACGGAACAATGTTTTTTATGACTGCTACTCAGCATATGCCATTTCTTGATGTTTATGTTTCAGAAAAATATCATGTATTATCACGAATAGTTTGGGTCTATGATAGTTCAGGCGTACAATCCAAAAAAATATATGGTTCACTCTATGAACCGATTTTAATGATAAACAAATCAAAAAAATCCAAATACACCTTTAATTATGAAGATATTTTTATAGAGGCTAAAACAGGTGCTACACGAAAATTAATTGACTATAGAAAAACTCCACCTCAACCTTATAATACTCAAAAAATTCCCGGGAATGTATGGGAATTTAATAGAGTTCGCTTCAAAATGAATGAGTATGAAAACCATCCGACCCAAAAACCAGAAGCTTTGTTAGAAAGAATAATAAAAACTTCTACGAATGAAAATGATATTGTTTTAGATCCATTCAGTGGTTCTTTTACAACCTCTGCCGTAGCTCAACGACTAGGTAGAAAATCAATAGGTATTGAATTAAATTCAAAATACTTTGAAATAGGTCTAAGACGGTTGAAGATAACAAACGAGTATAATGGTAAAATACTGATTAAAGAGAAACCACGAAAAACAACAAACAAATCGAAAAAAGATCATATGGAAAAATAAATGAAACAATTTATTGAAGATATATTGGAAAAGCATTTTCCTTGTGAAAGTAAAAAAATATATGATAAAAGCCCTTTGATTAAATTTTTGGATAGCAAAATGGGTGCGATAAATGGTAACTCCAAATCTAGAAGAAGTCTTGGAACAATTTACGCAATTTACTCAATTATAAATTTTTATATAGAAGAATTTTACAATGAACAAGAAAAATATAAAAAATTTAAAGGCTATGAGTTTACAAAACTTTTTTACTTTTGCAGAACTTTATATGGTGGTTCAAAATTACAAAACCATGCTTTGAACAGTCGTGTAAATGGAGAATTTGAAAATAAATTTACAACAGAAACAAAAAAATTGATAATTATAGACAACGGAAAGTATGCTCTGCATATTGATTTTTTATATGTTGATGGAGTTGATATTTCTAAAATAGTCAATGAAATTATAGAAGTTTATATTGACATTTTAAAAGAAAAAGACAATTCCTTAATTTCTGATATAACTGAATTATTTACACTAACAGACTATAATGCAAAGAAAAATAAAATTGAACAATTAATCACAGAAAAATCTGAAGCAAGAGTTTTTGAAATTATTTCATATGCAGTTCTTAAAAATCATTATAAAAATATTAGCGTATATATTGGTTATGATTTGGAGAACTTAGACAAACAATACTTAACACTTTATAAGACAGGACGAACTAATGCCAATGATGGCGGCATTGATTTTGTCATGCGACCTTTAGGTAGATTCTATCAAGTAACAGAAGTTGGTAATTATAACAAATTTACTCTGGATATGGATAAAGTTTTGCACTTTCCTATTACATTCGTAATTAAAACAAATAAAACAAGTTCAGTTATCGAAAAAGAGCTCATGGACTATATTGAAGAAAAATCAGGTGGAATGGAAATAATAAAAAATCGCTATATGCAATCAATTGAAGAAGTTATTACAATCAATGAAATAAAAAATTGGTTGTATCAACTAGATAATAACTCGATTGATGACTTGCTATGTGATATAGATTTTTATTATCGAATAGAAATGCAGATTAACTAAATTTGCAAAAAA
>CAYJKB010000078.1:0-5127 GCA_964370625.1 uncultured Oscillospiraceae bacterium | reverse complement strand
TTTATTTAAAACGCTATATAATTAAAATGTGAATTGTGGACAATGACTATCATTTGTAAACATTATATTAATAATTATAATTTGTTTGACAATATTTTATATATATGATATACTTTGAAACATAGCGTTGTTACCGTTTTGTAACTTAAATAGGAGGTTTGATATGTCACAAACAACAAATTTACCATTATCATATAAAGGGTATCCACTTCTTCGTAAAGACAACATAATTTTTTATGGTAATCCAGAAGATCAATATATTATTATGCTTCAAGTTTTGGAAAGCACATCACAAGATGATTTGTCTGTATCAGGTAAAGTAGCAGTTCAATTACAGCTGACAGACCCTAATGCAAGCGCAAAAGATCGCATTGTAAAAGGAACTCAAAAAGAAGGACTTTATAATGCAATGGATATTGCGTATATCTGGCTAAATCGTGCAGTTACAGGAAAAAACTAAGATAAAAAGAATACCAAAAATCGAGGAGAAATAAGAAAAATGAAATTATCATTCGCAATTAAATTATTCGGACTTTCAATTTTAACTTCAATGATGATGTTTACTTCTGCTTTTGCATTAAGCACAGGGACAACTTCAGCAACTTCATTAAATCTAAGACAAGAACCAAACACAGAAGCTAGCATCTTAGCTCAAATTCCAAACAGTGGAAAATTTGCTGTACATTATGTTGCAGACAATGGCTGGGCAAAAGTATCATATAATGGTGATACAGGATTTATTAGTTCAGAATTTTTAACAGCAATCGAAGATTGTGATTATTTTGTAGGTAACGGTATCGTAACTATAGAATCTGGCACACTTAACGTAAGAAATTACCCATCTGAAACAGGCGAAGTTGTAACTCGTCTTTCAGCTGGTCAAATAGTAGAAGTAACAGGTGTAAAACAAGGTTGGTATCAAGTTAATATTAACGGTAAAGCTTGTTATGTACACCCAGATTACCTACAAATCACTCAACGTGATGCAACAGTATCTCGTGGTGGCGATGTAAATAGAACTGCAAGTGGTACAAGCTCTGTTCGTCAACAAATGATTGACTTCGGTGCAACACAATTAGGAGATCCTTATGTTTACGGTGCTACAGGCCCTAACAGCTTTGACTGTTCTGGATTTGTTACATATGTAATTAATGAGTTTGGCTATTCACTTCCTCGTTCTTCTGCTTCAATGTATTCAGCAATCACAAAAATTGATAGATCAGAACTACTTCCAGGAGACCTTGTATTCTTTAGCACATCAAGCTCTGGTTCTAAAGTAGGACATGTTGGTATCTATGTGGGTGGCGGAGACTTTATTCACGGCTCTTCAGGAGCTGGACAAGTAACTTATAGCAACCTTGCAGATAATTACTACGCAAAGCACTATATTGGCTCTGGTAGAATTATATTTGATTAAGCCTAAATTTTCTTTTAAAAACTGTAGGATAGCTATTCTACAGTTTTTATTTGTTTTTATTTGTAAATTATGATATAATTGGCAAGAGGTGAGAATCATGCCACAAGGACTTAAATCATTTCATAATAAAATTTTTTATATATGTCTAATAATTGTTGCATTAGCAACTTGGTTAAATGACATGAGGGATTTAAGAGATTTTTATGAATTTTTATATTTTATCATTAAAGTCGTGCCAGTTACATTTGTGCTATATGTTGCAGTGAATGGAATTGTATTAATTATTGATTTAATAAACCAAAGAGCAAGAATAGAAGATTTATCTATAAGAATACCAAAACTTGTTCCATATGAACAAAAACGAATGTCAATTTTGATTGAAAAAATAAAACGTTGGGGTGCAGTGTTTGCTAGCGTTGGATTTTTTCTATTTTCATTACATGGGCCTATTGAAGTTTTAAATATACTTGCCCTTTATTTGCTATATCCAGCTATTTTTTCATTTCCTTTTGTTTTAAATAAATTCATATATCCCGTTGAAAATGACGCTAATGTGCTTAGTATTTGGTTTAAACGTTCACTTATAGAAGATGAACTAAATAAGTATTTTGAAGATGTAACATTAAACCTTGAAGGAAGCTTGCCAGCAGGCGAAATTTATACTTTGGGGTTATTTAGTAATATAAATTATGTTGAAGGAAATGATTTAATTACAGGAAAACGAAATGATATTAAATTTTTCTGTTGTGATTTACAAATTAAAAATGAAAAAACTAAAAGAAGTAGAAATGGTGAATATTATACATATGAAGATATTTTTTCAGGTATTGCATATAAATTTGAAAACCCATCATATTCGAATAGGTTATTAATAGTTACAACTGGGTTTCCGAATATACGTGATGTGCTTACTGATTTTGATAAAAAAATTGGCATAGAAAGAAAAGATTTTATCGAAACGGAATCAGAAGTATTTAATCAAATTTTTGATGTATATACAAGAGATGCGCATAACGCACAAAAAATACTATCACCTGTATTGATTGATAATATTTCAAGAATATATCAAACTGTGAATAAAAAAATGTTGTTTTTATTTAATGGTGATAGCTTATATCTGTTTATAAATTCACCGAACAGAGATAGATTTGAAATTGAATATTTTTCAGGAAAAACTATCGAAGAACAGTATTTTACAGCAGCAACAGATATAAAACAAATGGCAGATATACTTGATTATATACCAAAAACACTTAAAATTTCAATGGAAAGAGATATGAAAAATTTTAAAGCACCTAGTCTTAGAAGAGATTAATTTATTTAAGAGGAGTTATATAAATGGAAATTATTGCAATAATGTTTGTGTTACTAATAGTAGCAGGTGTATATTGGAAGATTAATACAGAAAATAAGCTTAATCGATTAGTAATCAAAGTGGATGAGAGTGCATCGGATATTGATGTGATTTTAATTAGACGTTATGATACTCTTACAAAGATGCGTGATATCTGTAAACAATATGCAAAACATGAACATGAAGTTTTTGTAGAAATTTCAGCAGTTAGGAGCGGTATGTCTGTTGATGAGCTTAAGAATGCTGATAAACAAATGACAGCATTGCTTGAGAAAATTAACTTAGTTGTAGAATCTTATCCACAATTAAAAGCACACGAACAGTTTCAAACACTTAGCAAAGCAATTTGGGATTTAGAAAATAATATCCAAGCAGCAAGACGAATTTATAACGGAAATATTACTTTACTCAATACAATGATTGTAAATTTCCCATCTAGATTAGTGGCAAATGCATTAGCCCTTCAACAAAGAGACTTTTTCGAAACTACAGAAGTGCATAAATTATCTGATGTTGATATGGATATGTCAATTTAATTGAATATAAAAAACAGCCTATTTTGTTAGGCTGTTTTTGTGTTTTTTCGATTAATTACTGGTTATTAAAAGGGTTTCCGCAAAATTTACAGGGTTCATAAGAATTATTATCATTATCTGCACAAACTTTATTTTTTCCACATTTACAATCTTTAGATTTGCAACTTCCGTCCATTACTTGATAAATATCAAGTGCAGAATTCATTTTTGAAAGTAAAATCCATTCTTTCATAATTAAGTTATTCATTAACAAATTAGTATTTTTATAAATTTTTTCAAGTTCTTCAAAGGAAAGGTGACAATGAGCAAATTTTTTAATCACTTCTTGAAGTTTTTCGCCTTCAGCATTAATTATATGTGCGATAGCAAGTTCTTCAATAGCTACAGCTTCAATTAAACTCGTTACAACTTCACATATTTCAGGTTTATGATTGCGAGGAGGAATTTGTGGCATACCCATAATTATAATCTCCTTTAAATAAAATTAATATTACAGAATATGATATAACAATTAAATAGATGACACCAAAAAAGTTTTAATTTATATAATGTAATAAAGAATGTTAATTAATGATGGTTTTGTGGAGGATAATATGGGGATTTTTTCTAAAATTATAAGTAAGAATGAGAAAAAAATTTTTTTGGAAAATCAAAATATGAATAAAGTTAAATTAGAGAATGAAGCAGAAAATATAGAGCCAATTTATAATGAAAATGAAATAGATATTTTTAAGCCATCACAGATATTAATTGAATTGATGAAAGATATGACAAAAGTTGAATATTTGACAGAAGAAGTAAGTTTACTTAATAGTTTAACTTATAATTCTAATCCTAAAAGAAGTGGTTTTATAAAAGTGATAGATAGTTTAAATAAAAAGTTGATGGAATATCAAAATACAATTGTAACTCGTGAAATGATTTTAGATATATTAGATAAAATTAAAAATTTATCTCATTCAAATATAGAAATAAAATTTCGAGATTTTGAAAAATTTAATCAAGATATGAAGATTATTAATGAAGAATTTTTCATTTTAACAGAAATAAATAAAAAAATAGAAGAAATTTATGATGATATTGAAATTAAATCGATTTATTTAGATTATGAAGAAAATAATAAATTTATAAATGAAATTTTAGATGAAATGAATGAATTTATAATTAATCAAAATAAATTGTCAGATGAAATCATTAAATTCTCTGAAACTATAGTTGCATTGAAGCAAAAATATAAATATTCTATTGATTGGAATGGAAAGAAAAATCATATGGTGGCATTAGGTGCAAGGTTAAATGCAAAACGAACAGATAGCATTAATATAGAACAAAAATTAAAAGAGAAGATAAGTGAATTATACCCTGAAATTACAAAACTTCATTTTAAATTCATAGATAAATGTTATTACCTTTCAGTGTTAATTAAAGAAAAATTGGAGAATTTTGAAGAAAAATCAGCAAAAGATAGTAAAATTTATAAGTTTCATGAAATATTAAGTGAATATATAGGTGAAATAGATTAGTAACACTTATTATAACGCTTGAATAGTATATCCTATAGCAAAAAAAATTCAATAATAAAAATTTAAATTCAAAGGGGAAAAATAATTATGTCAATGCCAACAATTCCTGATTTAAACGCTGATATTAATGTAACTCGAGATGATGCAGTAAATATCATACTTTCATCTATTGGTATGGAAGAATTAAGTTTAGCCCATATCTTAAATGCTGAAGCTGAAAAAATTCAATTCGCACTGGGTACACTTGATACAGCCACTGAAGCAGCTTCCCTTGATGATATTATGAAAGTTAATAGC
>CAYJKB010000077.1:0-5214 GCA_964370625.1 uncultured Oscillospiraceae bacterium | reverse complement strand
AAAGTTGTAAAAATATCCCTGTGAAATCTCAGTAAAATTTATTGAAAAACGCCTTAAAATTGGCATCCCAGTAGCATACTACAGAGTCACTATTTGAAGACTATCTAAGCACTTTATATTTATTTATAAGAACCTATTATAAGTAGTATAACTTAGAGATTATCTCAAGTATCAAAAAAATTAGTAATTATATAGAACTTTATATTTAGCTCGACTTAAATTAAATATTCTGTTTGCGTATAAAATATTTGTTATTAGAAATATTATTTTTTATTATTTACAAATAACAACTGTTTTCTTTGAATGATTTTGGATAGTTGGTTTTATTTTCACCTGAATTTCAATTTTTAATCAAGGAGTTATCATGCAAACAAAAAATGCAACAGGAAATTTAGTAAATCGTTATAAAGCGGTTTTAAAGAAATGTGCTTTATTAAATGTTTTTGGTTCATTAGCACTTGTTTCTTTATGTTGCGCTAGCCCTGCTTTTGCTTTAGAAAACCCAAGCGGTACAACAATTGGTATTTTAGAAACTTTTAACCAAAGTGACACACTTACAAATAATGGCACACTTACTGGCGAAGCAAAAACAGTTACTTTTTATGATATTGATCCGTCAGGTCAACCTATGCCCGTTACCTTCACTGCTCCTGTTGGTATGCTAGGCCATGCAACAGATGCAGGCGACTTTAGCTTCACACTAAAAAATACAGGTACTATTGCTTTTGAAGGTGTTGGCGGTATGGCTGTATTTTCACAAAATGGCAATCATCTACTTGAAAATACAGGAACAATAGAACTTACAAGTGCAGACGATATTAACGGTATAACTGGTGATATTTTAAGCGGAACATTAAAAGCGATAAACAGTGGCACAATAACTATTACTTCTGGTGTAAATGCTGAAGGTATGTATCTTGAAGCAGATGCTGGCACTGTAACTTTAGTGAATAGTGGCACTGTAGACGCAACATCAGATGCAAATGCTGATGGTATGGATGCTGATAATGGTAACGATACCACAACTAAATTATATCTCACAAATGAAGTTGATGCTGTTCTAAGGGTTGAATCATTCGTAGGTTCTAATGTTGCAACTTTTGAAAGTGCAAATGCAACGGGCATCAATGCAGATGAGAATGCTGTTATTGTCAACAACGGAAAAATTAAGGTAACATCAAATGCAACTTCAAACATTAATATGCAGGGGTTTCCTATTGCAATTGCCGGTATAAAAGCAGACGATAATGCACAAGTAACGAACACTGGAAAAATCAAAGTTACAAGTAGTGATATTTATGCTTTTGGTATGATTGTTGGAAACAATAGCACAGTTAGTAATATCGGTTGTATAAAACTTTCAGCTTCGAAAGGTTTTTCAGCTGAAGTTATGGGTATAAGAACTAATGCTAATCTTGTTCCTTTTGTTTATAATGTTGGTGACTGGGCAACTTCACTTTATGATAGAGGCGCAAATGAGGCGGTTTTTGCTGTATGGTCAGGTGATACAATTAATTTTAATGGAGGAACACTAATCGTACGTCCTGGAACAAAAGAACAAAACTTTAAATACGATACAGAATATGCAATTGCAGATATGGCAACTGGCTATGACCTTACAACTATGACAACTGCTCCTGTAACTCTTACCGGTGCTTTTAAAGGTGTTGCAACAGAAAATCCGTTTTTAGAGGCAACCCTCACAGGCAAAGATGCAACTACACAAAAAGTTAAAATCATCAAAAACACTACCGCAATTCAAGAAGAAACTCCTGCCGGAAGTGTGGGAACAGCAAATATTGGTGTTGCAAACCTACAAATGACTAATATTTCAACTGCAATTTCAACATCAATCGCACCTGCACCAAGTTCTGCGGGAGTAAGCGGCTCACAAGAACTGGGTATGAACTCAGGATCAGATTATTCAATACCAAAATGGACAGTATTTGCAACTCCTTATGGCTTATATACTGACAATAGTAAATATAAATTTGATGTAAGTTCTTTTGGTGTTACAGGTGGTGTAAGCTATAATTTTAATAAAGATTTTTCTTTTGGTGCGCATATAGATTTTAATGGCTCAAATAGTGATAGTGACACTGTTGAAAACAATAGCACATCTTTTGCTTTTGGTCTTCATTCAAATTATTTTGTAATGGACAATGTTTATGTGAGTGCACAAGCAACAGTTGCTTTTGGCTCGAATGATATTGAATATACACTTGCAAATAACACTGCTGAAGATGATTTTAATAGCACTTCATTTTTTGGTAAAATTAATGCTGGTTATATTTTCAAACTCAACGAAAGTAATATAATTATTCCTGAAATAGGATTGTCATACCTTCATACTGAATCAGATGCTTATGACTTTAATTTTGCAAATGCATCAGTGTATAACATGAATATCCATAGCTCAGATTACATGCGTTATATGCTAACTTCATGCTAACATGGCAAGGCAGTTATGCTATGGGTGCAACATCAATTCTACCTAAAGTTGGTTTAGGTTTACGCCAAAACCTTACAGGGTCCGATTTTGATAGTAGTTTTGACTTTATTGGTACTCGCTATGAAACAACTGCAAGCTCAGATGACACTACCTTCCTTGCAAATGCTGGTGTAGATGTCAAAAATGGTAATTTTACTTTCGGCGTTCAATATAATGGTGAATTTGGTTCTGATCAACAACAACACGGCGGAAGCCTTACATTCAAATATGAATTTTAAAATCGTATAATTAAGTCATGACCACCCCTTGAAGGGGTGGTCATGACTTTTTCTGTAATGCTCTTTACTTGCAAAGTCTTCGTAGTTCATATACAATAAAAAAAGTTGCGCTATCAAGGTTATATAATAAAGTTTATGGCATCTTAATTTGAAGGAGTTAATTAAATATGAGCGATAATGATTTTGAAAATTTAGATGATAGTGGCTCACAATCACTTGAAAATGGAGACCTCGACACTAACTATGGTGGAGGTGAAAGCCAATTATCTGATACATCAGTAAGATATAGCTATACTCAATATTCGATTTCTACCTTAATTGAATGGATTGAAGATGGTATCATCACTATACCTCCATACCAAAGACGATTTATCTGGAAAAAGTCACAATCAGCCTTACTTATTGATTCAATTTTACGAGGATTACCGATTCCACCTGTTGTGCTATTCGAAAATTCAAAGACTAATACTTTAGAGCTTATTGATGGCTTGCAACGAATTTTGAGTATGTATTATTACTACAAAAACAAATTCCCTAAAAATTCTGAGCTGTATAATGTTCATGATGTGGAAGCTAATCCAGAGGATTTTGAAGATTTTTCTCTTACACCCACACTGCTAAGTATAAAAAAATCTGATAAAATAACTGAAACGCTATCAACAGCATGGTTAAATAAATTTTACAAAGATTTAGGACTAATTAAAGCAGATAATGTTCGTAACTATCAACATAAATTCAAGTCTTATATTGTGGGAGTGCTCCAAATAAACTCACTAACTCCTTCTTATGAAACAACTTTAGAGCTTTTTTCTCGCTTAAATAAAGGAGGTACACAGCTTGAAATTAATGAAATTCGTATGAGAACTGCATCTGAAGGAACTCTATCTAAAATGAGAGAAGTGCTGCACAATACACATTGGGACGAATTGATTTCAAAAATGGTACCTCCTAGAAAAGATACCTCGCGTGAATTGTTGCTGAGAATTTTGGTTATGCTAGATAAATATGAAACACGGACACAAATTATCCCAATGCACCGTATGCTTGATGAATTAATGAAAAATGATTTTTCAGGAGACGAAAAAGCGAAGCAGAGCTTCCCATCAGATCTTTTAGACAAGTATCGAACTCACATTCTAGCAGTTTTAGAAAAAATTTCAAATGTACAACTAGATAAAAAGCCTTTTGTTTTTGGAGCGAGTACAAGACTAAACTCTTCACTTGCAGAAACTATCATCACTCCATTAACATTTGCGTCAATACAAGAAAGAGAAATTTCCAACGATGATGTTATAGCCTTGATAAATTTATTATCATCGCCAACTATCAAATATCAAGAATACGAAGAAAACTTTGATAGTATTATGGGCAGAGATAGCAGTAAAATTAAGTCCATTCTTACTCGCCATGCGATAGCAAGCGAATTTATTCTAAAAGTTAATTTTTTTAGTGAGCAACTTAAAAATTATGACGATACTGAATAATAAAGAACTAAGTATGCTTGATTCTACTGTAGAGTTTTTAAAAAAAGATATATTAAAAAATCTATATTTATCGGGCACAACACAGCATGTTGAGGTAATAGGAGGATATGTTATTCTCTTGTTAAATTCCTATGTCTATATGGCAATTTCTGCACAAATCTGTGAGCATTTGTCTATAGCGAAAAGAAATTTACTTGCTAAAATATTGCATAACCACATTACGACTGAAAAATATAGTCCAAATTGTGACTTTAAATATCTTGAGGATTTTATATTTGATTTATTAGGTATTGAATTAAAAAGTTTAATTGCAACAGACTTTGTAATGCATTGGCAAATTTATTTAAAAGATGTAGAGGATGATTTTATCGAAAATTCTAATCCACAAGCAACAAGTTCTTTTTTTACTGAAAAAGGAAAGATTGAACGTACTTTCAAAAAAGATCCCTTTGGGAAGTTTCGAAATGCTTTTTCACAGTTTAAACTTACTCGTGCAGAAGTTGCGCATCCTCACTTACAATATGGAGATGATTCTCAGCAGAGAAACTATATGGTTGAGGCAATGAAATTTTATATTTTTGCAGAACTTTTATTACTTCTAATTGAAAAAGCGTTAAAAACGTACAAAATTAATGTAACTTCTTAGTCTTCACACTCCTTAAATAGTGTCGACGTAAAATTATACAAGAATTTTTTGCCACAAGTAAATAGAGGATATAATTACAGCTGCAAGGAAGGCTGAGCTTGTTTTTGCATAACTAGTAAGATTTCCTTATAATTGAAAAAGATGTTGAAGTAATTCCTCTTACTTTGTAATAAGATTTGTGCTATATTTTTCTATTATTTGTTATTCAAAAATTTTAAAATATATATCACTTTATTGAAATAATCCCCCCAGTGTTTCGCATACTAAAACCCTCGGTGTAGCCCAAAAGGCTACATCGGGGATTTTTTGCGTCTAAAGAACAAAAAACAAAATAAAAGGAGATAGATATGCAAG
>CAYJKB010000076.1:0-5457 GCA_964370625.1 uncultured Oscillospiraceae bacterium | reverse complement strand
AAACAAACACAATTCAGTGCAGAGTTATAAAAAAAATAGATAGCACCAAAAGGCACTATCTATTATTTGGTCTGAGTGACAGGATTTGAACCTGCGACCTCTACCACCCCAAGGTAGCACGCTACCAAACTGCGCTACACCCAGATTTTAAATCGTCTATAAATGATAACATATCTTATTTTAAAAATCAAGAAATATATTTAGATTTTCTGTAAATAATCTGATATATATTGCTAATATTTTCGATTTATGTTATCATTAATTATTATTGATTAAATTTGGGAGAACTAATATGGATAACATTAAATTTGCTGATTTTTTATTCCCTGATGTAACAGTTACGCCTGATGAATTAGAACTTCGTTACCCACCTAGAAACTTGCCTGAAGGTGCTAAAGTTACTCGTATCGCACCTAGCCCTACTGGTTTTATGCATTTAGGTAACTTGTTTTCTGCAATTACAGACGAGCGACTAGCACATCAAAGCGAGGGGATTTTTTATCTTAGAATTGAAGATACTGATAGAAAACGTGAAGTTGAAGGCGGTGTGCAAACAATTATTTCAGCTTTTAATACTTTTGGATTAAACTTCGATGAAGGTGCTACAGTTGATGGTGATAATGGTGCTTATGGGCCTTATCGTCAAAGTTTACGTGCTGATATTTATAAGGTATATGTAAAAAAACTTATTAGCGAAGGCAGAGCATATCCTTGTTTTTGCACAGAAGATGATTTAGCTGAAATGAGAAAAACTCAAGAAGAAAACAAAGAAAACTTTGGTTATTATGGTAAATATGCGAAATATCGTGATTTATCTATAGAAGATGCTAAAGCTAAAATTGATGCTGGCACACCTTATGTTGTTCGTTTTAAATCTATGGGAAGCATCGAAAACAAAGTGAAGCATACTGACCTTGTTAAGGGAAATATGGAACTTACTCAAAATGACCAAGATATTGTAATCTTTAAATCAGATGGATTACCAACTTATCACTTTGCTCATGCAGTTGATGACCATTTAATGCGTACAACTCATGTTGTTCGTGGTGAAGAATGGCTTGCAACTCTACCTGTTCATATTGAGCTTTTTGACACATTAGGTTTCAAACGTCCAAAATATGTTCATACAGCTCAACTTATGAAAATGGAAAACGGTAATAAGCGTAAGCTTTCAAAACGTTTAGACCCTGAACTTGCCCTTGATTTTTATTATGGTGAAGGTTATCCTGTTCCTGCCGTTATTGAATATTTAATGACACTGTTAAATTCAAACTTTGAAGAATGGAGAATTGCAAATCCTGATAGCGATATTAAAAATTTCCCATTCTCTCCGAAAAAAATGTCTGTTTCAGGTTCGCTGTTTGATATAGATAAACTTCGTGATGTTAGCAGAAACTTAATTTCTCGTATGACAGCTGAAGAAGTTTATTCACATATTGCAAATTGGCTTTGTGATAATGACAAAGAATTTTATGATATTTTCACAGCTGACAAAGAAAAATCTTGCAGTATTCTTGCTATTGGTCGTGGTGGCAAAAAACCTCGTAAAGACATTGCACTTTGGAGTGATGTAAAACCTTATATGGACTTTTTCTTTGATAGTTTATTTACACCAGATTACACTTCTATGCCAGAAAATGTTTCAAAAGAAGATTGTATCGCTATTTTAACTGATTATCTTGAAATTTATAACATAGCTGATAACAACGAAGATTGGTTTAATAAAATGAAAGATTTAGCTGTAAAACATGGATTTGCTGGCGAAACTAAGCTTTATAAGAAAAATCCAAACGATTATAAAGGTCATGTTGGCGATATTAGTATGGTTATTCGTGTAGCTATGGCTGGACGTACTAACTGCCCTGAACTTTATGATTGTATGCAGATTTTAGGCGAAGAAATAGTTAAAACTCGTCTTAATCGTGCGATTAATGAGATTAAGTAAACTTTTGATAGGAGCAATTTAAAATGGAAATCGCATCAAACTTTATACATGAAATTATAGATAAAGATATAGAAAGTGGATTAGTTCATGCAGATGAAATCCACACACGTTTCCCACCAGAGCCTAATGGCTATCTTCACATTGGTAGTGCAAAAGCTATTTTTATAAACTGGAGCATTGCTAAAAAATATGGTGGTAAATTCAACTTACGTTATGATGATACTAACCCTGTTCGTGAAGATGATGAATATGTAAAAAGTATCTATGAAGATTTAACATGGCTTATTGGCGAAGAACCTTCTGGTGGTGTTTTTTACGGTTCTGACTATTTTGACACTTGTTATGAATGTGCTGTGCAGTTAATTCGTGATGGTAAAGCTTATGTTTGTGACCTTAATGCTGAAGATATGCGAAAATATCGTGGCACACTTACAGAAGTGGGTACTGACAGCCCATATAGAAACCGTTCTGTTGAAGAAAATTTATCACTTTTTGAAGATATGAAAAACGGTAAATTCGAAGAGGGTACAAGAACGCTTCGTGCGAAAATTGATATGTCATCACCTAATATGAATTTACGTGACCCTGCAATTTATCGTATTGTTTATGCACATCATCATCGTCAAGGTGATAAATGGTGTATTTATCCTCTATATGACTTTGCACATTCTATCGAAGATGCTATAGAAAAAATTACACATTCACTGTGTTCAATTGAATTTGAAAACCATAGACCTCTTTATGATTGGGTAATCCAAAATGTTGAGATTTATCCATCAAATCAATATGAATTTGCACGTCTTAATGTAACTAACACAGTTATGAGCAAGCGTTATTTGCGTGAACTTGTTGAAACAAAAGCTGTAGAGGGTTGGGACGACCCACGTATGCCAACATTATCTGGTTTACGTCGCAGAGGGTATACTCCATCTTCAATACTTGATTTTGTTATGCGTGCTGGTGTAGCTAAAGCTACAAGCTTAGTTGATATTAGACTGCTAGAACATTGTATTCGTGAAGAGCTTAATAACACAGCACTTCGCAGAATTGCAGTTTTAGACCCTGTTCGAGTTGTAATCACAAACTACCCAGAGGACAAAGAGGAAACTTTTGAAATTTCAAATAATCCACAAGATGCGACACAAGGGAAAAGAGCTGTTCCATTCTCACGTGAGCTTTATATCGAACGTGAAGATTTTGCAATTATTCCACCACCTAAGTTCCAACGTCTAAAACCAGATGGTGAAGTTCGTCTTATGGGTTCATATATCATTAAATGTAATGAAGTTATTACAGATGATGATGGAAATGTAACTGAAATTCGTTGTACTGCTGATATTGAAACATCAAACGGTATGCCAGCTGATGGACGAAAAGTAAAAGGTACAATTCACTGGGTATCTGCAAAACATGCTGTTGCTTCTGATGTGTATTTATATGAAAATCTATTTACACTAGAAAACACTTCTGATGTACCTGATGATATGGACTATAAAGATTTCTTAAATCCAAATTCGCTAACAAAAATTTCTGCTGTTTTAGAGCCATCAGTTAATGATGTTGAAGTTGGTACACGTATGCAATTTGTGCGTATGGGTTATTTTGTGAAAGAAAATGATAACCGTTATAATCGAATTGTTACTTTAAAAGATAGTTTCGCTAAAACATTAAAATAATATATAAATTTAAGGAGAACAAAAAATGAAACAAGTAGTTTACACACCAAAAGTATCAAAACCAGTAGCACCTTATTCACAAGCTGTAAAAGTGGGTAATATGTTATACACATCAGGTCAAATTCCATCATTAGCAGATGGAACAATCATTGATGGAGATATCACAGCTCAAACTATTCAAGTATTGGAAAATGTAAAATCTGTTGTTGAAGCTGGTGGCTCTGATATGTCTAAAGTTGTTAAAGTAACAGTTTTCTTACAAGACATCGGTGATTTCTCTACAGTTAATGAAATTTATGGCAGATATTTCGGAGAAGGTGTTCACCCAGCTCGCTCTTGTGTAGAAGTTGCAAAACTTCCACTTGGCATCAGCATTGAAATCGAAGTAATCGCAGAAATATAATTTTATATTGAAAAATGGGTAACGAGTTTTATTACCCACAAAGAAATAAGAGGCTGTCACATTAAGCCATTTATTTCAATTTCAAATAGCTAAAATTAATAAACAATGCTAAAAAATTATTATAATCACAAAAAAGTCAGTTCACATGAACTGACTTTTTACCCTCTGCAGAAAAATTAAAACAAATCAGGATTTGTTTTAGGGGTGTCGCAAATGATTTTCATCATTTGCGACACCCCCTTTTATTATGTATTATTTTTAATAATCTCTATTTAGTAAAAACTCCTCCATGATAGCATATAATACGATTTGCATCAAGTGAAAGTAATTTATCTAAAGCTGAAATCGCAGCTTCTTTATCAAATGCAAACTGAGGATTTGCAATAACTAGTTTATTATTTTCCAATACTAGTGCATCTCCTGCAATAATTGTTTTGTGTTTAGGAAGATAGAAAGAAATATGCCCCTTTGTATGTCCACTTGTTGCTATGATTTCTAACCCACCACATATATCTAACACATCTCCATCTTTTACAATTAAATCTGTAGTAACTGATTTAACTTGGTTTAACATTGATATAAATTGTTCGCCATAGGCTTTTTGTTCATCTGATAAATTTTTTTGCATTTCTAAAGCTTGTTCAAGTCTTAATGATTTTAATTTTCCTGAAATGAATTCGGCTTCAATTTCACTAGATATGATTTTAATATGAGGATATTTTTCCTTTAAATCATAGAGCGAACCCATGTGGTCATGGTCATGATGTGTTATTAAAATTTTTGTCAAAGATTCAGGTGTAATTCCATTTTTCAAAAGTTCCACCTAATATTTATAAATTATCACTAGCAACATTATACATCAATAGAAATATTTAAGCAATAGAATTTAAGATATGTTCAGTATAGCGTGGTACTACTTGGAGTTTTATCGGTTTTATATGTTAACTTTCACTTATTCTGCTTTAAAATGTTTAATGGCATTTGAACTTTACAAATATTTTCTTTAAGGCAGCACTTTATTATTCTAAGAGACATGAAAAAACCACTATCAAAAAAGATAGTGGTTTTGGTGGGAACAACAGGGCTCGAACCTGTGACCCCCTGCTTGTAAGGCAGGTGCTCTCCCAGCTGAGCTATGCTCCCATGCTGGTGACCCATGGGGGAATCGAACCCCCGTTACCGCCGTGAAAGGGCGGTGTCTTAACCGCTTGACCAATGGGCCTTATTTTGTTTTTTTAAAGATACAACACCTATCAAAAAGATAGGTATTGTATTGGTGGGAACAACAGGGCTCGAACCTGTGACCCCCTGCTTGTAAGGCAGGTGCTCTCCCAGCTGAGCTATGCTCCCATGCTGGTGACCCATGGGGGAATCGAACCCCCGTTACCGCCGTGAAAGGGCGGTGTCTTAACCGCTTGACCAATGGGCCTTAT
>CAYJKB010000075.1:4254-5656 GCA_964370625.1 uncultured Oscillospiraceae bacterium | reverse complement strand
GCCTTCTCTTTTGGCGACTTGATTAGTATATCACCACCACACCCTTTTGTCAACAACTTTTATAAAATTAATTTATTGTATTTTTCACTTTATTTATTTTCACTAATTTGACTCAAAAAACAAGTGCATCCATTGACAATATCGTCATAAGTTTCATCAAAATTACCAGTATACCAGGGGTCTGCTATATCTTTATTGCTATTAGCATAGTTTAAAAGTTTGCAAATTTTGCTGTCAGTATCTAAAATAATTCTTTTTATATTTCTTAAATTGTTATCATCCATACAAATAATATAATCAAATTCCATATAATTTTCTTTTGTAAATTTCTTTGCTCTTCTTTTTGTAGATTTTATTCCTACTTCTTTGAGTTTTTGCAATGTTCCTCTATGAGTATCGCTTCCTATTTCTTCACTACTTGTCGCACTTGATTCAATCAAAAATTTTTCTTCTTTCCCAAGTTTACGAACCATATCTTTCAATACAAATTCTGCCATAGGACTCCTGCATATATTACCATGACACACAAACATAACTTTTATCACATTTAATTCCTCCTTTATATAAAGACATTTTTATTCTATCAAATTTTTTTAACCTTGACAATATATAATACCATGATAAAATTATATTAAGTTTATTTATAAGGAGAACATTTATGCGTTTAGCTTTAATAGGATGCATGGTTTTAAATAGAGATTTAAGCTATTGTATTTCTTCTTCAGAAAATTTTATTCACCCATTTTGGATAGAGCAAGGTTTGCACAATACTCCAGCTTTATTAAATCAAAAGCTTCAACAAACTATTAATGAAATTGAACAACTTTATTTAAAACAAAAAGCTGATAATGATTACCCTGATACACCTTTTGATGCAATTGTATTAGGTTATGGATTATGTTCTAATGGAGTTTTAGGGCTTAAATCTTCAATTCTACCTATTATTGTTCCTCGAACTGATGATTGCATTGCATTATTTTTAGGTTCACAGCAAAAATATTTAGATTACTTCAATAATTCAGATGGGATTTATTGGTATCTTAAACCTTGGATGGCTAATAACTCTATGCCTTCAAAAGAATATTATGATTTTTTATATAATAAATATCTTGAAGAGCATGATGAAGATACTGCTGAGTTTTTAATTGAACAGTTAACCGAGCCTTTAAAAAGTTATGAATATGCATATTTTATCCGTTCACAAATTTATAATGATGAAAATGAATGTTCTTGCACTAAAAAAATCGCTGAACATTTTAATTGGAAGTTTAAGGAAATCTCTGCTGATTTATCTATGCTAGAAGATTTACTCTTTGGAAATTGGGACGATAGATTTTTAGTAAACCCACCTAACCATGAAATTGTTGCAAATTATGACGGGCTGAAATTCGAAAGTAAAGAA
>CAYJKB010000075.1:0-4154 GCA_964370625.1 uncultured Oscillospiraceae bacterium | reverse complement strand
ACCTAACCATGAAATTGTTGCAAATTATGACGGGCTGAAATTCGAAAGTAAAGAAATAGAAAAAGTGAGTTTGACAAATTAAGTCAAACTCACTTTTTTAAGTTGAAATATAATTATTTAACAGTTGGGTTCATGAATTTAGCGTTACCATCTGTACCAGCTTTTTCGCCATTAGCAGCAAAAGCAATAGAGGTTGTTCCAGCTGGAATTGTGATAGTTCTTTCGCTCATAGTACCTGCAGTACTTTTGTATGAAGCAATTACTTCAAAATCTTGATTGTAAATTTCCATAGTTGCATCAATATCAGACCAACCTGTGTAAGTTAGCTCAGTTGCACCAGTTGGAAGTGTAAAGTTCATTAGTCTGTAATCTGAAACTGAAGCTGATCCATTCCAAATTTCATAATATACACCTGACGTAAACTCTTGGTTAGCATCAGAACCTGCAATAGTAAGTTCAGCTTTATCATTGATAACGAAGTTTCCGTCTTTACCTCCGTCATTATCTAGTTTAGTTACGTCCATTGGTTGAATTTCAGAAGAACCTAATAGAATTGTGTTTGTTGAAGCAACCCATTCGATTGGTAATTCAACTAATTCAGAAATAGCACGAACTGGTAGGTATGTAGAACCATTGTAAGAAATTGGATATACTACAGCACCGTTTGCATCAGCAAATGCTTGAGTTTGACCGTTGTAAACAACTTTGATGTCACGATTTAGCATTGCTTGAATTTGTTGGTTATTGCTTGCAGCATATGCACCAGCAAACATTGAAGCTGAAACGATACCTGTTAAAGCTAACACTTTTAGAGATGTTTTTTTCATTTTAATTTCCTCACTTATTGAAATGTGTTATAAATCTTTGTAATATAGATTTGTTTGATTAATTAAATCGCCCTTTTGAAACAAAAGGGCGACAAAATACACTATTTGCTCATTTTAGCAACTTCTGCAGCGAAGTCGTCTTCTTTTTTCTCAATACCTTCACCTTTTTCAAAGCGAGCGTATTTAGTTACAGTTACAGTGCCACCTAGGCCTTTAGCAACTGAAGATGCAAATTCTTCAACAGAATTTTTATCATCTTTAACGAAAGCTTGTTGTAATAGGCAGTTTTCAGAGTAGTATTTTCCTACTTTACCTTCAACAATTTTCATCATAACTTGTTCTGGTTTACCTTGCATTTTTGGATCTTCAGCCATTTGTGCAAGCATAATTTTCTTTTCGTTTTCTAAAACTTCAGCTGGAACTTCAGATTTATCACGGTAAGAAGGGTTCATAGCAGCGATTTGCATTCCGATATCTTTACCAACTGCAATCATTTCAGCGCTAGCTTTTAGGTTATCAGAAACTTCTAAAGCAACTAAAGCACCAATTACACCACCCATGTGAGTGTAAGCTACGTTTAGAGTTGAGTTATCATAACGTTCAAAACGTCTAATTTGTAGGTTTTCACCGATAGTTAGAACTTTTTCACGTAACATTTCTTCAACAGTTAATTCGCTTTCTGGATATTTGCAAGCCATTAAAGCTGCCATATCAGCTGGGTTTTCAGCTACAACAACATTTGCAACTGTTCCAACGAATTTTTGGAAGTCTTCATTTTTAGCAACGAAGTCAGTTTCTGAGTTTACTTCAACAATAGCACCAACACCAGTGTTAGGGCAAACAACAGTTCCTACCATACCTTCAGCCGCAACTCTGCCTGCTTTTTTCGCAGCAGCAGCAAGTCCTTTTTCACGAAGGTACTCAATAGCTTTTTCAAAATCACCATCTGATTCAGTTAGTGCTTTTTTGCAATCCATCATACCAACATTTGTTTGCTCACGAAGAGCTTGTACGTCTTTAGCTGTAAAGTTAGCCATTTTTACGTCCTCCTGTAAATTTGTGCATTTTATTTAGATAAAGCTCGCCAATTTATGCGAGCTTTTAAATTTTGAAATTATTCAGCAGCTGGAGCTTCTACTTGTTCAGCAGCAGCTTCTACTTCTAATTGTTCGCCTTGTCTGCCTTCGATGATAGCAGCAGCCATTGCTTGAGAGATAAGTTTGATAGCACGAATAGCATCATCATTACCAGGGATTACATAGTCAACTTCGTCTGGATCACAGTTTGTGTCAACGATAGCAACTACTGGAATACCTAATTTTTTTGCTTCAGCGATAGCATTTTTCTCTTTGCGTGGGTCAACTACGAACATAGCGCCAGGAAGTTTTTTCATTTCTTTAACGCCGCCTAGGTATTTTTGTAGTTTTTCGATTTCAAGTTGTAATTTGATTACTTCTTTTTTAGGTAATAAATCGAAAGTTCCATCTTCACGCATTTTTAGAAGTTGGTTTAGTCTGTCTACACGTTTTCTCATTGTTTTGAAGTTTGTAAGCATACCACCAAGCCATCTTGCGTTTACAAAGTACATGCCAACACGTTCTGCTTCTTCACGAATAGCATCTTGTGCTTGTTTTTTAGTACCAACGAAAAGTACAGAATCACCAGCAGCAGCTACGTCACGAACGAAGAAATAAGCTTCTTCTAGTTTTTTAACTGTTTTTTGTAGGTCGATAATGTAAATACCGTTTCTTTCTGTGAAGATGTATTGAGCCATTTTTGGGTTCCATCTTCTTGTTTGGTGTCCAAAGTGTACACCTGCTTCTAAAAGTTGTTTCATTGAAATTACTGACATTTAAAAGTCCTCCTTAGTTTTTTCCTCCATTTCGAGCATCTGCCAGCGACAATCTTCTTAGCCTATTCGAGCTTTAACGACTGCTTAAATCGAAAAAGTTTATATCTCTCACAGTGCTAGTCTTGACACTTACCTTTGACATTACGAAATGTGTGTGATAATCAGCCTTACTAGTTTAACATATTGCTTTAAATAAATCAAGCTTTTTTTACGTTAAATTTTAAAAGAACCAACGACGCTCTTTGACATATGTAATTTCGCTTTTATAATTCACTAAAATAATATCCTCGCCTATCTTTTCTATTTCCTCCCAACGAATAATTACATCTTCTTCTCTGCCTAAAAGCCCAAAACATTTTAGCCTACCTCTTATTATAATAGTTACAAGTTTTCCTGTGCAAGTGTCAACTTCAACATCATCGACAAAACCGTATCTTGCTCCATCACATATATTTATAACTTCTTTACATCGCAAATCTGCAATTCTACAACAAGTTTCTCTATTCAAAATCATCACCCATATTTTTATAAAATTTTGTTTTTATATTATATGTAAGTTCATTACTATATATTAATCCATTTTTGCTAGACCTTTTTTCACTTTTTTGATATACTCATTATATCAAAATATAGAAAAGAGGAATTATTATGCAAAATGAAATCATTTTACTTGACGGTGCTTTAGGTACTAGTTTATGGGACTTATCTGGGGATAGCAGTCCTGTATGGATTTATAATTTGGATAATCCTGATATTGTAGTTGAACTTCATAAAAGATATATAAATGCAGGTAGTAAAATCATTGCAACAAATACTTTTGGGGCAAATCGACCGAATGTGACAAAAGAAAGTGATTATAATGTTACTAATGTTGTATCATCAGCTATGCGATTTGCAAAAAAAGCGGTCGAGGGTACTGACGCCCAAGTTGCACTTGATATTGGACCTATTTCTGAACTTCTTGAACCTTACGGTGATTTAACTTGTGAAGATACTTTTGATATTTACAGCGAAATGATTGATGCTTCTATGCGTCTTGTGCCTGATTATATCTTCTTTGAAACTTTTATGGATATTGAAATGCTTAAAATCGCTGTTAAAGCTGCTAGTAAATATGATGTACCAGTTTTATGTTCTATGTCATTCGAGCCGATTGGTAAGACTATTATGGGAAATTCTCCGAAAGATATGATAGATGCTTTAGCGGAATTTGATAATGTTATAGCTGTAGGGCTTAACTGCTCTACTGTGCCAGAAACTTCTCTACCTACTCTTTGTGAATTTGCTAAACATACTGATTTACCCCTTATTTTCAAACCAAATGCAGGACTTCCTGAAATCATTGATGGAAAAGCATGTCATACAACAGGTGCTAAAGTTTTTGCTGAAAGTATGCTAGGTGCTAAAAATGTACCTAATAAACTTTTTTTAGGTGGTTGTTGTGGTACTTCTCCTGTTTATATTGAAACGCTAGC
>CAYJKB010000074.1:0-5858 GCA_964370625.1 uncultured Oscillospiraceae bacterium | reverse complement strand
TAAAAGAGGTAACTATTGCCGAAGATGAATATTTACGTTTTCGTATTTCTGAACGCTTTAATTTGCTGTTGCAAAATTTGTTATCTGAACATAAATCACGCTTTAAAATGAACAAAAGCGAAAATGAGCAGATGAAAGAGCTTCAAGCCGACCTTGATACTTATGTCAGCTCGAAAGAAAGTAGCCAGCGTATGAAATTCAATCTTTTGGCTAAAAAAATAGGACTTAACACTAATCATCTTACTGATGAAGAGTGCCAAGTCCTTATGAAGGCTCTTGAAAAATCTGATGTGCTTAAACAGGGTAAAGGTGGTAGGAGGAAGTAGTTAACTATGTTTAATATGAAGATTAAAATCGTTATTTAATGCTTTTATATGAATTTCTTCTCCTTTAAGTAACATCAGCTCAGTTCGAGATACTATTGTTTTTTCAAGTTGTTGATTATCTTTATTTTCAACATTACAAAGATATATATTGTAATTTAAAACTTCAAGTACGATATTTACACTAAAATAATTATGTTTGATACATAAGTATCCAAATGTCACAAAAAATATTAAAAATAAAACAACATTGTCCCAAAGAGTAAAATCAAACGCAAATAGTGGTAATATATACGATAATAAAAATTCAGAAGTAACCGTTTTTTGTTTTATACTATTTTGTAATCTTACAGATATTGTCCCCTCTAGAGTAGTTTCTTTTAGATTAGAAAGAATACACAGTGATGCTACCACCATTCCAATAATAATGCAGAAAAGGCTTATATATTCTGTATAAACATCATGTTTTGTTGTAAAAATACTTTTTAAGTCAACAAAAGCAACAGAAATCCAAAGTGGCGTAAATGATATGAAATATAAACTCAATGAGAAAATTTTAGACATATTAACCTCACTATTTTATGACCAACTTTTAGCATTAGAAACTTCTACTGGAACATCTTCGAAAGGGTCTATCATTCCTTTGTTGCAAAGTAATCGAATTAATTTATCGGATGCTCCTTCTTGCGTAGTATCAAATTTACCATCGGTTAAAGGGATTTCAAACTTACTGGCTAAGGCTGTGCGTTTAGAACTATCCTTTAATTGTTCTAGTCTACTTTGATTAAATGAAATAAATCGTCGTGGATTATGACCTGTTAATGCAGTGTTGCTAAAAGAGTCGTTATCAGTAATAAAATCACACCCTATTACCTCTGTAACTTTATTTGCACAAACAGATTTATATGCTCGCTCCATATTAAATAATTTCTCGCCAGCCAGAGTAAACATATATATGGTGCCATCATATATTAGTACATCAAACATTGGTCTTAAATTTAGGACTTTATCTGTTATTTCTTTAAATGTACCATTTGAACTAAAAAATTTATTTTTCAAACTTGTTAGAGGGTTTTGCATAGAAATTAACTTTATTGGCTTAGTTACTTCTACACCATTCTCTACACCACTTAGAGTTCCATGAATTAAATAAGCATTTGATTTCATCTCAAAAATGTTTACTTCGTTATCTGGTTCTGATATTCCATTGATTAACGCTAAATATTCATCAGCAATTAAGCCATTATTAATTGCAATTGTGTAAATGATTTGGGAATCGGTTGTGCCATTGTATTCTTGCATCGCTATATACTCGTCCATCTTGTTTTTAGGAGAATTTATATATGTAGAAGTAATTCTTTCTACAATTTCTCTTACTTTTCCAGTAGGCTCTAATACAATGTTTCGACAAAAATAAGTGCTAATACTTGCTGATGAGTGCTTAAATTTCATCAGCTGTATCGACCAATCTGTTACACTGTTCAAATTTGCTAATAAATTTTTCATTTGTTCTAATGTCATAAAATTCCTCTCCGAATATAATTCTGTATCCAAGTTTAAATTATGCTGTGGCAAATTTTTCTAATGTCATATTAGAAATTAAATGGCTTATATCTTGACCTAAGTTTTCAGTTATAATTGAATCAAAATCTTCAAAGTCAATATCTCTAACATCGTGAAAAATATGGTTATAAAGATATTCTGCAAACGTACTTGCTAAGACAATAACTATTGGAGTATCTTTAATATCTCGTTTTGTTGCTGGTACATATCTAGGTGTAACAACGATAGTGTATTCTCCACCAATTTCTTCTCTGTGTTCTCGTAATCTTCCAGCATTGATTCCTAATAGTTTATTTGCTGTTGATTTAGACTCAACTGCAAACTTTTTATGCCTTGTGATGTACAAGCACTCTATATCAGTGTGAGCTGCTCCACCTCTTGTTACAGCTTCAACATTATGGAACATATTAAACCCTTCTGTAAGTACATTCTCGAATAGGTAAGCTGTACTATTATTAGGATTGCTTGCATATTGCTCAATAAGTTTTGGTAATTCAAGTAATGATGTTAATTCATCAGCTTCTCCAATTTCATTTAGCAGTATTTGAGGATAGAAGCTAAATATTTCTTTAATACAGTCAATAGTCATTCTTTCATCATCATCTAATCTTATTGGAGTATCAAAACAAGAATATTCTCGTGTCATATCAGTTACAAATGTTTGTACACTATTATTTAGTGTGATATACCCATCTGTTGCTTTTCTGCCAGTAGGAGGACTTTTGGCATTAGTGTTGCTTGGATGAAAAAGTTTGCATATAACTTCACCAGTATGCCTATCTATTAGTCCGATTTGCTCAAGTAGAGTTTGGGTATAATACTCCCATTCATAGACTGTATTGACATATGTATGTTCATCTTTCTTGAATTTTTCAGCCATTTCTTCAATAGACAAACTTCTAATACTTAAAATTTCTTCAATTAGTTTTTCATATTCTATTTCATTCATAATTGTTTTAAAAACAACAGCATACTCTACTTCTTTGTTATATAATTTCCCATCTAGTCGCTCATCTAAAAGTAATTTAAAGATTAGCCTAAATGGATAAAGCTGAAATATTTTATTTGTGCTACTGCCAGGATGCTGAAATTGCATAGCAAAAAGCATAGCTATAAATATCTTTTTTGATTTTTCTTCATCATTTATGTGTTTCAAAAAGAGATTGCCCAGAGGACTAAAAATAAACTTTTTATCGCCAGCAACTTTGCTTTTGTATCCGAACATATAATATTCGAGAGTATTAATTCGATGGCTTATTGAATCTAATGGTTTCTCTTTAGGATTACGTGTTTTATACAAATTTAACATTGTAAGTCGTTCTTGCATTCTTTGTTTCTCATTTTCAGAAATATTGGTTTTACAACTATTCTTTACATCAAGTGCAACAGCTTTAATAATTTCATAATTAGATGTATGTTTATATAAAATCCATTTGTTTCTTTCGACCATAACAGGCATATATCAAACCTACCTTTCAATCATATTTAGTACTTCTGTCATAAGTTTTGGTGGAATTGCTTCTCCAATAACTGTTCTTATAAATGTATCTGATGAACCTTTTGGAAATTCAATATCAGTAGGCATAGATGATACAATAAATGTTTCTAAGAGTGTTAAAACTCTTGCATCTGAATAAGTTCCATCTTCTAACCGTCTTCCCGGATGAACATTATTGTGTGAGCTGATACTCCCACTAAAAGTTGTTCTTGCGTGACAAGGTTGATCCCATACCATTCGTTTAAAAGTATTATGAAATCCTTTTATTCTGCTTCCATCTTCTTTTTTAGGATAATGAATTTCATTATTTATAGCACTTTTTCCAGTTGGTGTATGTTTAAGTGCTAATATTGCTCTATCGTTTTGTATTTTAGCTGAATGCCACTTTATTCCAGAGTCTTCGCCTGACTCTAGTGACGGAAGATGACCAATAGCTTCTTGCATAGTGATTTGATTTTGTGGTGTAGGCATAGACCATTTTAAATGCTTTTTATACATTTTAATTATTGCCCTAGGGCGAGATTGTGCAACTCCATAATCTTTTGCATTTAAAACATCAATTTCTATACTATATTTTTCTGAATATCTTTGTGTAAGAATTTCAGAAATTTTAAAGTAATCCTCTTGGTATGGAAAAAACATCTCTATAAATTTTGGTACATTTTCAATCAGTATATAATCAAAATCGTGTTGGTCTATAATCTCTAATACTTCTAAAATCAAAAAGTTTCGTCTATCTTTTTCAAAGTGAGTTTGAATTTTATTTTTTCCTAATGTACTAAAACCTTGACAAGGTGGAGTTGCAATTAGCATTGTCGCACCATATTTTTTCGCCATAGCTAGTACATATTCCTTTGTTTCGTCTTCCGTAATATCTCCACAATACATTTCTGTATTAGGATGAAAAAATCTGTAACATTCTGCTCTTTTGGGCAGTAGTTCATTTGCACCCACAACATCAATGTTTGTTTGGTTAATAAGCAGTTCTCCTATGCCAGCACTTGCAAATAAAGAAATCGCCTTTATTTTATTCATTTTTCTATTCCTCCAACAATTTTCTTTAACATTAGTGGTGGTATAGACTCACCAATACATTGTCTTACTAAAATTTCTGGAGTATCATCTGGAATACTCCAATTCAATGGTAGTGATGTAAGAATCATTAGTTCTAATGGTGTAAGTACTCTTGCATCTGAATATGTTCCATCATCAAGTAATCTGCCTGGATGCACATTTCTCTGTGATGCTATGCAGTCATTCCTAATTGTGATTGTAGGCGATGGGGCATCCCACTTAATACGTCGATATGATGACTCATAACCTCTTATTCTTGTACCATCATCCTTTTGTGGATAATAAATTTCATTTGAAAAAGCTGTTTTTCCAGTAGGAGTGTTTTTCATCCACAAAATATTTTTATCGGTATGCTTTCGAGCAAAATGCCATTTTATATCAGACTTTTCGCCTGCCTCTAACGAAGGGAGATGACCTATTGCTTCTTCAACAGTAACTTTTTTATCAACTTTATCAACCCAGTGCCATACTTTACCAAGCTTATTAATTTTAATAATAGCTCTTAATCTTGTTTGTGGAACTCCATAATCTGAGGCATCCACAACCTTACCTTCGATGCAATATTCATTCCCAAACTCATATTTTAATATTTCTAATACCGTTCTAAATTCACCCTTATAGTTTAATTCTAATTTAAGTAAAGATGGGACATTTTCAATTAAAATATAGTCGGGATTTGTCTGATTAATTATTTTGATAACATAGGTTATTAGATAATTTCTTTCATCTGACTCCATTGAAATCTGACAACGATTTTTCCCAGCTACGCTCATACCTTGACAAGGTGGTGAAGCTAATAAAAAATCTATTTTTGGGGGAGAATGTTCTATAATATCATTAAATGTTCTGTCATCAGTTATATCTCCACATACCATAAAGGTATCCTTATGCACTTTTCTATATAATTCAGCACGTTTTGGTAATAACTCATTTGCAACAACAATATCAATGCCTACATCCTTAAAATACGTTTCTCCTATACCAGCACTTGAAAAAAGCGATATACCTTTTAATCTTCGCATATCACCACATCCATAACTTCTCCTATATTGCATTTTAATGCTAAGCAAATTTTAACCATAACATCCATAGAAACAGGTTCATTTTTCACTAACTTTGTCATAGTAGTAGAGCCGATACCTGTAATTTCTTTTAAATCTTTTTTCTTCATTTCTAAATCTATCATCTTTTTCCATAATTTATTGTATGAAACCAATTTCTTTACCTCCATTAGTAATCAATTAAGGTTTACCGAAATATTATATCATAAATAAACCGATATTTCAATCATAAAAACCGACATATCGGTATAAATTAGGTATTTAAAAAAGAGCTAATCAAATCAACTAGCTCTTTTCTCATTTATATATACACTAATTCTTTAAATATTATTTCTTCAA
>CAYJKB010000073.1:0-5914 GCA_964370625.1 uncultured Oscillospiraceae bacterium | reverse complement strand
TAATCTCAGTATCAACCTCAGCATTGTTTGCGTTCTCCATAGCTGAAAGTAAGGTATCATCGGTTGCTTTTTGTCAAGGGTATTTAAGAAATTTATTGTTGAGATTTTAAGATTTCACTTTTTATTAGTCGTTCAACTTTATCTTGCATACTTTCGCTGCTTTTTTCGTTAAAAGACACATTCACTAAATATAATGTTTTTCCGACTTTTAATGTAAATGTTGGTGGGGTAGTAGTTTCTACTGCGTTATTTATTGCTTAGGTGTAAGACTTGTATTTTTATTTTTGTATATTTGTAAATCTTGAAAAAATGAGTAAAGTATGATATATTTATGGTAACGATTTCAGAATGAGGTGGATTTACATGAATATTACAGAATTTTCTAAAATTGCAGGAGTTTCTAAATCTGCTGTGAGTAGATATTTTAACAATGGGTATCTTAGTGGTGATAAGCGTATACTGATTGAAAAAGCACTCGAAAAAACAGGGTATAACCCAAACCCACAGGCGCAAAATATCCGAACACGTGTTACAAAGCTCGTTGGGGTAATTTTGCCGAAATTATCAAGTGAAAGTTGTTCTCGAGTGGTTGAAGGGCTTAGTGAAGTTCTTGATGAAGAAGGGTATCAAATTTTGCTTGTAAACACCAACAATAATGCCGAAAAAGAAATAGAATATCTTGATTTATTCAAGTCTAACAGGGTTGATGGTGTTATTTTGCTTGCAACATATTTCACCGAGAAACATAAAAAAATCCTATCAAGAATGAAAATTCCGGTTATCATAGTTGGGCAAGAATATCGAGGTTATAACTGTGTTTGCCATGATGATTTTGGGGCAGCATATGCACTTACAAAGCTTATGATTGCTAAGGGGTGCAAGAAACCTTTATACATTGGAGTTTCTGAGGAGGACAAAGCTGCAGGCCTTGCAAGAAAAGAAGGATTTTTAAAAGCATTAGATGAAAAACGAATACAAATTAGCGATAATATGATAACGATTTCAAAGTTTAATTCTGAATCAGGTTATATCAAAATGCAAAGCATACTAAATAAAGGGCTTGTTCCTGATTGTGTTTTTTGTGCAACAGATAGCATAGCTTTAGGGGCGATGAGTTGCATTTTAGAGAATGGAATGTCAATACCGAAAGATATTGTAATTACTTCTGTAGGTGACTCAAAAGCGGGAAAACTAGCAGCATCTCCACTTACGACAGCACATTTACACTATAAAACCAGTGGTATTGAGGCAGCAAACCTGTTTTTGGCTCTTTTGAATAAAAATAACAGTATCCCGAAAACTCTAAAACTCGACTATGAAATCAAAGAAAGAAAGTCAACAAACGGCAAATAAAATGTGAAATGATATGAAACATACAAAAAAGAAAATTTAATTTTGTTGTTCCTGCGTGTGGATAAAGCTTTTAAAATAATATATACTAAGCATATCAAATGAAATTGATTTCATATTACAACAGGATTGAAAGGACTTTATGTTATGGCTAAACTAAATGCAAACCAAATTGCTTCTGAAGTTTTAAAGGCTATTGGAGGGAGTGAGAATATTATTTCAGCTTCCCATTGTGCGACTAGACTTCGTCTTGTCGTGTCTGACAGTAAAAAAGTCAATAAAGCAACTGTAGAGCAAGTTGATGGCGTGAAAGGAGCTTTTGAAGCTTCTGGACAAATTCAAATTATTTTTGGAACTGGGGTCGTTAATAAGGTATACGATGAATTTGCGATTTTGGCAAATATTCAGGTGCAAACAAAAGATGACGTTAAAAAAGCTGCGATGCAAAAGCAAAATATCTTTTTTAGAGCGATAAAAATGCTTGGAGATATCTTCATTCCGATTATTCCAGCAATCGTTGCAAGTGGTCTTTTAATGGGGCTTATGGACGGGCTACCAAAGGTATTCCCAGAGTTATTACAAAATGATACATATACACTAATTCAGCTATTTTCAAATGCAGCTTTTGTATTTTTACCAATCCTGATTGCAATGAGTGCAGGTAAAGTTTTTGGTGCAAATATTTATTTAAGTGCTGTAATAGGTATGGTGTTAATTCATCCAAACCTCATGAATGCATGGTCAGTAGCATCGGCAGAAGTTATCCCGACAACCAGCGTTTGGTTTGGGCTTTATGATATACAGCTTGTCGGATATCAGGGTCATGTGGTACCAGTAGTTGTTGCTATTTTCTTGTTATCTGTTATAGAGAAGAAATTGCATAAAGTTGTCCCAGAAATGTTTGATTTATTTGTTACACCGTTAGTTTCGGTATTATTAACAAGTTATATCACACTTACAACCGTTGGACCTATCTTTGTAACTATAGAAAACTGGATTTTAAGCGGAGCTTTATATTTAATTTCTATCCCACTTGGTATTGGTGCTGCAATCGCTGGCGGACTATATGGTGTTACTGTAGTTGGCGGTGTTCATCACATGTATAATGCTCTTGAAGCAGGTCTTTTAAGTAGCACAGGCGTAAACGCATGGATGCCAATTGCGACTGCGGCAAACGTAGCTCAAGGTGGAGCAGCGCTTGCGGTTGCTTTAAAATCTCGAGACAAAAAAATAAAAGCTATGGCACTTCCAGCTTCACTTTCAGCATTCATGGGTATAACTGAGCCTGCAATCTTTGGGGTTAACCTGCGTTTTATAAAACCGTTTGTTTGCGCTTGTATCGCGGCAGCTTTTGGTGGTATTTTTGCAAGTATTACAGGAATTGTTGCAACAGCTTATGGAATTACAGGTATTTTCGGTATATTAATCACAGGTAACCATTTAGTACAATATTTATTACTTATGGTAATTTCAGCAGGTATAGCATTCGCATTATCTTGGTTTACACATAAAGATCAAGTAGCAGAAACATCAGCAGATAATACACTAAAACCAGCAGATGAAGGCGGAATAATCGCTCCACTAGAAGGCAAAATTTCACCGATTTCTGAAATGAATGATGAAACTTTTGCAAGTGGTGTTTTAGGTAAAGGGGTTATGATTACTCCAACTGGAAGCAACGCAATTGCACCATTTGATGGCACTGTTGAGATGATTTTCCCGACAAGTCATGCAGTAGCTTTAAAGTCAAATGATGGAGTTGAACTTCTAATTCATATAGGAATAAACACTGTAGAGCTTGATGGAAAATACTTTAAAGCCTTTGTACAAAGTGGTCAAACGGTGTCAAAAGGTCAAAAATTAATTAGTTTTGAAATAGAAGAAATTAAAAAAGCAGGATATGATATTTCGACTGCTGTAACCGTTACAAATTCTGACGAAGTTGTGTTTGATTTAGAAAAAGCATTAATTAAAGTATAGAAGCTTGAAAAATATTTTTCAAGTAATGAAAGGAGTGATCAAATTAATGAATAATTATCGTACAAAACTACATATTGAACCACCTAAAGGGTGGCTTAATGACCCAGTAGGATTATGCCAGAAAAATGGGACTTATTATGTATATTTTCAATACTCACCTGATGATGTTTTAGGTGGAAAAAAGGTTTGGGGACTTTATAAAGGTCATGAGCTTTTAAACCTTTCATTTGATGGCGAGCATATTTTAACAGACAGCTATTATGATAAAGACGGTGCATATTCAGGTAGTGCTTTTGTTGAAAACGATGAAATCTATATCTTTTATACAGGGAATGTTAAAGAAGACGTCGAAAATGCGGATTATATTACATCTGGTAGGCGCTCAAATACTGTTTTGACAACTACGAAAGATGGAAAAAAATATACAGATAAAGTTTTACTTTTGACAAATGAAGATTATCCCAAAAACTATACACAACATATTCGAGACCCTAAAGTGTTTAAAGAAAACGATACTTATTTTATGGTTTTAGGTGGAAGAACACGACAAGATATAGGTAAAGTTTTATTATATAGCTCGGAAGATATGAAAAACTGGGAATTTGTTAAAGATATTGCTCCTAAAAACCACCTTGGGTATATGTTAGAATGTCCTGATGTTTTTGCTTTGGAGGGTAAAAACATACTGTCAATTAGTCCACAAGGAGTTAAAAGGGAAGAGTTTACTTTCCAAAATGTGTATAGTTCAGGTTATTTTATATCCGAAAAATCCTTTATACAAGATAACCCTGAACTGGATAAATTTATTGATTGGGACTATGGTTTTGATTTCTACGCTCCACAGACATTTTTAGATGAAAATGACAGAAGAATTCTAATCGGATGGGCAGGTATGCCAGATGCTGAAAATGAATATACAAACAAAAGCATAGAACATAATTGGCAACATTTAATGACAATACCTCGAGTTTTAACATATAAAGAAAATGCAGTGTTATCGCAAATACCACAGGAATTTTATGATAAATTAGACGAAGAAGTAGATGATTTAGCCAAGGTTTATGATAGATTTTATGCTGAGGTTGATATAAAAAATCAAGATGGAGTTATAGCAAATATCTGCGAAGGGTTAGAGCTTTCTTATAGTGATAATGTGTTTAAAATGAAGTTTACAAATGATATTGGCGCTGGAAGAACGGTAAGAAATTGCAAAATTGATACACTTTCTAATATTAAAGTTATAATGGATACATCGATTATTGAAGTCTTTTTAAATGATGGTGAAAAAGTAATGACTTCGAGAATTTATCCAAATGAGAATACGAAATCACAGATATTTAATGAAGATTACAGAGTTTTTAAGCTATAGAGTGAGGATATTATGAAGAAATATGATATTGTGGCATTAGGGGAGATTTTAATTGACTACACTCCGATGAAAAATTCAGAAAATGGAATGAAGGTTTTTGAGCAAAATGCAGGTGGAGCACCAGCTAATGTTTTAGCCTCTAGTACAAAGTTTGGCGCTAAAACTGCATTCATCGGTAAAATTGGTACTGATATGCAAGGGGAATTCCTCAGGCAGACATTAATAGACGCTAATATTGAAACAAAAGGACTTATTTCTGATAAAGATTATTTTACGACACTTGCTTTTGTGACATTAAGTGAAAACGGCGAGAGAAGCTTTGCTTTTTCAAGAAAACACAGTGCGGATATTAATTTATCCAAAGAAGAAGTCGATATTTCGCTTATTGAAGACGCAAAAATATTTCATTTCGGCTCGCTTTCACTTACTCACAATAAAAACCGAGAAGCGACTCTTTTTGCAATTGAGAAAGCTAAAAAAACTGGCGCACTTATTTCATATGATCCGAATTATAGAGCATTATTGTGGGAAAATGAAGAAGTTGCTTCGGAAATTATGAAAAGCGTTATCGAACAGGTAGATATTCTCAAAATATCCGATGAAGAAACCGTACTTATGACAGGCGAGAAAACACCAGAAAACGCTATGAAATATCTCCTTTCAAAAGGGGTTCCGGTTGTTGCGATAACTTTAGGAGAGAATGGAACTTTGATAGGAAATTCGAAAGGGTTTTCGCATGTAAAAGGGTTTAAAGCAGACAAAGTTGTGGACACAACAGGAGCTGGCGATACTTTTTGGGGTTCGGTTTTATTTAAAATTGTTGATTCTAAGAAAAATCTGAATGAAATTTCTCTTGAAGAACTGGAGAAATTCGCTGAATTTGCAAATGCTGCAGCTTCACTTTGTGTTACAAAAAGAGGCGCAATTTCATCTATGCCAACTATGCAAGAAGTTGCTAATTTAGGTATAGTTTCATCTTATACCAGGTAAGGCACCGAATCTTGAAGAAGAATGTGCACGATATGATGAAAAAATAGTAGAGCTAGGCGGTGTTGATTTACAGGTTCTAGGAATGGGGCTCAATGGCCATATTGGTTTTAATGAACCTGATAGAGGGTTTGAAAAATTGACTCACGTAATTGATTTAGGAGAATTAACCCTTGAGGCAAATGCAAGATTTTTTGATTCGATAGATGATGTTCCAAAGCAAGCAAT
>CAYJKB010000072.1:0-6478 GCA_964370625.1 uncultured Oscillospiraceae bacterium | reverse complement strand
TTACTTCAGCAGGTACATCAGAACCTTTTCTAAATGCTACACCGTAGTATTCTTCAGCAAGTTCATCAACCATAGTGATTTCAGCAAAATCAGTGCCTTCACCTGTCATTGACATTGCAAGTGTAAGGTCTACAATTGCAGCATCAGCAGTTCCAGCTTGTACTTCAAGAATTGAATCTACTTGAGTAGATTTACCGATGTAAGAAACTTCAGCTAAAGCAGGGTCAGCAGACTCACCAATGATTTGAGTTTCACCAGCAGAACCGATTTCAGCAACAACAGTTTTGCCAGCTAGTGAAGTCAGGTCAGTGTATTCAAAACCATTTTTTACAACAACAACTTGTGCATTTTTAACATAAGGGTCAGTACAAGCCATGTTAGCCATACGTTCTTCGTTTAGTGTGAAACCATTCCAGATAACGTCAATAGTTTTTCCTTCAAGTTCGATTTCTTTAGTATCCCAGTTGATTAGTTGGAACTCAGGAGTTACACCTAATTTTTCTGCTACAAGTTTAGTAAGTTCTGTGTCAAAACCTGTAAGTTCACCGTTTTCATCTTCAAAGTTCATTGGCTCATACATTGTGTAACCAACAATCATAGTGCCTTTATCTTGGATATATGCTAAATCGCTTTCGCTTGCAACATCATCAGTTGCTACATCTGCACCATCTAAATCATCAGGTGTAGTATCATCTGCTGGGGCATCGCCACCACATGCCACAAGGGAAAAACATAGCATTAGAGATAGCGCTAGTAATAAAAATTTTTTCATCTTATTCTCCTTAAAAATTGTTTTAAATTTAATAGCCTTCAAGCAGAATTTACCACTTGAAAAACCACTTCTGTATTTTACCACGTTAAAACGTTATTGTAAAGAAAAATCTTAAATTCTAGTATATTTCACGAAATTTTAATTCCTATTTGTATTATAATTTATATTTTAATCTATAAGTAATCATTTCTTCTTGTTCTTTATACCTTAATTTTACAATGTTAAATCTTCAGCCTTTATTTTAACATTAGTTGATTTTTTTATTTTTATTATAATTTTTTAGCTCAAATCCAATTAAGACAGCAACAAGAATTGGGGCTATTGCAGTAACTGTTATACCAAATTTCATTCCAAATTGTTCTGCTGAAAGTCCTAATGTCTGACTTATATTAATCAACATAGAATTGCTAATCGCAACGTCTGTAACCACACCCATAATTTGCGGGCCTACTGATGCACCTAAATCTCCACCAGCTGCCATAAGTGCAAAAATCGCAACTCCACTTGTTGGAAATTTTTCTTGAACTATCATTAAAGCTCCCGGCCATAACATAGCGACAAAAAAGCCAGCCATAATAATTGCAAGCATATTAATTGCCGTAATATTGCTAAGGGCAATTGTTAAATAACAAATACTTGCACCTATTGAACTTACAAAAATGGCTCTTCTAATATTTGTTCCAATTTTCCCATATAAACTACGTGCGATTCCAAAACTTACAGAAAATAGGGCTACACCTAATAAATCTCCCCAAATTTTTGGCAATAACAACGCTCTTTCTAAATAGCTAGAACTCCATTGAGCAATTACACATTCTGTTGATGCGCCTAAAAATATTAAAACTATGCAAAAAATCATAGATTTATTTTTTAAAAGTTTGATTACCCCTGAAGTTTTTTCATGTGTATGAAGTGGTGGAAGTTTTGAATTATAAAAACAAATCGCTCCATACAAAGGTAATAATGCTGCTATTAACATAATAAAATACCAATTGTCATTTCCGAAAAAATTAATTAATATTGTACCTAAAATCGTAGATGTTACAGCACCCCATGCATAAACAGCGTGCACCTTACTCATTTCTCTGTCTGGGTTTTCAGCTGGAATAGCTGCAATTACAGGGCTTACTAATACTTCTGCAAATCCACAAGAGGCAGAAACTATAATAGTTCCTATGCAAATTCCTATATAAGCAAAATTCGGAAACATCATTGGCAATAACGCATATAACAAAAATCCTATTATAGAAATTACAGGTATACTTTTTACTGTTTTTTCGATATTAAATTTATGTGCATAGAATGAAAAAATTAAATCTACTATAAGCTGTGTTGTAAAATTTAATACAACAAGTAGTCCAAGTAGGGTAAATGAAAGGTCGTATAACGTGCGAAAAGTGACAAATAGTAAAGCAGGGATAATGTTTACCACTGCCATTACTGCATTTGCCACATAACACCCACGCTTTACACGTGAATAATCTGTTTGCATTTTTGTGTTCTCCTAAAGTTAATTTACATATGTATTTTTAAAAATAAATTTTAACATTATTAAGCTTACAATAATCAATATATTTTTGTGGCAAATTACTGTCTGTAATAAATCCTGTCAATGAAGAAATCGGACAATAAGTTATAACAGCGTCATGATCTAGCTTTGTGGTGTCTGCCATTAAATATACTTCCTTTGAACGTGTTACAACACCACGCTTGATTTCAGCTTCTAAAAACGTTGTACTCGTAAGCCCGCTTTCAATCGAAACTCCTGTAGCTGCCATAAACGCCTTAGTTATTCTAAGGTTTGAAATGTTTTCAAGTGTGGATATTCCAACAAACGAACCTGTTGACCCATTATATAATCCACCTAATGAAATAATATTGATATTTTCAAATTTCGATGCCTCTAAAAGTACGTTTAAGCTGTGTGATATAATAGTTATTTTTTTAAGATTTGATAAATATTTGATGATACAAGATGTGGTTGTACCACTATCAAGGAAAATTGTATCTCCATCTTGCACAATATTTGCAGCAACTTTTCCTATATATGATTTATTTGCAGAATTTAATGTGCTTCTAACTGGCATTGGCACAACTTCTTTAGATTGTACTGTTGTAACACCTCCATAAACTTTAACAATATGACCACGAGCTTCAAGTTCATTTAAGTCACGTCTTATCGTATTTTTCGAAACATTAAAAACCTCACATAGTTCATCTATAGAAACTGTATCTTTAAGTAAAATATATTGCTCAAGCGAATTTAATCTACTAATTTTCATCTTCAAATTTTCGTCCTTTCTAAATATATTTTATTTTTATTATAAAAGTCAATCCTGATATATAGTATCATAAATTAACCAAAATGTGAATATAAATTGATATAAATTTATCAAAATATGTTATTTTTTTGATTTTTAGCTAATTGCACAAATTTTCTTTAATATTTTATGTAAATCAACAATTTTTTCGTCAAGTTTTACATTGAAATAATATATAAATAATGTTAGAATTTTAAGTATATGATTTTACACTGAACAAATATTATTATTTATGTGTTATAGAAGAAAGGAATGTCATTTTTATGCAAAAATCAGAAAAAATGAAGTCACTTCGTGTTTTTGCCGAACAAATCAGAGTAGAAACACTTAAAGAAATCAAAACACTTGGTTTTGGGCATGTTGGTGGTTCAATGTCTATTATTGAAACATTGGCTTGTTTATATGGTGATGTAATGAATATTGACCCTAAAGACCCACGCAAAGCAGGTCGTGATTGGTTAGTTACAAGTAAAGGTCATGCTGGCCCATCTGTATATGCTACTTTAGCATTAAAAGGCTTTTTCCCAATGGAAGAGCTTGCAACATTAAATAAACCTCATACAAACCTACCATCTCATACAGATAGAAATAAAACTGCTGGTATTGATATGACAACTGGGTCACTAGGTCAAGGGGTTTCAACTGCTATTGGTGCGACACTTGGAAATCGCATTGATAAAAATGATGCTTATACTTACCTTATCGTAGGTGATGGCGAATGTAATGAAGGTCAAGTGTGGGAGGGTGCAATGTTTGCATCTCATTATAAACTTGATAAATTAATCATGTTTGTTGACCATAACAAGCGTCAGCTTGATGGTTCTTGCGAAGATATTCTAAACCCACTAAGCTTTGAAGATAAATTTAATGCTTTTGGTTTCTATACTCAATCTATCGATGGAAATGACATTGAAGCTGTTTATGATGCTATTATGAATGCTAAAGCAAACACAGGCAAACCATCTTGCATTGTACTTAATACAATTAAAGGTCGTGGTTGTACTTTTGCTGAAAGCACTGGTGCTCATAGTTCTCAAGTTTCTGCAGAGCAATTCGATGAAGCTATTGCTGTAGCTGAAAAATATCTTGAACAAGTAAAAAACGCATAGGAGGGGAATTATAATGAGTTTTAAATTAATTGGTAAACATGAAGTAGATAAACGTGCAAATCGTGATGCATTTGCAAAAACACTTGAAACACTTATGGATAATGACCCATCTGTTGTATATGTAGATTGTGACCTTGTTAGCTGTATTAACACAGGTGGTATTATGAAAAAATATCCAGAACGTGCATTTAATGCTGGTATTGCCGAAGCTAATGCAATGGGTATTGCAGCTGGACTTTCTGCAACTGGTAAAAAAGCTTATATGCATTCTTTCGGTTGTTTTTCATCCCGTCGTGCTTTTGACCAAGCTTTTATGTCTGTAGCTTATGCTAAACTTAACGTTAAAGTAATAGGTTCAGACCCTGGTGTATCAGCTGCTTTTAATGGTGGTACTCATATGCCTTTCGAAGATGCTGCACTTTATATGTCTGTTCCTGATGCTGTTGTTATCGACCCTACTGACTTTGCTCAACTAGTATCAATTACTAAAGAATTAAATGACCATTATGGTCTGTCTTACTGCCGTATGGTTCGTAAAACTATTACAACAGTTTATGAAGATGGTAGCGAATTTAAAATTGGTAAAGGTGTTACTTTAAAAGATGGCACTGATGTTACTATTATTGCATCTGGTATTATGGTGGACGAAGCACTTAAAGCTGAAGAAATTCTAAAAGCTGAAGGTATTTCTGCTCGTGTAATTGATATGTTCACATGGAAACCTTTAGATGAAGAATTAATCATAAAAGCTGCACAAGAAACAGGCGCTATTGTAACTGCTGAAAACCATAATATGACTTGTGGCTTAGGTTGTGCAATTTCTCGTGTTGTTGCTAAAAACTGCCCAGTTCCTATGGAAATGGTTGGTGTTAATGATGAATTTGGTCAAGTAGGCCCTGAAAACTTCTTACGTGAAGAATACAAACTTACTGCTGATGAAATCATAAATAAAGTACGTGATGTGCTTAAAAGAAAATAATTAATAAGCATAAAAGAGGCTGTGTCGAAAACATTTTATTTCGACACAGCCTCTTTACTATTCAATTATATTCTAGACCATTGTACACCTTGTCTTGTATCTTTAAGTTCAATACCACGAGCAAGTAAATCATCACGAATTTTATCAGCAAGTGCAAAATCTTTATCTTTTTTAGCCCTTGTACGAGCTTCTATTAATTTCTCGATTTCAGCATCAAGTGCGTTGTCCTGCTCTTGTGGAACTAACCCTAATACATCACAAAGTTCATCTAATGCTTTTAAAGTAGCTTTAGCAAAAGTGCGAGTAGGTGAGTTTTCTTTAATAAAAGTATTTACTTCACGCACCATTTCAAAGATAACTGCAACAGCATCTGCTGTGTTAATATCATCATCCATAGCAGCAATAAATTTTTCTGTATAAGCTTTATAGCCATCAATTGCAGTTTTTTCAGCCTCAATCAAGTCACCTTCAGCACCGTTAGTGCATAAAAATTCTAAACTTTGACGAGCTGTTGTAATGCGTTCTAATGCAGCTTTACTTTGTTTTAATGAATCTTCTGAATAGTTAATAGGGCTTCTATAATGAGCAGATAACATAAACATACGAATTGCTTCATATCCATAAACTTCAGCAGCTTCACGCACCATAAAGAAGTTATTTAAAGATTTCGACATTTTTTGATTATCAATAGTTAAAAATCCATTGTGTAACCAATAATTTGCAAATGGAGCATCATTACAAGCTTCTGATTGAGCAATTTCATTTTCATGATGAGGGAAAGTTAAATCTTTACCTCCTGAATGAATATCAATTGTTTTACCTAAATATTTATTAACCATTGCAGAGCATTCAATATGCCAGCCAGGGCGACCATTGCCCCAAGGCGTGTTCCAACTAGGTTCACCCTCTTTTGCAGCTTTCCAAATTGCAAAGTCCATTGGATCTTCTTTTCTATTATCAACATCAATTCTAGCACCAGCTAATAAATCTTCCATTGGTTGTCCTGATAATTTTCCATAACCTTCAAACTTTTTAGTACGGAAATATACATCACCTTCAGCCACATATGCAAAATCTTTATCAATTAAAGTTTGAACAATATTTATAATTTCATCCATACAATCAGTAGCCTTTGGATGTGCTGTAGCTTCTTTTACGCCTAACCCTTTAGCATCTACATAATATTCTTCAATGTATTTATCAGCAATTTTATCAAATGTTGTGCCTTCTTCATTTGCACGTTTTATAACTTTATCATCAATATCAGTAAAGTTTTGAACAAAATTCACTTCATATC
>CAYJKB010000071.1:0-6715 GCA_964370625.1 uncultured Oscillospiraceae bacterium | reverse complement strand
ACGCTGAAAATACTTAGCTGGAGACGGCTCGGGAAGATAAGTCAGCGCCTACACATATTCCTCAATAGCTCAGTCGGTAGAGCATGCGGCTGTTAACCGCAGGGTCGTAAGTTCGAGTCTTACTTGAGGAGCCATTTTTATAAATTTACCACCATTATTTAATGGTGGTAAATTATTAAAATATCAGGGCCTTTAGCTCAGTTGGTTAGAGCAACCGGCTCATAACCGGTAGGTCCCGGGTTCGAGTCCCCGAAGGCCCACCAAAAGCGAGCAGTAGCTCGCTTTTTATCTAAAACTTATATTTTTATGGGGGTATAGCTCAGCTGGTAGAGCAACGGTCTCCAAAACCGTGTGCCGAGGGTTCGATCCCTTCTGCCCCCGCCAAATACTCTCACTTTTGTGGGAGTTTTTTTATTTTTATTTTTAATTTATTAAATATATCCAAAGGAGATACAAAATGTCAGGACATTCAAAATGGAAAACTATAGCGCATAAAAAAGGTGCAAATGATGCAAAGCGTGCCAAAATATTTACAAAAATTGGTCGTGAAATGCAAGTCGCTATTAAAAATGGAGGAAGTGCAGATCCCTTAATTAATTCAAGATTAAAAGATATTATTGCAAAAGCAAAAGCTAATAATGTACCTAATGATAATATTAATCGATTATTACAAAAATACTCTGGTGGGTCTGATTCTGTGAATTATGATAGTATAAATTATGAAGGCTATGGTCCTTCTGGTATCGCTATTATAGTTGAGACTCTTACAGATAATAAAAATAGAACAGCAGCAGATGTAAGACATTATTTTGATAAGTATGGAGCAGGTCTAGGCGCATCTGGTTGTGTTTCTTGGCAGTTTGAAAACAAAGGACTTTTGGTAATTGATGGTTCTGAAATTACAAAATCAGAAGATGATGTAATGATGGAAGCTCTTGAATCTGGTGCTTTGGATTTTTCATCTGATGAAGAAATATATGAAATTTATACTTCGCCTGAAGACTTTTCTTCTGTTTATTCTAAACTAGAGGAATTAGGTTATACTTTCATTGAAGCTGAAATTCGCCTTATTGCACAAAATGATGTTAATTTAGAAAATGAAGAAGATATTAAGAATATGCAAAAGTTAATTGATTTACTTGAAGATAATGATGATGTTCAAAATATTTATCATAACTGGGGTAATGAAGAAGTGGAATAAATTTTTAAAAAAGTTAAAACTCAGTGTAGTATCTTTTTCTATACTGAGTTTTTTATATTGAACAAAAAAACCCTAACAATAAGTTTAATTACTTAAGTTAGAGTTTTTTCATTTTATAAAACTATCTAATTTTAAAGAATTTTTTGAAATCATAAGTTGATGGACAAACACCTTCAACAATTTCATCTAAATTAATTTTAGCTAAGAAATCAGCGTCTAGACGAGTTTTAGCAAGATTAACGAATACTTCTTTACCACCTAAGAAGTCAATCAGAGCTAAAGGAGGACAACAGTTAAATCCTGTAGCCATACAATGGTCTGATGCATGGATTGTATCTCCAACAAGTTTAGCTGTATTTAGAGAGTAAAGAACATGCTTAATTATAAGAGAAAGAGAAAGTTTACCTTCTTCAGTCGTATCATTAATTAATGTAGCAGCAGCAGCTGTAAAATCACCAGCTTTAATTTGTTCAGACATTTGTTTAGCAAATGGTAAATCGTATTTACGAGCTAAACGGAATTCACCGCTTTCAATGTCATAAACATAAGAAATTCTTTTACCTTCAGCATCTTTTTCAGATTTATAAAGTCCAATACCAACTTTACGACCTAATTTACCTTCAGCTGTTAGTTTACAAGCATATTCAGGATAAACAAAAGTGTCACGTGCATAGTCATTTGTTTTATCATAGATGTTATCTACAATTGCTTTATCAGTATCAAGACCTACAAAGTCAGCTGTCATAATAGGAGCCATTGCACGTCCTGTGAAAGGTCCCATGATAGCATCAATATAATCAATACCACCTTTAGCTGCATATTTTTCAGCATATTGCATACATTCACAAATAAATTGGAAGCCAACACGATTTCCTAAGAAAGCAGCTTCATCTTTGATTTCAACAACTACACGATTAAGTTGTTTATCAGAATATTCTTTTAAAGCTTCAACTGATGGAATATCAGAATATTTAGTAGGAATGATTTCACAAATACGCATGATTTGTGGAGGGTTAAAGAAGTGCATACCCATGTAATAAGGGCGAAGTTCTTCAGGATACATTTCAGCAAGACCAGTAATTGAAAGACCAGATGTACCAGTTGCGATTATTGTACCTTTATTGATACAAGAAGCAATTTTTTTAGCAATATCTGATTTAATATCAAAACTTTCTCCAACACTTTCAAAAATTAAGTCAGATTCTTTAACTAAATCTTCAAAGTTTGTAAAATCTTTTGGTACTAAATTTGCATGTAAAGATGCATCTTCGATAGTAGCTCTTGCTTTTTCAGCTGCTTTTTCAGCTTTTTCTAAAGAACGTGCAACCATATAAACTTTTGCATTTCCTAAAGAAGCAAATACTGCTGAGATATTAGTTCCCATTGTGCCATTAGCACCGAAAACTGTAACTGTTTTGACATTCATTATAGAATTCCTCCAAGAATTAAGCGAAATTTTTAATCAATATCTTGTCCAAAATCCCCAAAACTAGTGAACAAAATATTATATTCATACAGAAAAGTTTACTATATATTCATAGCAAAGTCAAATACTTTTTGTATTTTTTTGATTATTTTTTGGTAAAATTTTAGGTTATTTTATTTTTCAAACGATTGTGTTATTTATTTAACAATATTGACGTTGAAATAGCGATTTTTTTCAAAATTAAATAAAATGATTAACAAAATACATCCATATAAAAAGGTATAATATAACTTAACTGTTGTGTTTTTTAAACTAATAAGCTATATTAAATTTAACAAGCTTTTTTAACAGAAAGGAAAAGAAACATATGAGTAATAATACAAACAAACTCAATGATATTATTAAATATTATTCACAACTGATTTGTAGCATAAATGATAATGATGACGAAGAAAGTGCTGAAAAAACTTTAGCACAAATTGAAAATTATTTTTTACAAAATAAAAGTTCTTATAAAGGTGAAGGAAGAGTTTGGATATTAATTGCTGAAAAAAATGAAAACAAAAAAATTGTCTTGCAAATTGCTCAAGCTGAGGATATAGAAAAAGAAATAAATAAAAATGTGACAAATATGTTTAATTACGCAATCAAATCTAAGAAAAATACTGCTGCCGTTGATTTAGATATACTCGATAAGGCACAAGATGTGGTAATCAATAAATATAAGTTTAAACATATTAAGAAAAATAAAACAACTACGCAAGCTTATATGTATAGAAGCATAAAAAAAGATTTCACGAAATTGTTCTTTTATGAGGTTAATATTGATGATTATTTAAATAAAGAAAAAGAAATGTCTGAAATGGAAAATATATTTTATCAACTTGCAAAAGATTATTGTTGTGAAGCAAAACTTGCCGTTGAATTAGATCCGTTATGTTGGAATTCATATGGAAGCGGAGTTGGAAAAAGATTTTATATGCATTTTAAAAAACTTAAAGATGATAAAAATCAACTTACTCTATAAAAACTAGATTACTTTTAATTTAATATAATAACAATTTAGCTGTTTTTTATTGATAAAAGATTGAAAAAAAAAGAAATTTGCTATATAATAAATATAATCTGCGTATTTTTATTTGATGGATAAATTTATACCATGCTTATAGAGCATTTAACTTAGTGTAAAATAAATGATATTTAAAATAGCATATGCAAGATTTATTAAATATAACTTTTGAAGGAGAATATCAATGGAAAATTTTCAAGCTGAAAAAAAGCTAGTACGTGAATACTTCTCTGATATGGAAAAGTGTTCTACAGATGAAATCTTGAGTGTACTTAAAAAGTATGTTTCAGATGATTACACATGGGAAGGCGTATATCCATTCATGGATTTATCCGGAGCTGAAGCTGTAACTGAAACTTTCTGGAAACCTGTAAAAGAATCTCTTACATCAATGCAAAGACGTCAAGATGTATTCATGGGTGGACGTGGCACAGATGGTAAAGTCTGGGTTACGAGCATGGGACAATTCATGGGTTTATTTGACAAAGAATTTTTAGGTGTGCGTACAACTGGAAAAATGCATCACTTACAATATGTTGAATTTTCTTGTGTAGAAAATGGTAAAATCACACATTCAGCGATGTTTGTTGATTTACTTGGGTTTATGAAAGAAGCTGGAAGTTATCCACTGCCTCCAGAAACTGGTCACTACTTCGTGTACCCAGGCCCACGTGACCATAATGGACTTATGTTTGAAGATGCTCCATATGAAAAAGCTGAAGCTACATTTAAAATTGTAGACGGTATGCTAAATGATTTAGATTCATTGAACGTAGGACACAGCACTCCTGCTGATAGCCTAAGACGTTCTTGGAATGAAGATATGATATGGTATGGTCCTTGTGGTGTTGGTGCAAGCTTTACAATCCCTCGTTATCAAGAACAACATCAAAAACCTTTCCGTCAAAACATGAGCAATAAAAGCGTTAATGAAATTAAAGGTTATTTTGCTGAAGGCGATTTCTGTTGCTTCTTCTGTAGCATGAATGTTCAACATGATGGCGCATGGCTTGGAATGCATGAAGGTAAATCAATCGTAAATCTACGTGGTGACCTTGATGTTTACTATTGTAAAGATGGAAAAATTTCTGAAAACTGGTGTTTATTTGATATTCCTTATTTCTTAAAACAACAAGGTTTTGATATTTTTGAAAGAACTGCAAAAATCTTAAATCCGAATTATTAAAAATAAATTTAGAATTGATAATTATATCATAGGGGATTTATTATGGTGTGACACTAAGTTTAACATATTAAAAATTAGATATTGGTAAAGGAGAAAATTTATGGCAACTTTTGACTGGATTGTCCTTGTCGTATACATGATCATCGTTATGGGTGTTGGTACTTGGGCAGGAAAAAACAATGAATCAGAATCAGACTATTTCCAAGGTGGCAGAAATATTCCTTGGTACGCAGTAGGTATTTCTGTAGGTATGACGATGCTAAGTGCTGGTGGATTTATTGGAAATCCTGGTTGGGCTTATGCAGATGGTTTATTAATAGGTGTGGTAAATGTAATCATTCCAATTTGTATTGTCTTCTCTACACTTACAATCTTGCCAATGATTTATGACTCAGGAGTTACAACTATTGGTGAATTTTTACAACTTCGTTTTGGTAGCAAAACAAGAATGGTAGCACTTATCGTGTGGCTTATGAACTCATTTGTTCTTATCGGTGGATTTGTATATACTCCATCATTAGTTCTTCAAAATGTAACAGGTGTTTCATTAAATGTATGGGTGCCTATAATTGTAGTTCTTGCTATTATTTATACAGTTGTTGGTGGTATTAAAGCTGTTATTTGGACAGACGTGCTTCAAGGCGTTATCTTACTCATCGGTGTTATAGCTGGTTTATTCCTTGCTGTAAACGCAGTTGATATGTCATTATCTGAAGTATTATCAGTAGCTGGTGAAGCAGGACATACTACTACTTTCCTATTTGATTTCAAATGGGACAATTACAACATTTGGATGGCATTTTTCGCAGGTTTCATTTGTTGGGTATCATATTTTGGTTTCAACCAAGAACAAATTCAACGTTATGTTACAGCTAGAAGTGTTAGAGATATCAAAAAAACAGGTATTACTTCATCTGTAGTTATGATGGGTATTTACTGGTTATGTTATATCCTAGGTATCGTTCTATTTGTATTCTATCAAACAAATGAACCAACTTTAGATTTAGCAAATTCAAATAATGTATTTGTTGACTTTATCTTAAATCACATGCCAACTGGTCTTGTAGGTATATTACTTGCAGCAGTATTTGCAGCAGCAATGTCATCTCTTGACTCTGTACTTAACTCTGCCACAGCTGTATTTACAAAAGATATTTATGAAAAATATATCTCTAAAGGCAAAGAAGCTACATTTAAACAATCTATGATTTTTACAATTATCATCGGTATTATCGTAGTTATCTTCGTTTACTTATATTTAGGTGAATCAAGCAGCTCTATCATGCAAACAATCGGTAGTATGAGTGCTCCACTTCAAGGTACACTTACAGGTATCATGTTTAGCTTATTATTCTTTAAATCTGTTAATGATAAAGGTTGTGCTATCGGTTCAACTATCGCAATTCTAATTTCTTTCTTCATTAAAAACAATGAAGCTGCTTGGGGCATTCACTGGATGTGGGGTTATGTTTACTCAGCGGGTCTAGGATTGATTTTAAGCTACATCATAAGTGTTATGCTTCCTAATAAAGAAGAATCTGAAAAAGCGTATCAATACACTCTACAAGGTACTATTGAACGTATGAAAGATACAAAAGATGCAACTGGATATGAAATTCGTCCATTGAAATTTGATATCTACGCTGTACTTACAATTGCTGTTTTTGTAGTGCTTTGTGCTGTGCTTGCATATATCCAAACATTTTAAATTTAATTATTAATCTATGCAGTGTTAATTTTAACACTGCATAGATACTAAAAATGAAAGAGGTAACAATAATGGACGATAGACAACGTCAACTTTATTTAGAAGATAGAAATAGGTGCTTAAAT
>CAYJKB010000070.1:0-6954 GCA_964370625.1 uncultured Oscillospiraceae bacterium | reverse complement strand
AAAGCAATAGCACTTGCACACGCTGGTGTGACAGAAAGTGAAGCTAGTCGTATTAAGTGTGAGTTCGACTTTGATGATGGATATGCCGAATATGAGATTGAGTGGCAAGTTGGTAGAATGGAATATGAATATACAATTAGTGCTACTGATGGTTCAATTTGGGAACATGATATGGAATATGATGATTAAATGAAGCTACTTTTCGGGGCTGTACAAACTTAACTCACTTTCAAATAGCTAAAATTAATAAAAAATGCTAAAAAATTATAAAAATCACAAAAAGTCAGGGTGTACCTGACTTTTTTACCCTCTGAAGAAAAATTAAAACAAATCAGGATTTGTTTTAGGGGTGTCACAAATGATTTTCATCATTTGTGACACCCCCCTTTTTTGCTGTATTTTTTACAACAGCTAGTTTGGACAGCTTTTGAGTTATTAACCCATGTCTAACAAGTTGTCTGTAGTTCATCTCTTAATTGTTTTTTATATGTTTATCATAGAATTTTTCTACTGTTAAACCTTGTATTATAGTTGTAAAAATTACAACAGAAAATACTGAAATAATCATTGAATCAAATGTTTCACTTGATAATAAAGCTGAAGCTTCTATCATAAGTGCAAGACTAAGTCCACCTTTTAATCCAGACCATGTGAGAAGTGCAGAAAAAGAAGGTTTTGATAAATTATCTGGTAAACTTCTTATTGTAAGTGACGCTAAGAACACACCTGCATATCTTGCAATTAGGCAAGATATAATTGAAATTGCAATAAATACTAAATTCTTTTCTGTATAGAAATATATATTTACAAAGAAAATTCCTAAGAAAATATATAATATATGATTTAACAAATTATCTATAATTTCCCAAAAATCATAGTATAATGTAAAGTCTGCAAGTCTTTTTTCACAAGCTTTTACTGTAACTGTTGCAAAATAAATTCCACATACTACAGAAGATATTGCACCAGAAAATTCTAATTGCTGACAAATAACATATGATAATGTCAATGCTAATATACTAATAAATATTTGCCTAAATTTATCTTTTGTACGTTTAAAAAAATAAAACATAACGAAACAAATAAAGCAAGATACAGCTATAGCTCCAACTATTTCTCTAAATAAAACATCTATTACCAATAATGGATTTACAGACATGGTATCACTTGTTAATGTGCTTGAAAGTGCGACGAACAATGCAATGCCTACACCATCGTTAAATAATGATTCTCCTTCAATTGTTAGAATTAAATCTTCTGAAAGACCTACTTTTTTTAAAATACTCGTTGCAGCTATTGGGTCTGTCGGAGAAATTATTGCACCTAACAACAAACATTCTACTAATGAAAAATTCGAAAATCCTATTAAATTAATAAATGAATAAAATAAAAATCCGAATATAATTGTAGAAATTGTTGTAGTTATTAGTGCTAAAACTGATATTATTTTCAGTTTATTTTGTAGCTTTTTAAAGGTAATACTACATGCACCCGAAAATAACATGAAAGACAACACTCCATCTACTAAATAATCACTTAGATATTCAATAGGAAATCCTGACGGTGCAGTATCAGGGTTAATCGCTCTAGAAATCACGATATAAATTAATCCAATGATTAGTGAAACACATAGTAACGCTATTTCTGTCGGAAATTTCAATGTTTTTTCATTTACATATCCGACAACAACTAAAATACCAATGGTTATTACAAAAATGTTTAAAAATTCCATTACAATCTCTCCAATTAGTATATTTTTACTTATTAGGAAAATGCTAATGCTGTGTGTTTTGAGGTTATTATATCATAACAAAGTTAAACCTACAACTCCTAAATTCAGCAAATTCCAACGCATAACTCTTAACTTCCCCAACTTTTAACCCTTTAAGTCACAGTTAAATAATATACGTTAGTAACAATTAGCCCGCCTTAGAAACAAGTTTTCTGCTTTGAAAGCTTTATTGACGAATTGCTTTTTCTTTGATATAATTTCAATATTGAAATTAATTTACCTCGAATTAAAGGAGAATAAAATGAGAAAAGTTGTAATTCATATAGCTATGAGTCTTGATGGCTTTGTAGCAGACAAAAATGGTGATGTATCCTTTTTACAAGGCGATGGTTCGGATTCTGATAACATGGGCACTTTCGGTGATTTTTATGATACTGTAGGTGATGTAATCATGGGATATTCAACTTATCATCAAGTTGTAACGGAACTTGCACCTGACAATTACCCTTATATCGGTAAAAAAAGTTATGTTTTTACTAGTAAAAAACTAGAAAATACTGATGATGTTTTCTTTACTGATGAAAATATTGTTGATGTTATTTCAAGCCTTAAATCAAATAATGACAAGGGTTGTATTTGGATTAATGGTGGAGCTTCTATTGTAAATCAAGTTTTAGTAAATAATTTAGCTGATGAGCTAATTGTTTCCATTATTCCAACTATATTAGGCGATGGAATCAGGCTTTTTGCACAAAATGATACTGAAACTAAACTTAAAGTTATTGAAAGCTCTGTTTTTAATGGTATAACTGAAATCAGATATTCTTTTAGATAGTTTATCAAAAAAATAATGGCAAGAGATAAAAAGTCTCTTGCCATTATTTTTTATTGTGTTATTTTACTTTAACATTAAATGCATTGCGTCTGAATTATCATCAGGCAAATTAAATTGTTCTAATGATTGTTGAAGTCCTGTAGCTTGAGAAGATAGTTGATTGCTAAGCATATCACCTTGGTTTGAAACATTAGTGTTTTCTTCAACTATTTTTGTAATATTTCGAAGTTCTTCAGAAACCTTAGAAATCATATCAAATTGTTCATCTGATGTGTTAACTACCTCTTCCATCATTGAAGTAAGTCTGCTTGAATTTTCCCCAACTTTCATAACTGTATTTGTTGTAGTTTCTGCTTTTTCTAAACTACTTTCAATAGATGCGCTTACTGTTGCTATAAGTTTCGAAGTATCTTGAGCTGCTCTTGCACTGCTTTCTGCAAGTGTTCTTACTTCACCAGCAACAACAGCAAACCCACGACCTGATTCACCTGCACGTGCAGCTTCTACAGCAGCATTAAGTGCTAAAATATTAGTTTGGAATGCAATACCATCAATTGTTTTTACAATAGCTTGTATTTCATCAGATAAGCTTTTTGTTGTTTGCATTTCTTGAAGCAGAGCACTAATTTGTTTTTGTCCATCAACTAACATTGTGTCTGTTTCAGCAATTACTTGGCTAGTTTCTGTTACAATGTCTTTGCTATTATGAACTTGTGTTGTGATTGATTCAACAGCATCTGACAGAGAATCTAATGCTCTTGTTTGCATTTCTACACCATCAGTTAATCCACTTGAGAAACCACGCATATGATTTGCACCAGATTGAACTTCGTTTGATGCATTTTTAATTTGATGAACAACAGTGCTAGTTGCTTGCAATACATCAGAAATGCTAAATGCAAGTTTATCTTTATTTGAAAGTGGTGTAATAGACGCCGTATAGTCTTTATTTGCCATTTGAGAAACAGCACCAGAATATACATTAAGTCTATTTTGCAATTTTTTAGTTGATGTAAAAATTGTTCCAACTTCGTCTTTTGTCATATATTCTTCTGGGATTTCAACTTCCATATCTCCCGTATCTGCAATATGTGAAACTGTTTCAGCAACAATTGATAATTTTTCCCCGAGTGTTTTTACAACTCTACGAATCATAAAGAAAATTAAAATAATTACTATAATAGCAAAGACTACATTAAAAATTCTTGTAGAAGCCACAAGAGTATCCGTTCCAGCTATTGCTTGAGTTGCTTTGCTATTTTCTTCAGCTAATAGTTCTTCCATGCTACCGAAGAAATCATTTGCAACTGGTGTTACACTTCGAAGTGCTGCAAGCGCTGCATCATCTTGTCCACCTTCGTTTTTAAGATCCGCAGATAAAATCATAGCACCTTTATACTCGTTTTTCCATTCAATAATAGTGGCAAAATCAGCAGCATCTTGTCCTGTTAGTTTATCGTAATAATTATCCATTTTTTCATCTAAGGATACGAATGCGGCATTATATCTTTCATATAACTCCATTCGTGCAGTTTCATCTTCTTGCAATAAAATATCTCTGCCAAGAACTCGACACAGATACATATTTTCTATCATTTCATAAACTTCAAGTTCACTTTTAATATTATTGTCTATAACTTTTGAATAACTTGAATTAACAAGTGAGATTGCTGCAAGTGATGAAATCATCAAAACAACTACAACCACCGAGACAATCAGCTGTACAGGCATGAATTTCGCTGTTAAGTTGGCGTTTTTCTCCCAATTGGCATATTTTCTTATCATTTGTTGAGCCCTCCATTTAATTTAAAAGCATATTCGTATTATAATAAAAAATCTATGAATTTATATTTTAATAATACATTATTATCAATAGTAGTAACATCTTTTTAACAAAGTTAAAACATAATCCTATTTTAATGTTATTTAACAATATATGTTCATTTTTTTAGTATTAATATACTATTATCATCATCATGATATCATAATTATTAATTTTTTTCAATAGCTATTTGTGTTATTTAAATTCGAATTTCATCCCTTTTCGCCCTATTTTGTATAGCCTTAAACGATTAGTGAATGAAAAAAATTAGAATTTTAAAGCTTTGACATTCTATATTGAAGTTTTAATTTTATCTAATAAGAAATTTTTAAAATAAAATTTAATTTTATTGGAACTTTTTTATTTGATTTATAGTCTAATGAAAAGTATCTTAATTTTGAAAGGTAATGATAATTTATGAAAAAGACACTAAAACGAGTTTTAACGCTTACACTTGCAACAAGCCTTGCTTTAAGTGCAGGTATCACAAGCTTTGCAGCTGAAGATAATCTTCTTATCTCCCCTGCCCCAGTTTCTGCCCCTGTATATGATGATAGCACTGAGCTTGGCAAAGCAGATATTTTAAACGAGCTTGGCCTATTTAATGGCACTGATAATGGTTATGAACTTGAACGTGAAGCAACAAGACTTGAAGCTCTAATCATGATGATTAGAATGATGGGGAATGACTATGATGCGCTTACATCACAAGCTGAAAATCCATTCACAGATTCTCCTACTTGGGAAGGTGCATCAAATTACATAGCTTATGGTTATGAACAAAATTTGACATCTGGCGTAACAGCAACCACTTTTGACCCAAATTCTCCAGCATCTTGTGCAACTTATGCAACTTTTATGTTAAGAGCTTTAGGTTATACTGACACAGCAGAGGCAACTGTTTGGGATAATTGGGAAACATTAGCAGAAGAAGCTGGACTTCTTACGGATGTATCAAAAGAAGATTTTACACGTGGTGACGCTGTCACTATGTCTTACAATGCGCTTGATTCTATGATTTTTGGAACTGAAATGACACTGCGTGAAAAATTAATCGAAGATTTAGCGATTAATGGATTTTCTGATGCTAAAATCCAAGTAGCACTTGGCGAAGAAGTTACACTTGAAAGCAATTTAGAATTAGTTGCTGCCAAAGTTTATCAAGGTGGACCTGCTGATTATTCACAAATGCACATGGGGGCAACTAAACTTACTGCTGAAAATATGCAAGGCTTTATCGGTATAAATGACCTTGATATCGTTGACGGTATCGCTATTGAACCTATGATGTCTGCACAAGCACATTCAGTTGTTATTCTTGAAGTTGCTGAAGGTGTTGATGTTGAACAAGCAAAAAAAGACATCGCTGAAAATGTTGACCCTCGCAAATGGATTTGTGTTGGTGTAGAACCTGAAAATGTACGTGTTGAAAGCACTGGAAACTTTATTATTTTAATAATGGACAATTTCGCACCAGACGATTTTGTTACAGCATTTAAATCAATCCCTGTTAATAAACAGGGATTAATTTATTTAGATGGAAATTATATAGAGATGGGTGGACACATTCCTGATACACAAATTAATTTTTTTACAAACAAGCTGATTTCTCTTGACGAAACTTATTTTGAAAATGCAGGAAATATTTATTATTCTATAATTCCAGATAAAAACTATTATGTTCGTGACCAAATAAATAATTATTATGACCATGAAGTTATAACAGATAACATTGCTTCTAAAGTACCTGAAACTTTTACTGAAATTGATATTGCTGAAACTCTAAATTTTGATAACTATTATTTAACAGATTCACACTGGAAACAAGAAGATTTGCTTTCTACTGTGAATGTTTTAGCGGATGCTATGGGTGTTACAATTGACACAACTAATTTCACCGAAACTACTTTAGATGGATTTATCGGTCATTATGGTAATCTTATTGATGGTTTAAAACCAGAATCGCTAATTTATCTTGAAAATGACTTTACAAAAAATGCAATAGTATCTAATTTTGCAGATGAGAATATTAAAACTGTTTACGATGTAAATGGATTTAGCGGACTTACTCCTTATGATATTTATTTATCTGGAGCTACCCCAATTACAACAATTGAAAATCCTAATGCAACTTCTGTTAAAGAACTTGTAATATTTAGAGATTCTTTCGCAAGTGCAATTACTCCACTACTGCTTGAACCTTATGCAAAAGTAACTTTAGTGGATTTAAGATATATGTCAAGCACTATTTTAAATGATTATGTGGATTTTAATGGCGCTGATGTGTTATTTTTATATAGTGCACGCCTTGTAGATAGTGCTAATATTCTAAGATAATTTAACTTTATTAACTCGTTTTTTTTAGAAGAATTAATTACTTGACATTATAATTTGAATATGGTAATATTTATAAGAATTAAATAACGAGCAGGGGTGCCAAAAGTATTTGGCTGAGACTGGTGATATTTATCTGCACCTAACCCTTTAAACCTGTTGGATAATGCCATCGTAGGGAGTCATAGCTTTTGCTGCTTTTTAAGCCATACGATATTCGTATGGCTTTTT
>CAYJKB010000069.1:0-7012 GCA_964370625.1 uncultured Oscillospiraceae bacterium | reverse complement strand
CTTAATCCGGTTGATGAATCTTTATCTTCTTCTTTTTCTTCTTCTTCATATTCTATTTTAACTGTATTAGTAAAAGGATAATCTTGTGAATTTACAATTCCTGAATCTTCATCAATAGTTGCAATTTTTACATCCACATCAATTTTTCCACCGAAATCACCTTTATATGTATAATACACTCTTGCGACTGTTGCCTCTTTAGTTATAGAAAAATCATTACTATCTGAATAAAAAGCAAACATTGTAGTGTTTCCATCTTCATATTGAATATTAGATTGACCTTGTGCTACACCTTTATATAATACACTATCAAACTTAATATCACTTGAACTTGATTCAACTGTAAATTGTGCACCTGCAAAATTACTAATTTCATCTAATTTTATGTCAAAATAGAATTCTTTTGTACTTTTTTCAATTGTAATTTTTTCTGTAGAAAGCGCCACATCATATGCTAATGTTGAAATTGATGTAACTGTTGATAATGCTAAAGTAGCTACTAAAAATTTTATATATTTATTCATTTCAAACTCCTATTTTATAATTAGCCTGCAATTATAGCAATTACATCTGCTACATCAAATATTTCATCGCAATTTGTATCCAAAACATCTCCAAAATCATTCCATTTATCATCTCTAAATGTCATTCCGAAATAATTTGAAATTGATGAAAAATCACGTAAATCTATATTACCATCACTATTTAGGTCAAGTTTTGAAAGTCTATCATTATTATTCATCTCTCTTATAGAAATTTGAGAGTTATTTGAAGTATTGCTTGCAACTTCAATCTTTTCAACCTCAACCTCATCAGCAAACGTTATAATTGCTGATAATTCTTCAGTATCAAAACTACCAGATAAATAAGCTAACGTAACTGAATAATCATCTTGAGATATAATTGAAAATCCGTTTTTCGCCTGTGCTGAAGGAACAATATTGCTCATTGTAATTTTTACTGATGTAATAAATTCAGCATTATCAAGTGCAATTGTGTAATTTCCATCTTTTTCTAGAATATATGCATCGGCAATACTTGAAGTAACTCCCTCTTCTGGTAATTCTTCTTCGCTTTCATCTCTCTCAGTGATTGTCAATTCACCTTTACTATTGTTTGAAATTGTGTAATTATCTAACTCTAGGTTTTCAAAAGAAATCGTATATTTACCTGCTATATCTGTATCTGAAATCTCATTTTCACCATTAAAGAATTTAAGTTAACCTGTAACGGAAGGTGTTTCTCCTTGTAAGATTTCATCAAATATAATATCATCAGTAGTCGGCAGATTATCATCTACACTTATTTCTGTGTTTAAGTTTGCAGTAATTTCTTTTTTATTAACTATAATATTGATTGAACCGCTTTCCACGTCATCTTCTCCAGAATTTTCTGGTGTGAATGTAGCCGTAATCTCGTTGCTACCTGCTTTTAATTCTTCATTATCGAATGTAATTTCTGCTAAACCATTAGATACAGAAATATTTCCACTACTATAATCATCTACGCTAAAAACAACAGTTCCAGTTTGATTTTCAAAACTTGTTGCAGTAACTTTAATTTCATCACCATATGTTATTTTGTTGTCACTATCATCAGTTGTTAATGTCAATGTTTGCTCTGTTGCTGATACATTTAAACTAACAGTAGATACTGTTAATAACATTGAAAATGCAACAACGCCTCCCTTAGTCAAGAGTTTATACTTGTTTTGCATGCTTTTCTCTCCTTTTTTTAAAATAGTTAGTTATAATGAACTAACCAACTGTTAGTATATACTAATCGCATAAAACAATCAATATTATTTTAGTAATTGTGTCGAAAAAGTATGAACATTTTGTAAGCAAATTATTAATTAATCATCAGCATATCAGAATTTTAACAATAATAAAAACAACACTTTACATTAAGTGTTGCTTTTAAAACTAATATTCAATTAATAATATTACTGACAAATATTATTGCAAAAATTCAAAATATCATTCATCACATCTAAGTTGAAATCTAATATTAATGAATGTCGTTCTTCCTCGAGTGTAATAAACTCGCCACTGTCCTCGCTATATTCAAGTTGATGATGCATAATATCATGTATTTTATCATAAGACTCAGCTTTTATCGTAAGTTTATGTCCAGCATCTTGATATTCTTTAAATGTAAATCGAGGATTATTTTCAAAATATTCTTTAAAAACTGTATAATTCCCATCAAAATCTACAACTTCATCATCTACACTATATATCATTAAAACTGGAGCTTCTAAATTTGAAAGCCCCGAAATTCCATCTAAAGAAGAATTTTCGCCAAACAGCATATATTCATATAACATAAGTGCAGGATGCATAAACACAACAAAATTCCCTATATGATTGCTTGCAATATCTTCAATCACATTAATATTTTGCCAAAATCCTGCAAGAGAAATAATCCCATCAACCTCATAAGATACAGGCAATTCATATACGGATGAAACTGCAAAACCACCCCAAGAATGACCTATCAGAATATGAGGAATACCGCTATAAATCTCATTTTCATGTAGGTGATTTAATGCATAGCTTAAATCAATTGGAGCTTGAGATAGCCCAACTAAACTATCCCCTTCACTATCATCTACACCAGTGTTATCATATGAGAATACAACATAATTTTCACGTGTCAACCATTCTATTTCAGCTAAATAGTTTTCATGGTTTAAAAACATTCCATGCACCCATATTATAAGACCTTTTGGCGTATCATTGCCTTTTTGACTGTAAAATGCACCATGCAATTCTTGACCATTATTTGAAACAAAAGATACATTTTCTTTTATAAAATCTTGGTTTAACCCTGATAGATATTCATAATAATTATTTTTATGATTTATTCGCTTATCAAAGTAATAATTATGTGTAAATACTGTTATAATTGATGGAATAATAAAAAATATAATTAGTATTACTATTGACAAAATAAGTAATTTCTTTTTTTAAAATTTCAAGTGCATCCTCCATTAAATGCGTTTGGTTTCAAATTTTGAAACCATTGCAATACCTAATATAATTATAAATGTATAACTTAGAATGCTATATACAAAGTTACCACTCCAACTTTTTACAAAGCAGTTTGAAAGTAAAATAAATAAACTCATTAAAAGACCTGCACTGGTAGTTGGAAGACCTACAAAATGGTTAGAATAATCACCAACATTATATCTTGCTAAACGGAAAATGCCACAAGAAATATAAAAAGCTGCAATAAGAATTTCAATGACTGTAACTAATTTTGCTTGTCCCTCTGAGTGCATAGACAAAAAGATACACATAGGTGTTATCACAAATGTGATTAGGTCTGCGAAGCTATCTAACTCTTTTCCAAATGGAGAAGATACCTTTAATCTTCTTGCAAGCCGTCCGTCAATGCTATCAAATACTACTCCGATAGCAATTAGCAAACATGAAACAAAGTATGCCGAAGTTGACGCATAGAATACTGCTACGAGTAAAGCGATTATTCCACATACAGCATTTGCAAGTGTGCAACAATTGGGTATATTTTTAATTATATCATTTCTGGACATTTTTTTCTCCTATTTTAAGCAGTTCGTAAATTGATGAATAGATAAAACTCCCTATGATTACAAACCAAAAAGTTACAAATCTAAATATTATAGTAATTGCAACACCTACCCCGTTTCTAGTAGTGAATACTGAAAGGAGTGCAAGCATTGTCGCCTCAAAAGTTCCAAGTCCACCAGGTGTAATGGGTAACATTCCCATCATATATGATGTCATAGTTATTGCAGTTGTAAGTTCTAAATCAAGATTTAAATCAAATGATTTAACTAAAATATACATTTTCACGGGGAATAGCACCCATACCATTATCGAAATTAAAAACTGTATAATCCATTCTTTTTTTCCAATGCTTATTACAGATTTTGAATAAGAAAGTATGAATTTATTTATTTTTTGCACAAAGGTATTCTCTGATTTTGAAAGCAGTGTTGAAACTCTGCTTGAAAATAGCAATGACGTTATCATCAAAAGTACAAGACTTAGAAAAATAGCCATTATGGCAATTTGAAATGGGAGTCCTATTAGTTTTTTTATGTGCCGACTTAAATCCATTAAGCATACAATACAGACTAGCATTAAAACACTCATACTAATACTTTTTTGTATCAAAATAATATTTATCGCTTTATCCGTAGGTGCATTTAAAATCTTTTTCAAGTAATAAAGCCTTGTCGCTTCTCCACCAATTTTTGCCCCAGGTGTTATGGCTTCTATCACTGAGCCTTTTGTGAAAACATATGAAATTTTACTAAAGGAACCTGTTTCTAATACTTTTTTAGATATTCTATGCCATTGCAAAATAAGTAGAAATTGAGTGAAAAATTGCAGTGTAATCAAGCCTGCAAAATGTAAAACATGAGCTTTTCTTAAAGCATTAAAAATTTCACCAAAATCAGTGTTTAAAATCAAATATATAAATAGCCCAACAATTAAAATATTACCTAAAACCTTTAAGATATTTTTCTTCAGCATATTTACCTTACATATAACATAGTTTTATCAATGTTGCTGAAAAATGGTTGTTTAACTGAACTTAAATTTTGACAAATATCTTTGAATGGTTGATATCCACGCTCTAAATGCTCTTTAGGAGTTCTTACTAATATCTTTGAATCCTCACGCATTGTAGAATGAATATGTTTAAATACTTTTTCTTTTGGTGAAATTTGCATAGCAATATGTATAATATCAAATTCTTTACCTGATATATCAATACCATCGGTGTATTTGACAATCACTTTATCTTGAAGTCCTAATTTTGCAATTAAATCAGTCGATTTTTCAACTGCATCCATATCATTATCAATTACAGTTACAGTTGCACCAGAAAGTTTATGAAATAAAATTGCAGTACAAGGAAAATATCCCCCACCTACACATAAAATTTTATCATTTGAACTTGCTTTAGATAATAATACTTCTTTTGATACTATCGGTTCATAATATGATAGTATCATATTTTGCAACATACGAGTTTTACACATAAAGTTTTCAATAATTTTTGTTGGATTAACGAATTGCATGTTTTCACCATTTCCTTTAAATAAATAAACTACCGATTAAATTGATAATACTTCCTAATAAAATTGCTACTGTAAATGTTGATATACCAATAATAACAGCTACTTTAGCATTAAATTCTTTTGCAATAACTCCTAAAACAGATACACAAGGTATATATAAAAGAGCTACAACACAACCGACAAGTAATTGAAGTGAATTAAGATTCATGCCTAAAAGAGGGGCAACAGCCATTTCACGTCTAATAACACCTAGAAGCAGAAACAGAGAAGCCTCTTTTGGAAGTCCTAACATTCCTGAAACTACAGGTTCTATTAATGAGGCAAATCCTGTTAAAATACCTGCTTCAACAAATACAGCAGCAATTACAACAGCCATAAGCATAGGACCTTCAGCTTCTACTAAAAATCCTTTTAGTCTAATCATCAATTTTTTTGCATATGCTTTTTTCTCAGGGATTAATAGGTTTGGGACTTCAATTATAATTGGGTCAACTTTTCCATTAAGTAATTTCCCTGTAACAATTCCCACTGTGAAAATAACTAAAAGTGAAATTGCAAAAATTAAAAGAAGAAGTAAGAATGATTGCTCTGCTAAAAGTCCAATCAAAGCACCTGTTTGAGAAATACACGGAACAGCAAAACAAACCATCGCTGTAATTATTAGACGCTCTTTTTTAGTAGTTGCATTTCGTGTTCCTATAATAGCAGGAACAGCACAGCCATATCCCATAATTAAACTTATAAGACTACCACCTTGAACGCCCATTTTTTTCATAACGTTATCAAACAATACAGCTACTCTCGGTAAAAATCCACAGTCTTCTAAGAAAGTGAATACTACATAGAATAATGTAACATATGGTAAAATTAATCCAAAAGGCCATTCAAACCCAATTACAAAAATCCCATATTCTCCAATTAAAATATTATTAATTAGTTCTGGTAAGCCGATGCCACCAATTACGTTTACAAAGAAGTCAATAATCACATTAACAAGTGGAGTGAACACAGCCGCTCTGAGTCCTTTTCCTCCGAATACAACTATAACTAAAGCTACTATTATAATTGAAAGGCAAATTGGAACTCCTGGCCATGGTTTTACCATGTTCTCACCCAGTTTATCTATGAACTTTAAATTTTGGTTTGTATTTGTGGTACATTTTTTACTAATTTGCTCAGATTTATCCCAAATTTCCTTCGGTGTTTTAGGTGTAATATCAATATTTTCAGATTTACATTTCGAACAGCTTGCACAAGACTCATTGTCAATAATATCTAGAATAGCAGTTTTAATTTTATCGATTCCGATACCTTTAACAGCTATAGTTTCAATAACAGGAGCACCAAGTTCTTGACTTAATATCTTAGAAGATATTTTAATACCTTTTCTCTCAGCAATATCCATTAAATTAAGAGAGAATATAACTGGAATATCTTGTTTCATAAGTTCAAATGCTAAATTTAAGTTTCGAGTCAAATTTGTAGCATCAAGTACACAAATTGCAACTTTTGCAGAGGATTTAACAAAATTCACTGCAACCATTTCAGCTTCCGAAACAGGATTTAATGAATATGTACCAGGAACATCAATAAGAGTAAACTCTCTACCCTCAATATTAATTTTTGCACTTGTATATGAAACCGTTGTTCCTGCGAAATTTGAGCTCATAACATGTACATTTGACATTGCTGAAAATATAACAGACTTACCAACATTCGGATTGCCTATTAATAAAATTTTATTATCGAGCTCAAGGATTTTATCATCCTCTAAACCCTCTTTTTTGTTACTCATATTTATAATTTCCCTTCTTGTAAATAGCACAAAATCCAAACCTTGAACTTAACATGCTAGTTTTTGATTTAATAGAATTACTATAATATAATATGGTCTGTGTTATATAAGTAAGATGTTTTTCAAACTTAACC
>CAYJKB010000068.1:3377-7128 GCA_964370625.1 uncultured Oscillospiraceae bacterium | reverse complement strand
GAAAATAATCTCACACCACTTGAAGAAAAAGAGTTTTTAGAAAACACTTCTGATAACTTTGCAATCTTTCAGATTAAGGACGGAGCAGAATTTCAATCAGATTGATGGTGTGATAAATAACGAGCCGACAGTTTCAGATTTAGAGCAAGATGTTAACAACGTAAAGACAATTTCGCCTATGGACTTGGCAAAATTAAATACCATGAGTGATGATGAGTTTGAGGAAATTAAAGAAGAACTTGTAACAGATTTTGAGTAATTAGTGATATTCAGAAAGGCACTTTTTCGGAGGTGTCTTTCTACTATCTCAAAATAAATTTTCAGACAGATTGCTTTTTCAGGTATAAATTTGATATAATGTGTGCATAGGAGATTATCTTGTTAGTCTTGGAATATAAGAAAAAAATGCTATTTAATAGTCAAATTTATTTTAAATGAAAGGATGCTTATTATGAAAAAGCTAATTAGTTTATTGCTTGCTTTAGGTATGATATTCTCGATCACATCATGTTCAACTCAAGGCGATTTAGGGGAGAGTGTTTCTTCTGAAAACGAGCAATCACAAACATTAAACAATTCACTAAATCAAGAAGAATCAACAGAAACAGCCGATGTTGGAGAAGGAACATTCACCATAACAAAAGAATTTGATAAAACAATTTACGAATTTCATCATCCTGAGCTTGAAAATATTCTATATGATAGAGATGGTGACATAAATATATATTATATGGTTGAGGGTGATGGCGATGGCAACTATACATTCTCTAATGGAAGTGGAAAATATTATTCAGCATCCACAAATGTATCAGCTCATTATGAAGAAGATGATGACGAATTTTGGGCAATATATCAAGACGAAGCTGACGAATATCACTTTCCAGACTATAGTTTTGAAGACAATACCATAACATGGATATTTACCGTTCCAAATTATGAGCCATCAGAATATGATTTTATGCTAATTAATTTAAGTGCTGGCGAAGATTTGTTTTATTATGAGGGACATTTTGAATTTAGCAACAAAGTTAGAGAAAATGAAGGTTATGTAATCGAATGGGTTGACCCTTTGATGGAACAGGCTATACGCCATGCAATCAATATTCCCGAGGGTGATATATGGTCGAGTGATGCCCTTGATGTCAAAGAACTTAGTTTGCAAGAAGGCTTAGAGTTTGCTTCACCTACAGAGTTTGTTGAGGTAGAAATTCATGATGGAGAGCATTCGCATGTAGTAGATGAAATTGTTGAAACTGTCGATATATCACTTGAAGACTTAAGGCATTTTACCAATTTAACAAGACTTGATTTCGGGGGAATGGGCAAACATTCTATAAGCGATTTATCTCCACTAGCAGAACTTAAAAATTTAGAGAGGCTTTCAATTACCTATGGCGGTGGAGAGATGGGTGAGAATAAAGATACCGCTAAAATTGGCGATATAAGTCCAATTGCAGAGCTAGACAAACTTGAAGTTTTATATTTGGAAAACATTAAATTAACCGACCTCTCTGCTTTAGATGGGCTTGATAATCTCATTAGATTAAGTCTTGGCGAGAATTTAATATCCGATTTGACACCAATATCAAACCTTCCGAATCTAATTGATTTATCTATCTACGATAACAAAATAACTGATTTATCACCATTATCAACTTTGCCTAAGCTTCAGTATTTACTTATTGGTCAAAATGAGCTTTCAGATTTATCACCTCTTTCGGCAATAACAAGCCTTACTTCGCTAGGTATGTACGAAACAAATGTAACAAGTTTAACGCCATTGTCAAGTCTTGAAAATTTAGAATCTTTAAATTTATCCGACCTTGAACTTCAAAATTTAAATGGACTTGAAGAGTGTACAGCCTTACGCTCGCTATACATTGAGGCTCTTCCGAATTTAAATGATATTTCTGCACTTGGAAAACTGCAAAATTTAGAAATTGTCTGCTTAAAAAGTACATCTGTAACGGATATATCTGCACTTGCAAATCACCCTAATCTAAATGATGTGGCTATCCTTGGTGCTCCGATAGCAGATTTAAGACCATTAGCTCATATAAAAGATGAAGCAACGATATATATTGATGCGATTGACCCTGCGAATGGGTATGAAGTAACTATTTTCGATCTAGAATCACTGAAAGCTTGGTTGGTTGTGTTGCATGGTTAAGAGTTGATTAATATTATATTATAAAACACGAATAAAATAAATCTAACAACGAACACTTATTGAATTAAACATCAATAAGTGTTTTATTATACCCAAAATTTAAAATCAAGGAGGAACTTATGGCAAATAAAAGACAAACACTTGCTGAGATATACCAAGATACAACTTTGCAAGTTACAAAAAGCCTAACAAATTGGACAGATTTTCTTACAATAATTGGTAATTTGTATAAATACCCGTATCATGAGCAGTTAATTATATATGCAGGGAAACCTAAAGCCACAGCTTGTGCTGAATATAGATTTTGGAATGAGAAAATGAATCCTTATGTTAAACGTGGTTCTACTGGCATTGCACTAATCGACCATTCTACTGATAAAGGTGAGATTAAATATGTATTTGATGTTACAGATAAGGGATAGCGACACAAAAAATAGACGAAAACCTTTTTCCTGTTCATAGAAAATATTTGATACAGTCTACAGACTTAGAAATAGTTTATATATACAATTCAGAACTTAGTGGAATATGCTACTACTATAGCTTAGCAAGTAACTTTAATAAACTAAGTTATTTTGCATATCTAATGGAGTATAGTTGCTTAAAAACTTTGGTCGTTTGTAGAGATTGTCATCGTAAAATAATTCATTCAATATGAGATTACTAAAGGAATAATAACAGAGCCGTATACCTTGAGAGGTGTAAGCATGGTTCCCAGAGAGGGACGCATAAACCAATCATAGTAATATGCAAGGCGATGCTTCCCTACTCTACTATTTTTCAAACTGTATATGAGTTTGATATCCAATGTCAGAATGAATACGATTGTAAAACTCTTCAACATATTGAAATAAAAATGACTTAGCATTATCAAAACTTCTGTAATGTCTAATATAAACTTCTTCTTTTTTAAGTTAACATGAAAAGATTCCATCAGTGAATTATCAAAAGGGTGCCTTTCCTGGTATAAGATGAAACTATACCTAAATCAGCAACTAAATCCAACAATCTTATGGGTACAAACTTCTAAAACAGAAGCTAAATATGTTCACCCGTGTTTGATTGTATGAATATAAGTAATATCTGTTAACTACGCGTTATTAGCTCAGCAACTGTGAAGTCCTGCTTTATTAAGTTTTTAAACTCTCTCACATATTTTTTGCTTTGTAAATATATTTCTAAAACCTTTTTAGTGCATCCATAATTAAAGAGCCTTGGCTACAAATATAGTAATCAAGACTCTTCATATTAGCTATTTATTATATATCGCATTAAAATAGTTGCTATTTCTGTACGAGTTGCTTTTTCTTTTGGGTTTAATGTTGTATTCGTTTTACCTATAATAATTTCTTCTGCAATGGCAAAACTCATGGCTTCAAATCCCCATGAAGAAATATCTTCACTATCAACATACTCTAAATTAAATACCCAAGTGACACTAAAGCCATCCTCATTAATTATTTGCTCATAACGATAAATCATTGTTGCTATTTCCTCACGGGATATATCTGCATTTGGCTTAAATGCGGTTTCATTATAGCCTAAGTCAAAGCCTTCACTTCTTGCCCATCTAATAGCTTC
>CAYJKB010000068.1:0-3277 GCA_964370625.1 uncultured Oscillospiraceae bacterium | reverse complement strand
AACGAAGTGGAACAAACACCGAACTTGTGAGGTTTAAGTGGAATTAAACAATCAATACATATTGCCTTTCCAAAGACTGAATATCAACGTCGAATAGTTCATCATTATCTGTCATTCTTCGACTTTTTCACACCCTAATTTTTCTTCAAGTTCGCTCTCTAAAACCTCCTCTAAGACGTGTGAAAATATATCTTTCATTGCCTCCATAATCTCGGTCGTGCTTCTGAATTTTTGTTCCTCTTTCTACCATGATTAACCTCTCTCTTTTTATCTCCTTAGTTTACCATTGCTTTTGTCTTTTAACGACATTTTTACTTCGGCTTTTTTATTCTAGTTAAATTTAATTGGGAGCTTTACATTTTTTGCAAAGCTCCCATAGCTGTTTAGTTTTGATTAATATAGATTATACAAGTTAATCATATTTAACTCGATTTAAATAAGCTATCATGGTCAAAGTAATTGAACTCATTAATAATATTAGTTGTATTAAACTTGCATTATTATAATTATCGTTTAAAATCGCTCCTGTTTGTGGCAAACTTCCAAGTGCAATTTCATCATATAAATCTAGCTCGATTAAATCATCATCATCTATAATTCCTTCTTGGTATAAGAAGAATAATGCATCTAACGGAACATCTTCACCATAAATTTCAACTAACTCTTCATAAGTCATAGGAGATCCGTCTTCTTTGATATATTGTGAATATGGGTTTGAAGGATCAGTTGTGGATGGTGTTTCAGTTTCGCCTACTGATGGATTAGTTGGAACAGGGTCTGGTATTGGTGTGAGTTCTGGAGTTGGTTCAGGAGTTGGTTCAGGAGTTGGCTCTGGGGTAGGTTCAGGGGTTGGCTCAGGGGTTGGCTCTGGGGTAGGTTCTGGAGTTGGCTCAGGAGTTGAGCTAGTATCGTCATCATCGTCGTCGTCATCGTCGTCATCATCGTCGTCATCTACGTTACCATTTCCGTTACCGCCAGTTGTTGGAGGAGCTTCTTTATCTTTTAAAATCGGATAAAGTGTAACTTCTTTATCAATCTCAGTGCCAAAATCCCATTGTTCACTATCTTCCGTTGGTGTATTATCTGTTGTCCAACCAATGATTTCTTTTCCATTTGGAATATGTCCATTTAATTCTGCATCAGTTGGTTTTTCAACTGTTCCACCGTGTATTACATCTTCTTCGCTTAAATCCTTAGATAAAGTTTCATCTGATGGGTCTTTGAAGATTACAGGGTAAGTTACTTTTGGATACAGGGTTTCGTCTTTAGTTACTGTATTAATTTCAAATACCCACTCAGTTGTTAACTCTTTATCAGTGTACCAACCTTCAACAGTTCCTCCAGTTCCTACGCCAGGAACAGTGTTTGTTGTTTCTGTAACTTTGCTACCATCTGTGATATTTTCTTTAACTTCTGTTGTTGTAGTCGTTGTTGTGTCGCCATCTACATCCTCAAAAGTTACTGTCCAAGTTGGAGTTGGTGGTATAACTTCTTCATAAACACCGATATCAACATTTCCACCATCAAGCTCAAGCTGTGTTAGATTTTGTCCCTCACCCACTGGTGCAAATTCAGTAGCGTTAGCATTAAACTTAATACCCCCAGTCGTTGGGTGGTTGTTGTTTGTTGCAATATTTTCGCCAGCTGTTGGAAGTGTTGTGATCTCAAAGCCATTTACTGTAACTATAAGTTCGTACGGTGCTTTTTTAGGTTGAAGTTTGATTGAATAGTTGCCATTAGTGTATGTTATATTTTCTGTCGGAATTTCAGTTTCGCCATCTTTAAATGTTGGTTGTTCGGAAACAAGTATGTCACTGCCAGCTTTTATTCCATCTTTGTCTTTGTCTTCAAAAACAATACCACTGATTTCATACCATTTGAAAGTAAATGTTGCATCTGTTGAGTCCGCACCATCAATTTTAACATCAACTGTACTTGTTGTTAAATCTTCAGCTGAGTAAAGGGCATCTGGATCTGCTTTTAGGTCAAATGATAGATAAATATCTTCATATGTGCTTTCAGTTCCAGGTTTAACATACGAAACTACGATGCTTACAACATCATCTAAAGTGGTAGTTGGATTTCCGTCGCTATCATTATATACTACTTTCCAGTTTTCTGGAATATCTGCAAGGAAATTTTCCAGTTTAATTGGAATTTTATTTCCGTCAGTTTCTGTCGTCGGAAGCGTAACTTCAATAACGTTTGTATCCTTAACTGCTAATTTTGTAACGTCTAAATTTAGCGTTAGGTCATCATGCTCATTTGCAAAGTATTCTTGGTCTTGAGTGGCGACATTTGCTTCGCCATCTATACCAGGATATACACCTGTACTACTAGCCGATGCAACATTTATACTGATACGAGGTATTATAGTATTACTACTAGTTTCGTCCCAGTTTGAACCATCTGGTAATAAGTCAGTTTGCATACCTAAGTCAAGAAGTCGTTTCTTTCCATCAAACTTCAATGTATCTATACCATATTCTAAATCACTTGCTGTTGTAATTCCAAAAGTATCGTCGACTTCATCTAGCTCATCTCCATCAAGTATCAAATTGTAAGTAGTGATTTCATCATCCGCCCATGCAAGAAGTGGTCCAAAATCCATATATGCCTCTAAAAACAGAGGATACTTAGTTCCGCTTACTGCCTTAGGCAACGGTTTAAAGCTACCAAAATAATTGCGTATTAATACTAGATACGGACTACCAGCGTAAACCTGGTAGCCAGTTACGTCTACTCTAAACCACGCTTCACCATCAATATCAATCATTTCTGTTTTGTCTGGAGTTGCAACTTTTCCTCCCACGTATTCAAAATACTCATCATTAAATTTAAAGTATATTGCCGAACCTTCGGGTAATGCCAATATTTCGCCAGTAGAATTTGGATATTGTTTATACCCAGTTATATTTTCTCTCCCAATTTTAAGTTCATCTTCTATTCTGAATTGTACTCCAGTATCGACATTTGCATCATCAATATCTATAGCAGTATCAAAGACTTTAGCATCAGGTATACCCTCAAATGCTTGTGCGCCAAAATCAGCTCTGTGAATATCTTTATGTATAAAACTTTCAGATGTAACAGTTACTTTAATATCGCTTGTATCAGTTAATTTTCCAGCTGCCGTTTGTGCATCAGTGTTATACGCTAATCGGATAACTCTGTCAGAGTAGTTGTCATGAGCTGCATCACCAATTATTTGGAATTCAGGTATTACCACTTGAAGTGATGTGAAATATTCCCCTTCTGCAAGTGTAATATTGCTTAG
>CAYJKB010000067.1:0-7263 GCA_964370625.1 uncultured Oscillospiraceae bacterium | reverse complement strand
TTTGTTTCACAAAATAAGGCTATCGCCTTTGCGACTGCGTCGAGGTTTTATGATAGAAAAAAATAAAAATACAAATAAATCAATATTTAAGGAGTATAAAACTTATGGAATATCGTATTGTTGGAGATGGAATGCCTGCTGTAATTTGTGATTTAAACGCTGGCGAAACAATGATTAATGAGAGTGGTTCAATGTGTTGGATGACTCCGAATATGAAAATGGAAACAGTTGGAGGTAGCATTGGTGGAGTTTTAGGCAGAATGATATCTGGGGAAAACTTATTTCAAAATAGATATACTGCACAAGGTGGTAAAGGGCAAATTGCATTTGCATCAAGCTTCCCTGGTAGTATTTTAGCTTTTGAAGTTACACCAAATGAGCCTTTTATCTTGCAAAAATCAGCATTTTTAGCAGCTACAGAAGGGGTTGAATTATCAATTCATTTCCAAAAGAAAATCGGAGCGGGATTTTTTGGTGGTGAAGGTTTTATCATGCAAAAAATTACGGGACGTGGAACAGTATTTGTTGAAATTGATGGTCATGCTGAACAATATACGTTAGCTGCTGGAGAAAAAATGATTATAGATACAGGTTATCTTGCAGCTATGGATGGAACTTGTTCGGTAGACATTCAAACTGTTCCTGGTGTTAAAAATATGCTATTTGGTGGTGAAGGTGTATTTAATACAGTTGTTACAGGTCCTGGAAATATCATACTTCAAACTATGCCTGTTAGCAGTATGGCAGCGGCACTTAAACCATTTTTCCCATCAAATAAATAAAATATAAATTAATCGATAAAAGGAAGTGAATTATATGTCTTTACAATATAAAGTAGGTATTGATATAGGTGGCACAAATGTTAAAGTTGGAATTATTGACTTAGAAAATAATATAATAGCAAAACATAGCGTGCCAACTGATGCAGATAAAGGTTTTGAACAAGTTGTGCAAAATATTATTAGAGCATTAAATGAATTAGCAGAAAAAATTGATATAAAAATTTCTGATTGTATGTCAATTGGTATTGGTTGTCCTGGCATTACAGATGCTAAAACAGGAGTTGTAGTTTATTCAAATAATTTATATTGGAATAATGCTCCATTATCAGAATGTATTGCTAAAGAATTTTCATTACCTGTAAAAATTTCAAACGATGCAAATTGTGCAGCATTAGGTGAAGCTGTTGCTGGTGTCGCTAGAAGTGAAAAAGATATGGTGTTATTAACACTGGGAACAGGTGTTGGTGGCGGAATTGTTCTTGATGGCAATTTATTCGAGGGTGGTGGCCCTGCTAATACAGAAGTTGGACATATGACAGTGCAAACAGGTGGACGTCTTTGCACATGTGGCAGAAATGGTTGTTTAGAAGCTTATGCAAGCGCAACTGCATTAATTGCAAGTGCAAGCGATGCGTTAAAAGCAAACCCTGATAGCAAAATGGCTGAATTAGTTGCACAAAATGATGGAAAAATGGATGGAAAAATTCCATTTGATGCAGCACTTTTAGGTGATGAAGTTGCAATTAAAGTAATTGATGATTATATTTTTTATCTAGGTGAAGGAATTGTAAACCTTGTAAACTTAATCAGACCTAAGGCAGTTGTTTTATCTGGTGGTGTTTGTGCACAAGGCGAAAAATTAACAGTTCCACTTACAGAACATTTGAAAAAACATATTTTCGGCGGATTAGCATTGCCAGTTCCAAAAATTATTATAGCGACATTAGGAAATGATGCTGGAATGATTGGCGCTGCAAATCTATAAGAAATAAAAATAGTGTGTGATATTAATATAAGTATCACACACTAAATATTATCTAAACATTTTTAACAGATTTAAAATATTAATCTAAAGGCATTGTTCGAGTTTTATAGCCAATTCCCCAATCTTTTAAAGCATCTAATACAGGAGATAAGCTTAAGCCGATTTCAGTTAAGCTATATTCAACACGAGGTGGAACTTCGGCATAAATTTTGCGTTTTACAAGTCCGCATTGCTCCATATCACGCAGTTGAGATGTTAAAACTTTTTGTGAAACACCAGAAATACTTTTCTTAAGTTCACCAAAACGCTTTGTCCCTCCCATTAAATCTCTTAATATCAGTATTTTCCATTTGTTTCCGATGAGTTGTAATGTAGTTTCTACAGGGCAGGGTGGTAAATTCATAAATTGCCTCCTAATTTAATAGTATCAAAAAGATACTTAAGAACTTTGTTGTACCTACTTTACATAAAGCATATACACCTATATAATAGCACATATACAGAAAATGTAAATAAAAACTTGGAGGATTTTATGAAGAAATTTTTTAAATCACTAGCGTTAATTGCATGTAGTGGAATGCTGATATTCACAGGATGTACAGGCGAAAATTCAGCAAAAGATGAAGGAAATATGGCTTCAGATGTGCCGAATGAAGATAAATTACTTGTTGCAATGGAGCTTGCATATCCTCCATTTGAAACAAAAGATGATGAAGGAAACCCAACAGGAATAAGTGTTGATTTAGCTTATGCAATCGGTGATTATGTTGGGCGTGAAGTTGAAATTGTAAATACAGCATGGGATGGACTTATTCCATCACTTCAAACAGAAAAGGCTGACATGGTTATATCTTCAATGACTATAACAGAGGCAAGAGAAGAAACCGTTGACTTTTCACAGCCATATGCAAATTCACTTCTTGCTATGCTTGTAAATATTAATTCCCCTGTGGAAACAGCAGAAGATTTAAATGCAGAAGAAATGTCTGTTGCAGTTAAAAGTGGCTCAACAGGACATATGTGGGCAGAAGCAAATTTACCAAATGCACAAATAATTGTGCTTGCTGATGAAAGTGCTTGTGTAACAGAGGTGGCACAAGGTAAAGCAGATGCATTTTTATATGATCAACTTACAATATATCGAAATAATGTAGCTAATGCTGAAACAACAAAAGCTATATTTATGCCGTTTCAAGAGACAGATTATTGGGGTGTTGCAGTTAAATCAGGTAATACAGAGCTTTTGACAGAGATTAATGAATTTATAGTAAATTATACTGAACAAGGTGGATTTGATGAACTTTCTGAAAAATATTTAAGCGAGGAGAAAAAGGCATTTGACGAATTAGGGTTTAAATGGTTTTTTGATTTATCATAATGAGTTTTTTTTTAGAAGACAAGGAAAACACTTCAGTTTTTAAAATTTGTGCAAATATTTTGTTATTAGCAGTTTTAGCAATTTTAATCTTTTGGTTTATATTGTCACGTGTGGGAATAACTTTTGATTTTTCACTAATTACTAAATATAATACAAGACTTCTTGATGGCTTTTTAATGACGATTTACTTAAGTATAGCAAGCCTTTTTTTAAGTCTAATATTAGGGATAATTAGTGCAGTTATGCAAAGTTCAAAAATTTTAATTCTAAAATATTTTGCTAAAGGTTATGTACTGTTAATTCGTGGAACACCACTGATTATGCAGATTTACCTATTTTATTATATTGTAGGCACTGCCTTTGGAATTGAAAATCGTTTTTTAAGCGGTGTAATTATACTTTCAATTTTTGAAGGTGCATATATTAGCGAAATAATTAGAGGAAGTTTTCTATCACTTGACAAAACACAGCTAGAAGCATCGAAAGCTGTAGGTTTTACAAAAATGCAGACAGTGCGCTATGTGATTTTGCCACAACTAATAACAAGAACACTTCCAGCATTAACAGGACAATTTGCATCAATTATCAAAGATAGTTCATTGCTATCGATGATTTCTGTAATAGAATTAGCACAAACGATAAGAGAAATTACAGCGATAAATTTAAAATTATTCGAAGGATATTTTGTGTTAGGTATATTATACCTTGTATTAACTTTGCCACTTACATTTATAAGTGAGAATATTGAAAGGAAATTTTCTTATGAAAATAGAAATTAATAAACTCAAAAAAACTTATGATAGAGAAGTTTTGCGTGATATTACGGTTTCAGATTATGCAAATACTCTTGCGATTATAGGAAAATCAGGCTGTGGCAAATCTACACTTTTAAGAATTTTAGGCGGATTAGAGCATAAAACTTCTGGTGTTGCATCACTTAAGGGATTAGAAGTTCATGATAGTGCAGAATATAGACGTAAAGTTGGTTTTGTTTTCCAACATTCAGGCTTGTTTTCACATTTGAATGCCGTACAAAATATTTCATTACCACTTGAAAAAGTTCATAATTTAACACAAGATGATGCGAAAAAGTGTGCATATGATTTGCTAGAACGTTTTGGGCTTGAAAATGAAGCTGAAAAAAAACCAGCACAATTATCTGGTGGACAAAAACAAAGAATTGCAATAGCTCGTGCAGTTGCACCAAAACCAAAAGTGCTACTGCTTGATGAACCAACATCAGCGCTAGACCCTGAATACACATCAGAAGTATTAAATGTGATAAATGAGCTTAAAAAAGAAGATTTATCATTTATAATAGCAACTCATGAAATGGGGTTTGCATTAAATTCATGTGAAAAAGTTATGTTTATGGATGAAGGTATAATCACAGAATATGGAGAAAGTGAAAAACTTTTCAAAACACCACAAACTGAAAAGCTACAATCATTTCTATCTAATATACTAAAATGGAAAATGTAAAAAAGGTTGTTACGAAGTTTTTGTTTCGTAACAACCTTTTTGTTTTGATTTTTGTTTGTAGACTATAGTGTGTAGATTTTTAGTTTTATATAAGACTAGAACGCAATAAAAATAATTATTTAGTAAATCTATTCTTCATCACCTTCAAGATTATTTTTAAATACATACTTTTTAAGCAATGGAAAAACAGCGAAAACGATATTAAATATATGCAAACTAAAAGAAATAATAAGTAAAAGTGGTATGTTATATGGAAAAAGTCCAATGTTTATTAATAAAAATAAAATACTTAGAATTAATACATATAAAAAAGTTTTAACATTAGAGAACATTAATACCAGTGAATTTTTAATGACTTGTGAGGTGGTGTAATGGACATTTGATGCAATAACGACTATATAAGAGAAACAAATTGTAAAAATAATTAATATAGCAAGTGTAACGAAAGAAAAAGTAGGCATATAAGAACTATAAAAAATATAAGATACAGCAATTAAAAAGACTGAAAGAATAAAAATTAATGACAAAACCAAACCTTGTTTAAAACTGGATTTAAAATCATCAATGAAATCAGATAGTGTATCAACAGATTTATCACGAACCAGCCTGCCACAAGCATTGCCAACAGCACATAATGCAGGGCCGATTGTAATTATCGGAATAGATGCGACGATAAAAAAGATATTAAGTTTAAAAAGTGTGTAATATTCACGTTTTAATATATCAAAATAAAGAGCAATCCCACGTTTAGGTGAAGAATTTGTATTTGAAGTTTGTTTATTAAAAAACATAAAATTTCCCTTTCGAAATAGGTTTAAAAGTGCCAGCTAAGTATAACTGACACTTTTAAAGGTTGGAATATTATTTATTAAGTTCTACAGTTGACTTAGATTTGTTAATTTGAGAAGAAATAACTTTAGAAGTTTCTTTATCAAATAGGTGAATTTTATTAGTATCAAGACCAAGCTTGATAGTTTCACCATCTTTAGCACCAGAACGAGGTGGAGTTTTAACTATAATTTTTTGTCCACCAGTAATAAGATACATAAATATTTCAGAACCCATCATTTCAGCGATTTCTACTTCAGCTTCAATTACACTAGCAAAAGGACCATCAAGGAATAAAGATTCTCTATGTAAATCTTCTGGACGGATACCTAAAACAACGGTTTTTCCAATGTAATCAGTCATAATATCATGGTCAAAACGTCCAGCTGGAAGATGAAGTTTAAAGTTAGAATAACTTGCGTAGAATTCATCGCCATCTTTAGAAATTACACAATCAATAAAGTTCATTTGAGGTGAACCGATAAATCCAGCAACAAAAAGATTGCAAGGATGATCATACAGATTTTGAGGAGTATCAACTTGTTGAATAAATCCATCTTTCATAACAACAATTCTATCAGCCATTGTCATAGCTTCAACTTGGTCATGTGTTACATAAATAAATGTAGTTTGAAGACGTTTATGAAGTTTAGAAATTTCTGTACGCATTGTTGTACGAAGTTTAGCATCAAGGTTTGAAAGTGGTTCATCAAGTAAGAAAACGGAAGGATTACGAACCATTGCACGTCCTAAAGCAACACGTTGACGTTGACCGCCGGATAAAGCTTTAGGTTTACGGTTTAGGTATTGGTCTATGCTTAGGATTTTAGCAGCTTCTTGAACTTTTCTGTCAATTTCAGCTGGATCTTCTTTACGAAGTTTAAGACCAAAAGCCATATTTTGGTACACAGTCATATGTGGATAAAGTGCATAGTTTTGGAAAACCATTGCAATATCACGATCTTTTGGTGAAACATCGTTAACTAATCTATCACCGATATGTAATTCACCTGAAGAAATTTCTTCAAGACCTGCAATCATACGAAGAGTAGTTGATTTACCACAACCAGAAGGGCCTACAAGAATAATAAATTCTTTATCTTTAATCTCAAGATTAAATTCATGTACAGCAACAACGTCGCCCTCGTAAACTTTTTTAATGTTCTTTAAAGTAATACCTGCCATAATAGCCTCCTAAAAATTTATTTAAAAATAATAAATATAAACTTGTTATTTATATTGTAATAGTATATAATCAACATATCAAGGGTAAAATATTGATTATATAGGTAACAAATTGATAAGAAGGGTAAAATGTTGATGTTGAGCAAAAAAGAACATTCAAGATTAATTCAAAAATGCTTGATGATTATAGAAGAAGATTATATGCAAGTTTTAGGAGTGAGCGAAATTGCAGAAACATTAGGTGTATCAAAAAATCATTTAATAAGAGAATTTTCATCCCAGGTAGGAACATCTCCGAATAAATACTTAGTTGATTTCAAATTAGAAAAAGCAAAAGAACTTTTGGAAAGTGGAGATTTTTCAATTGAAATTGCTGCACAAGCTGTAGGTTTTTCATGTGGAAATTACTTTTCAAAAGTCTTTAAAAAAAGATTTGCAGTGACACCAACTGAATTTATTAAGAATACACCACTTAAAAAACCAGCAAAACTAGATGGAAAACTATATTTATAATTCTATATATATAATGTAAGAGAATAGAGGTTTTTGAGTGCATATTTTTAAATGTCGAAAAAAGTGGAAAAAAAGTAAAATAAAGTGTTGACAAAAGGGTGTGGTGGTGA
>CAYJKB010000066.1:0-8007 GCA_964370625.1 uncultured Oscillospiraceae bacterium | reverse complement strand
ACAAAAAGAAAAGAAAGCATATATTATGCCAAAAATCTGCCCTCTTGGCAAAGATTAAATACAAGGCGATGGGAACATAAGCCCCATATCCTCCTCAAAACCTAACATTAAATTCATGTTTTGCACAGCTTGACCAGATGCACCTTTTACAATATTATCTATTGCCGAGGCAATAACCAGCATACCTGTATGTTCATCTTCATGTAATGATATATGACAGTTATTTGAATATGCAACATTTTTTAAATCAGCGTTTTTACCAAGTGGTAATACAGTTACAAACTTGTCATTTTGATAACATTTAGTATAAATATCATGAATTTCTGTTAAGCTGTAATCATTTTTCTTTGCGTAAATCGTAGAAATAATACCACGATTTATAGGCAACAAATGAGGTACAAATGTGATTTTTACATCTTTTTCTGCCATATTTGACAGAGTTTGTTCAATTTCCGGTGTATGACGGTGTGCCCCAGCTTTATAAGGATGAAACGCTTCGTTTAAATCACAAAAATGTGTATCTTGAGAAAGTCCACGTCCTGCACCTGTTGCACCAGATTTTGCATCAACAATAATCATTGATGTATCACATAAATTATTTTTAAGTGATGGGTATAACCCTAAAGCTGTCGCAGTTGGATAACAACCAGGGTTTGCAACGATTTTTTTACCTTTAATATCATCACGATAAACTTCACAAAGTCCATAAACTGCACGCTCATGAAGTTCTTTATCAGTAAATTTTACACCATACCATTTTTCATAAGTTTCTTCTGATTTAATTCTAAAATCAGCACCGAGGTCAATAAAGTATTTTCCCGCTTTATCACAATTTTCAGCAAGTGGTTGACTTACTCCATGTGGCACAGCTGCAAAAATCACATCACATCCAGCGATTACTTCATCAACAGGACACAGCACATCTTCAAAATACCCACTAAGTGCAGGATAGATGTCGCTTATCTTTTGCCCTGTAAAACTAACTGATGCAATTTTATGAAGTTCTACCATTGGGTGAGAATATAAAATACGAATAAGTTCAGCACCAGCATAACCAGTCGCACCGATAATACCTACTTTAGTTTTCATTTATATATTCCTCCATACTGTCTACAAAGTCATTTACTACAGCAATTTGACGTTCGACTTCGCTTGCAGATGGACCACCAACAGAAGTACGTTCATTTACACAAGTTGTAAGATCTAGTGCGTGGTAAATATCATCGCCAAAATGCTGTGATACTGCTTTGTATTCTTCAATCGTTAGGCTTTCTAATGTTTTTCCGTTTTCAATGCAAGAATTTACAAGTTTACCAACAATCATATATGCATCACGGAACGGAATACCTTTTTTAGTTAAATAATCTGCACAGTCAGTAGCGTTGATAAATCCACCAGCAGCTGCTGCACGCATATTTTTGCGGTTAAGTGTCATTGTTTCAAACATCGGTGTAAATACAGTTAAACATTGTTTTACTGTGTCAATCGCATCAAAAACTGCTTCTTTATCCTCTTGCATATCTTTGTTATATGCAAGTGGTAATGCTTTCATTACTGTAAGTAGTGTAATAAGTGAGCCATAAACACGTCCTGTTTTACCTCGAACAAGTTCACAAATATCAGGATTTTTCTTCTGTGGCATAATTGAAGAACCTGTAGAATATGCATCATCAAGGTCTACAAACTTAAATTCCCAAGAACACCAAGCAATAATTTCTTCTGATAAACGTGATAAATGCATCATTAAAATTGATAACGCTGATGCAAGTTCTATACAATAATCTCTGTCTGAAACAGAGTCTAAGCTGTTTTCCGTTACAGCAGAAAATCCAAGTTTTTCTGCTACGAAAGAACGGTCAATCGGATAAGTTGTGCCACATAATGCACCAGCACCAAGTGGTGACTCGTCCATTCTATCAAGACAATCACAAAGTCTGCCCACATCACGACGTAGCATTTGTGCATAAGCCATCATATAATGAGCAAAAGTTGATGGTTGTGCACGTTGCAGATGTGTATAAGATGGCATAACAGCATCAGTATTTTCAGATGCACTTTTAGCTAATGCACGAAGTAAATTTAACACTAAAACTGTAATTTCTTTGATTTGTTCTTTTGTATATAATCTCATATCTAGTGCAACTTGGTCATTACGGCTACGTGCTGTATGAAGTCTTTTTCCTGTATCCCCTATACGCTGTGTTAAAAACGTTTCAATATTCATGTGAATATCTTCGTTATCAAGCGAAAATTCAATTTTACCATTTTCTATATCTTTTAAAATAGCAATAAGTCCATCAACGATTTTTTCAGCTTCACTTTGTTCTATTATACCTTGTCTGCCAAGCATAGTGGCATGAGCTATTGAGCCTTCAATATCTTGACGATATAAACGCATATCAAACATTATAGATGAATTAAAATCATTAACTGTACTATCCGTTTCTTTGTCAAAACGTCCTGACCAAAGTTTCATATATATGAGTTCCTTTCAATATTAGTCGGTAACACCGACGGCTAATTCAAAACAACCCTACAAGGGGGTGTTTTTTTATTTATAAAAATTTCGTTTTATTTTTTGCAAATTCATTATTTTTATTGTGGACGAACACATGGGTATGACCCCTACAATCTTATGCAAGATGGCTGGGTTTAAATATTACTTCATTATGTGCCTCCACCTTTGGGGGAGGTGTCACACAGTGACGGAGGGGGTATTCATACAATATACTTTCTTTCATTACTTGCTAAACGGCAAGTAACCAAGCGTTTTCACTTTTTGGACTTGTCAAAAAGTAAACAAAAATCGCTTTTGATACGTGCCAGCTAATCATCAAAATTCTGCTAAAACGTACTCCTCCAGTTGTGAGCGATGCATTACTACCGTACTCTGTACTATATTGTGCTTATTTTTAGATTGTGTCTTGCAGAAAAAAAGATTGTGGTGAATTTTTCAATCCAATGTTCATAACCACACAACGGACAGGTACAAGACCTGTCCCTACATTGTGTGCATTTTAATTTTCGTTTTGTTTTACGATTACAGGGTTTTTACCCTCCAAGGATTTAACGATGAAAAAACGTTGTAAGCCAAGGCGTGGAAACCTTTCAAATGATTGAGCATACTTTTGTATGTGATTGATATTTTAAAGTTTTCACAACGATGGAAGTAAAACATTTAGCAATTTTACTTTTGTTTTACGATTACAGGGTTTTTACCCGTTAAATAAATTTAACCGCTGTACCATATGCTATAACCTCTGCCGCTCCTTGCATAATCGCTGAGGATGCATAACGAATGTTTACTACTGCGTCTGCGCTGAGTGCCTCAGCTTCTGCTACCATACGTTTTGTTGCAAGTGCACGTGCTTCATTCATCATTTCATTGTATGAACCGAGCTCTCCACCTACTATTGTTTTGAATGATTGAGTAATATCACGACCAATATTTTTGGTTTGAATAGTGCTTCCTTTTACAATCCCTAACATATCTAATGTTTTTCCTGTAATATAATCAGTATTGACTAAGATCATCTTCTTCTCCACTCCTTATTTCATCTATTCTTTGTTTAGTTACATGAACTATAACAAGGCATAAAATTAACGGAATAACTGCACCCATAATTATGGCTATTGGTGATAACATCATAACTTTCACTGATGCGATAAACCATATTATGAAATATACTATATATATAATTGCAATTACAATAGGTGCTATCATTTTGCCCAAATGAGAATTTTTCATAACAAAACACCTCTCGTTTTTAAATCAAAATATATCTGTATTAACTTAAACAATCGGAGGGAACTTTTCTCCTGCTTTTGCTTGTAATGCTTCTTCTTGCAAAGCACGAACTTTTAAAGGCAATCCGAATAAATTAATAAATCCTTGGCTATCCATTTGGTCATAAGATTGGTCTTCTTCAAATGTTGCCATTTCTTCACTATATAATGTATATGGAGAAGTAGTTCCTGCGTGTATAACATTTCCTTTGTAAAGTTTAACTTTAACTTCACCTGTTACAGTTTGTTGTGTGCTATCAACAAAATCTGATAACGCTTTACGAAGTGGTGTGTACCATTGACCATTATATACAAGCTGTGCAAATTTAATTGCAATTTGTTCTTTATAATGAGCAGTTTCTCTGTCTAAACAGATGTTTTCAAGCATTTTATGTGCAAAATACAGAATAGTACCGCCTGGTGTTTCATAAACGCCACGACTTTTCATACCTACAAGACGGTTTTCAACAATGTCAATAATACCAACACCATTTTCTCCACCTAGTTTATTAAGCTTTTTCACAAGTTCAACACTTTCAACTTTTTCGCCATCAAGTGAAACAGGAATACCTTTTTCAAAACCAATAGTAACATAAGTTGGAACATCAGGAGCTTTTTCAGGGGATACACCAAGCTCTAATATTTTATCTAAATCTGGTTCATTTGCTGGATCTTCAAGATCTAAACCTTCATGAGACAGATGCCAAATATTCATATCTTTTGAATAGTTTGTTTCTTTTGTAATATTAAGTGGGATATTATGCTTTTCAGCGTAAGCAATTTCATCTTCACGACTTTTAAGTTCCCATGTTCTCCAAGGTGCAATAATTTCCATATGCGGAGCAAACGCTTTAATCGCAAGCTCAAAACGCACTTGGTCATTACCTTTACCTGTACAACCATGAGCAATAGCATCTGCACCTTCAGCAAGTGCAATTTCAACAATACGTTTTGAAATGATTGGACGAGCGAAAGCTGTACCTAATAGATATTCTCCTTCATATTTTGCACCAGCTTTTAAAGTTGGGAATATATATTCATCCACGAACACTTTTGTAAGGTCTTCAATATAACATTTTGAAGCCCCTGTATTAATTGCTTTTTCGATAAGTCCATCAAGTTCTTTTCCTTGTCCTACATCAGCTGCAACTGCAATAACTTCACAACCATAGTTTTCTTTTAACCAAGGAATAATAACTGACGTATCAAGTCCACCTGAATATGCTAAAACTGCTTTTTTAATTTGTCCTTTCATCGTATATCTCCTCCGTACAATAATGTGTTTTTTATCATTCTATCACAAACATCTGTAATGTGCAAGATATATTTTAAATATTCGTATATTTGTATAATTATTCGTAGTTTCTATTTTATGGATTTTGTGATATACTATAAATATATTTTTCTTTTGATTACTTATTCTCTCGGTGGTGACAGTTTAGCTTATTCACGTTACTACCACACTCTGTGTTGTATTTTATATGACAATAATTACACAGCCGAAATTTTAGACGGTTTTGAACAATCCTTTTTTCTGCAAGACACAATCTAAAAATAAGCACAATCCAGTACGGAGTACGGTGGTGACACCTCGCTCACAACTGGAGGAGTACGTTTTAGCAGAATTTTGATGATTTGCTGGCACGTGTCAAAAGCGATTTTTGTTTACTTTTTGACAAGTCCAAAAAGTGAAAATGTTTGATTACTTGACATTCCTCAAGTAATGAAAAGAAGTATATTAAATGAATACCCCCTCCGTCACTTCGTGACACCTCCCCCAAAGGTGGAGGCACATAATGAAGTAATATTTAAACCCAGCCATCTTGGCAAAGACTAAAAAATAACAAAAATAAAATTTTACTGAAAAGAAGAAATTATTATGAAATTTTTTGAACTTAGCACTAGAACATTAAATCTTCATGCTACAAGTTGGTGTGTAGATAATCCTATAGGGCATATAATATTAATTCATGGTTTAGGCGAATATGCTGAACGTTTTGACACTACAGCACGTTTTTATAATTCTTGTAACTTCAATGTATATGCTTTCGATTTACCAGGTCATGGAAAAACCGAGGGTTTGCGTGGTGATATTGGTGAGAGACGTCATATTTATCATGCTATAGACTGTTTAATTGATTATGCTATGGATTTCGGCGAATCTTTACCATTTTGTATGCATGGTCATTCACTTGGTGGCAACATTTGCTTATCTTATCGACTTGCAAGACAAAACCCACTAATTAAAGCTTATATTTTATCTGCTCCATGGCTACAGCTCGCCTCTCACACTGGCGCAATAAGAGTTGGGATAACTAAAATCTTAGGAAGTGCTACACCTCGTATTTTAACTCATCTGCAAGCTATAAATTTATTAAAACAAATCTCAAGGGGTGAAGTTGGCGAAGATTATATTCGTGATAATTTAATTCATTCACAAATAACTGCAAAAACTGCAATAGATGCTATTACATGTGGGCACAATGTTATGAGAACTGCTAGAAAATTAAAATCTCCTGTTATTATTTTTCATGGTGAGCTTGACAATATATGTTCACATGATGCTTCTAGCCAATTTATAAAGAAATCAAGTGCAAAAAGCCTTTTTATATCCTTGCCTAATACAGGACATGAGAATATGCATTTACCTATATATATAGAAACTATGACAAAGGTTGTTAATCATTTGTCCAATTTATAACTTTTACTTGAAATTAACTTAATTTTACATTATTATTAAAACATACTTTCCAATCAAGGAGTACCTTTTATTATGACTAGAAAAAACCTTACAATGCTAACAGATTTTTATGAATTCACAATGGCGAATGGATATTTAGAAGAAAACATCGGTAATCGCACTGCATATTTTGATATGTTTTTCAGACGTGTACCTGATAATGGTGGTTATGCTGTTATGGCTGGTGTAAGTCAACTTATAGAATACTTATCTGATTTGTCATTTACTGATAAAGATATTGAATTTTTACGTAGTAAATCAATATTTTCTGAACAATTTTTAACATATCTTAAAAATTTCAAATTTGAATGTGATGTTTGGGCAATTGCAGAAGGCACACCAATTTTCCCTGGCGAACCTATTGTCACAGTTCGTGGACCTATTATTCAAGCTCAATTTATTGAAACCATGGTTTTACTTACAATTAATCATCAGAGTTTAATTGCTACAAAATCTAATAGAATTGTTCGTGCAGCTGATGGACGTCCTGTTATTGAATTTGGTTCTCGTCGTGCTCAAAGTTATGACGGTGCAATTTTAGGTGCTAGAGCAGCTTATATCGGTGGTTGTAGTGGAACAGCATGTGTTATGGCTGATAGAGATTTTTCTGTACCTTCTTTCGGTACTATGGCGCATAGTTGGGTACAAAGTTTTGACACTGAATATGAAGCTTTTTGTGCATATGCTAAAACTTATCCAAATAACTGTGTATTTTTAGTTGACACTTATAATGTTATTAAAAGTGGTGTACCAAATGCAATTCGTGTTGCAGAAGAAGTTTTAAAACCTTTAGGTGTTAGACTTGCTGGAATTAGACTTGACAGTGGAGATATTACGTATTTATCAATTAAAGCTCGTAAAATGCTTGATAAAGCAGGTTTAGAAGATGTGAAAATCATGGCTTCAAACTCACTTGATGAATTTATTGTTCGTGATTTATTAATCCAAGGTGCTAAAATTGATAGTTTTGGCATTGGTGAACGTTTGATTACCTCTAAAAGTGAGCCTGTTTTCGGAGGTGTCTATAAACTTGTTGCAATGCAAGATACTAAAGGTAACATTGTTCCAAAAATTAAAATTTCAGAAAATGTTGAAAAAATTACAACTCCACACTTTAAACAAGTTTATCGTTTATTTGATAAAGAAACTTGTCATGCAATCGGTGATGTAATCACTTTACATGATGAAACAATTGATGAGAGCAAACCTTACACACTATTCGACCCAATTCACACATGGAAAAAGAAAACTGTAACTGATTATATTGCAAAACCTTTATTAGAGCCTATTTTTGAAAAAGGTAACCTTGTTTATAATTCAAAACCAATTGCTGAAATTCGTGATTTCTGTGCAAATCAAGTGGCTACATTATGGGATGAAACAACTCGTTTCGAAAACCCACAAAACTACTATGTAGATTTATCGCTTGATTTATGGAAATGTAAGAATGACTTGTTGTCACAGTTTACAGATAAATAAAA
>CAYJKB010000065.1:4579-8230 GCA_964370625.1 uncultured Oscillospiraceae bacterium | reverse complement strand
TCACCACCACACCCTTTTGTCAACACTTTATTTTACTTTTTTTCCACTTTTTTCGCTTTTTTTCGTTCTCGTAAGCTTTTAAAGAAATCCTTTAGTATATTTGTACATTCATCCTCCATTATTCCACTCTCCACCTGTGGTTTATGATTAAATGGATATTCAAATAGATTAACAACGCTGATACAGGCACCTGATTTATAATCCAACGCCCCTATATATAGATTACGAATTCTAGAATTTATTATCGCACCAGTGCACATAGGACAAGGTTCTAAAGTTACATACATATCACATTGATGCAATCTCCACCCTCCAAGTTTTTTACAAGCTTTATCAATTGCATAAATCTCAGCGTGTCCTAAAGCTGTTTTTTTAGTTTCTCTTTTGTTTCTGCCTCTAGCAATAATTTTCCCATTATGCACAATGACACATCCAACTGGAACTTCACCTTCTGCATATGCTTTCCTAGCTTCTTTAAGAGCAGCTTTCATGAATTTTTCTTTTTCTTCCATTTTATGCTCCTTTACATTATATATAATTTACTTTTTCTATATTAGCATACTTTACTCACTTTAACAATATAGTGTAAAGTAAATTAATTGATTGGAGTATTCTAATGTTAAATACTATACGTGATATTCTTTGGGGTCCTTTTACTATACTTATTATTTTCTTTGTTGGTCTGTTTCTTACATTTAAATGTAAGTTCATTCAATTCAATTCTATCCCTTACATTATAATAGGAGAAATATTTAAAAAGCCAACTACGCAAACTACACATTCTCCATTTAATGCTTTTTGCATCGCACTTGGTGGTACTTTAGGTGTCGGAAATTTAGCAGGGGTTGCTGTTGCAATTACTTTAGGTGGCAGTGGTTCTATATTTTGGATGCTTTTTATGTCTTTTTTCGGAATGGTTATTAAATATAGTGAAATATTTCTTTGTGCTGTTTATCGTAAATTTCATAATAATATTCCTTTCAGCAGTGCTATGACTTATATTAGATATGGTGCTAAACTTCCTTTTTTATCTAAACTTTATGCAGTTTTTGCTTTACTAACAGGTCTTACTATGGGAAGTATGGTTCAATCCAATGCTGTTTCAAGTGCATTTTCTGAATTCCCTCCCTTTAGCATTGGAATTATTCTTGCTTTCATCTGTTCTCTTATTATTTTCGGAGGTCTAAATCGTATTGCAAAATTTTCAACTGCTATTGTTCCTTTAATGGCAATTTTTTATATTATCTTTGCTTGTGCCACTTTATTTATACAACGTGATAGAATTTTATTTGCTATCAATGATATATTACGAAATGCTTTTCAAACAAGTTCTGTTAGTAGTGGTTTTTTGGGATTCATTACGTCAACTGCAATTAGTCAAGGTTTTTCAAGAGGAATTTTTTCTAATGAAGCTGGTTTAGGAACTTCTACTCTTGCTCATGGTAATTACCCTGGATTTAATCCATCTTATGAAGGTATGATTGGCATTTTAGAAGTTTTTCTAGATACTTTTGTTTTTTGTTTTTTAACTGCTCTTGTTATTTTAACTTCTGATACCTTTTTATATAATCAAAGTTTAGTCGGTACAGCATTTACCGTTTCAGCTTTCGCAGATACCTTTGGTAGTTTTGCAATTTTCTTTCTTAGGGCAATTATTTTGCTTTTAAGTATTACATCAATCATCGGCTGGGGTTATTATAGCGAAATTTGTTTGAAATTTTTAAACGCACCGACATCTATTTTTAATGTATATAAACAAATTTTAGTTTTAATGATTTTCTTAGGTAGCATACTTGAAGTAACTTCTGTTTATCATTTATCTGATATCATCAATGTCTTTATGGTTTTTATTAACTTAACAGCAATTGTTGTTTTAAGTAATAAAATAAAATAGTGGTGCAACTTTAAAAGCCACACCACTTAAATATTTAATCTTCAAAACTTTCGCCACTGTGTTTCGCTTCGTGTCTTGTAAAAATCCAAGCACAAAAGAAAACTGTGACAGGTACAGCAAGCAAAATACCAACACTTCCTACTGTCGCTGATATTATTTCAACTAGTATTAATTCAAAATTCATAAGAACTAAGAAATTTCGATTATATGCTATAAATAAAATTAGTGGTGCAAGTGCACCTCCTGCATATGCTAAAATTAGAGTATTAGTCATTGTTCCAATTGCGTCTCGTCCGATATTCATGCCAGAATGCACCATTTTCCCGAATGTTTTTTCTTTCATTTCATTTGATAATTCAAACATTGATGATGCAATCGACATAGCAACGTCCATTACAGCACCTAATGCACCAATTATTACTCCACCCCAAACTAAAGCTTGCAAATCAATTGAAACTTCTGAAGGCAATAATGTTAAGAGCAAATAATCTTGATCTAATGCACCTGTTATTCCTAGCAATCCATTTACCATATAAGCTAAAATAGCTGCAATGATTATTCCACCAAAATTTCCAACTATTGCACATAGTGTTTTTTTATTCAGTCCATTTAAAATTGATAAACTAGATATGATTACAAATGTTGTTACAACGATTGTTAATGAATAAATATTATATCCCGCTAAAATTGCTGGTACATATACTATAAATATAGTCAAAATTGAGATTGCAAGTGCAAAGATTGCATAGACGCCTTTTGCTCTTCCTATTATAATCGTAATTGCAATAAAAATTGCAATAATTAAAATCACACCAGAAATTCTATTATGATTCAAAAATATCCATTCAGCATTATCATCATTTCCATCATCTGTCATATCTGCAAACGAAATCAATATTTGATCTCCTACTTCAACCTCTTTTGGTGATGGAAAAAATAATTCATTAACAGATTGTAGCATTTCAATATTCTGCCCATCAAATTCCCCTGATGTTACATCACATGTAAATGTAATATCAACACTCATTGCTCCTTCAAAAATTTCAGTTTCATTTATATCGATGATTTCTGTTACAACAGCAGTAGCAACATCGCCATCAATAGATGGACCTGGGTCATACGATATTACTTTGTTTGCCGAAAAAATTATTAAAAAAGATAAAAGTGAAATTATAATAAATGAAAGTGCATGTGACTTTTGTGTAGTTCTCATATTTTCTTTACTCCTTTCAAAACAATTATTCGACAATTAATATAACATAAAATAATTGTTTATCAATTATTATATCATAAAACCTCGACACAGTCGCAAAGGCGACAGCCTTATTTTGTGAAACAAAATGTTTTAGTCATCAATGTTCTCAAACTTGTGACTTTGTCACATAAGTGCATAGCACCACAAATCCTTTTGTGGTTTGAGGTTATTATATCATGAATACAGGTTATTTCTTCCAATACTTCGCTTGAATTATTTATGATATAATTTGTACATCTTTTTCGGTTGTTTGCTACAAACGAGAAAAAGGTACTTAGATGAATCATATAATAATTGTTTATCAATTATTATATCATAAAACCTCGACACAGTCGCAAAGGCGACAGCCTTATTTTGTGAAACAAAATGTTTTAGTCATCAATGTTCTCAAACTTGTGACTTTGTCACATAAGTGCATAGCACCACAAATCCTTTTGTGGTTTGAGGTTATTATATCATCAATCATCTATAGGTGCAATAATAATTTGCCTAAAAACACTGA
>CAYJKB010000065.1:0-4479 GCA_964370625.1 uncultured Oscillospiraceae bacterium | reverse complement strand
TTATTATATCATCAATCATCTATAGGTGCAATAATAATTTGCCTAAAAACACTGACCCCATTGCAAACAATCATCTGCAACAGGGTCGGAGGATAGACAGAAAATATCTATACTATATTAAATAATTATATTATTAAGATATTTCCTACTAAGCTAGTTCATTTCGTTGTTAATGTCTACTGCTAAGAATTCAAGTTCGTATACTCCATCTATTTCAGTAGTTGCTGCTTTAAATGTTACATTGTTAATATAAGTGTCTGCATCAGCTTTATCAGCTAGTCTGATTTGTCCTTCAGCAAAGCCTTCTATGCTTTCTGAATCAACATAAACAACTTTTGTATCTTCTGTTATTTTATAAACTTTATCATCGCCATTCACCATAAGTTCGCCTGTGTTTTTATCATAAGCTGTTACAGCAAAGTCAGTTTGTCCAATTTTTTCAATATTATCTATAGTGCCTTCGCCAACTAAATCAAATGCGATAAAGTCACCTTTTGCAGCTTCAACAACACTGCTATCTGTTGCAACTTCAATGATTTCAGTACCATTAAAGATTGAGTAATTTACTTTTGTATCTGCTGTTCTTGCAGAGATATATGGTGTATCAAGTACATAACCTACATTTTCTTCACCTGAAAGGCTTGGAATTTCAGAATCTGTTTCAATTAATGCTACTTTAGCATATTTAAATCCATTTTCATCTACAGATAGAACCATTGAACTTGTGCCAAATGATGCACTCATGTTTGCAAGTTCTTCACCTTTAATTACTTTATATTCTGTTTTGCCATCATCTACATATTTAATAAAGATTTGTGCATCATCAGCAATGTGGTATGAGCCAATTTTATTTGTAGTTGCATTAAAACCTTGATCTGCTAATGCTTCGTAATTATCGTTGCCAGCAATGTTTGTTGATGATACAACTTCTACTTCATAAATATCGCCATCAATAGAATAAGTTATTAATGAGCCAATTGCTACAGCAGAATCTATTTCAACAACTTTTTCACTGTTGTCAGCAAATAAAAGTTTAGCTTCATAGTTGCCATCAATATTTGTAGATGTTGTTGATGCTGTTACAATAGCGATATCATTTGATACTGAAACATCATCACTTACAGCATATACATAATCACCGTTTACATGAAGTGTAACTTCAGCGTCAATACCAGGAAGTGTAGCCCCTGCTAAAGCTTCGCTTGAAAGTTTAAACCACATATCATTTACACGCACTTCTTCTGAACGAAGAGCTTCAACTGTGCCTGATACTGTTTCCATTTTTTCGATAACAATATCACCTGTGTTTAAGTTTTCTGTAATAAATACAAAATCATCTTTTTCAATTCCATCATAAGATGTTACTGCAACATCTTCATCTTCAAGGTCGATAGATGAGAAATCAGATGCTGTTGTTGTAATTCTTGAGCTGTAAACCGCTGTGATTTGAGCTGGTTCTACATTTGAAATTATTGCAACTTCAAAATCATCATCGCCATCATTTGAAATAAATTCTACAACCCTGCCTGTGTTTTCAGGTGCACTAAATGCTGTTGCAAAAGATAATCCCGCTGTTCCTGAACCTTCAAACGCTAATGCATTTGCTTCAAAGCCATAGCTATTTCCGTCAAGTTCGATTTTATCTGTGCCATCAAGTTCAATATCACCCATAGCTACTTTTACAGAGTTATTATCTTGTGTAGCATAAATTCCATAAACCTCTGAATCATCTTCATCAGCTACAATGCTAACTTCTTTACCTATTAAATGTGATAAATCTTCTTTATATTCAAAAGCTTCTGTTGTGCCATCTTCAAGCATGATTACTACATGGTCTTTATCAGAATCAGTTACAGTACCTAATTCATATTCACCCGTCGCAACTAAAACACCTTCTGCTGTTGCAAGTCCCATATAGCGTTCGCCCATAAGTTCCGGACTTCCATCAATATAAATATCTTCATAGCTTCCATCAACAAGTTTTACCATTTCACTAAATAAGCTGTTGTAAACAAGTTGCGCTGCATATTGACGTTCAGCATCATCTGTTAGCCCAAGTTCGTAATCATCAAATAAATCTTTCTCTGTTGCAATTGACACAGTTTTCGTTGACCAAGATGCTCCAACAAGTCCTGCCACTTCAGCATCATAACCTAATACTGTTAACATCATTTTTGCAGCTTCAACACCTGTTACTTCATCATCAGGACGGAAAGAACCTTGTCCATTACCTGCAATAATACCTAATGTGTAAGCATAGTTGATATACCCCTCAGCCCAGTGACCTTCTGTGTCATTAAATGCATCTACAGCATTTTCATAATATTTAGCACCATCATCTACGCCACCATTTTTGATTACATAAATCATTTTAGCCATTTGTGCACGAGTTACAGTATCTTCCGGACGGAATGTTCCATCTGTAAATCCATTTAAGATACCTAATGTTGTAAGCATATCTACAGCTTCTGTTGTTTTGATGTCTTCATAATCTGTAAATGAAGTAGCTCCTGCTACCATTGTAAGTGTCATTGCGCTTGCTAGTGTCAGTCCTAATAGTTTTTTTAAGTTTTTCATTGTGTTTTCCTCCATGAAATGTGTTTGGTTGTTTTCTCTTTTGTGTTGTTCCCTGCTGACAATATTCACTATACAGGTCATCATTGTTTTTTGCAATAGTTTTTCATCATATGTAACTTTTGCGTAATTTTGTTTGAAATATTTCTGAAATATTATATATTTTGTGTAATATAACTCTTTGCTGTGTTACAGATAGTCATTTTTTAACATATTTTTCCATTTACAAATAATTACTTTATTTTTTATAACTATGCATATTGATTTTAATTCATATATCTTATATAATATGTAAGTTAGAAAAAATAATCATATTATTATATATAGGGGGTAGGATATGAAGAAAATCGGTTTTGATAATGATAAATATCTAAAAATTCAATCAGAGCATATTTTAGAACGTATTTCAAAATTTGGTGGAAAGTTATATCTTGAATTTGGTGGTAAATTATTTGATGATTTCCATGCATCACGTGTGTTGCCTGGCTTTGCACCTGACAGCAAAATTAGATTACTTGAACAAATGAAAGACCAAGCCGAGATTGTTATAGTTATTTCAGCTGGAGATATTGAAAAAAATAAAATCCGTAGTGATTTAGGGATTACATATGATGTTGATGTTTTTAGATTAATTGATGCTTTCCGTTCAATTGATTTATATGTAGGTTCTGTCGTTATTTCTCAATATTCTGGACAAGCTACTGCAAATTCTTTTAAAACAAGGCTTGAAATGCTGGGAATAAAAGTATACTTACATTATCCAATAAGCGGATATCCTCTTAATATCCCTCACATCGTATCTGATGAAGGGTATGGAAAAAATGAATATATTGAAACTTCTCGCCCCCTTGTAGTTGTTACAGCTCCAGGCCCTGGTAGCGGAAAAATGGCAACTTGTTTATCTCAACTTTATCATGAGCATAAAATGGGCACTAATGCAGGATATGCAAAATTTGAAACTTTCCCAGTTTGGAATTTGCCACTTAATCACCCAGTGAACCTAGCTTATGAAGCTGCAACAGTTGATCTTAATGACCTTAACATGATTGATCCTTTCCATTTAGAAGCCTATGGAGAAACTACAGTTAACTACAACCGTGATGTTGAAGTGTTCCCTGTTTTATCTGCGATATTTGAACGTATTTATGGGGATAGCCGTTATAAATCACCAACTGACATGGGTGTCAACATGGCTGGTAACTGTATAATTGATGACGAAGTTTGTCGTACTGCTTCAAAAAATGAAATTATCCGTAGATATTATAAATCATTATGTGAATATAAACTTGGCACGTTATCAGAAGATGGTGTAAATAAATTTAGTGTTTTGCTAAATCAAGCTAAAGCATCAGCTGATGATCGTTTAGTTACAATAAAAGCTACAGAAATCGCAGAGCAAACTTGTGCACCTTCCGTTGCTATAGAGCTTCAAGATGGAACTATCGTTACAGGTAAAACAAGCCCATTGCTTGGTGCATGTTCTGCTGCTTTATTAAATGCTTTAAAATACCTTGCAAATATCCCTGATGAATTACATCTTATTTCTCCAAATGTAATGGAGCCAATCCAAAATCTTAAAGTTGAGCATTTAGGAAATCAAAATCCACGTTTACATACAGATGAAGTTTTAATTGCTCTTGCTATGAGTGTTGCAACTAATCCTTCTGCTGAAATTGCATTAGCTCAATTATCAAAACTTAGTGGTTGTGAAGCTCATTCAACTGTATTGCTTACACAGGTTGATGAATCAACTTTCCGTAAAGTTGGAATTAATTTAACATGTACCCCAGCTTATGAGACTAATAAATTGTATCATAAATAATAACTTGTTATCTTCTGCTTTTTACTTATTTGTCACATAAGTGCGTAGCACCACAAATTCTTTTGTGGTTTGAGGTTATTATA
>CAYJKB010000064.1:0-9092 GCA_964370625.1 uncultured Oscillospiraceae bacterium | reverse complement strand
CGACTGGAATGCCAATTAATCTTGGGAAAAATAATGAAATTTCTGGTATGTAAGTAACCATTAGTAGCACCACTATCATAGCACCAACCCATGGCCAAATTCGTTTAGCAAGCAAGTCAAACTTTACATTTGAAATCTGTGTTGCCGTAAAAAGGTTTGCACCTAAAGGTGGTGTTATAAAGCCTATTGACAGGTTTAATATCATAACTAGTCCAAAGTGAACAGGATTCATTCCAATAGCTGTAACTATAGGCAATAAAATTGGAGTTAGAATTAAAATTGCTGGAGCACTGTCCATAAATGTTCCTACAAATAATAATAATATATTTATTAAAATTAAAAGTAGTATTCCGTTGTCTGTAAGCCCCAGTATTCCTTCTGCAATAATTGTAGGAGTTTGTGTAATAGCTAAAATTCGTCCGAAACCATAAGATACACCGATGATTAACATAACAGGTGCACCTATAGTTACACTTCTAAAGCCAATAAACGGTAAATCATCAAATGTTACTTCTTTATAAATGAATACACTTACAATCATACCAAGGAAACAGGCTATAGCAGCTGCTTCTGTCGGCGTGAATACTCCACCATAAATACCACCTAAAACTACTACAGGTACAACAATAGCAGGAATAGCATCTATTAAAATCTTGGCGATTTCTCCTCCTGTATATCTCTTGCTATCACCAACATAACCATTTTTTTTAGATGTGATATACACATAAATACATAATACGATTCCAACCATAATACCAACTGGGAATCCAGCTGTGAACATAGCTGTTATTGATACATTAGCTGAAAGAGCATACAGTACCATAGGAATACTTGGAGGGATAAGAACACCTATAGCTCCTCCAGTAGATACTAAACAGGTTGAATATACCTTGTCATATTTAGCATTTACCATTTGAGGAATCATAATAAGTCCTATTGCAGCAACTGTTGCAGAACCGGTTCCAGAAATTGCAGCAAATACCATACATGCAATTATTGTAACCATTCCAAGTCCACCCGTGGCACGTCCACACAGGATTTTGGCACAATTAACTAAACGCTTTGATATTCCACCTCTTCCCATTATATCTCCAGCAAATGTGAACAACGGGATTGCTACTATCGGAAAAGAGTCAAATCCTATAGTCAGTGCAGCGCTAAAACTCTCTGCACTAATGGGATTAAACATATATATAACAATAAGCGATGCAATACCTTGTGCTACAGCAATAGGAACGCCAAAGAGGAGAAATCCTATAAAAGACATAAATAAAACAATTACTATACTCATGATTTCCCTCCTTTATTTTGAATTGCTTGCTCTTCTTTCAGTATATCGGGGTCTATTAATTCAGCTAATTCTTTTTTAAAAGATTTCGGAACTAAAAAAACATCATTAGCACCATTATAATAGCCACGTTCGTTGATAAATAGCGTTAGTGAACAATTAAATCGTTTAATCTTCCAAATAAAAGATTGTAGCAACCTAACCATTGCAAGCAAATAACCAACACTTGCCGCTGCGAAAACTATATTTTTCGTGACTTCAATAGATTGTAATTTATCTCCAAACATAGCCGTTGTTGCAAGTGTATCGAAAGAAGCCTTTGCCATAAACACCAAAAATACCATAAATAGTATATCAGTTAAAATTAGGATGATTTTTTGTATAGTAGGGGGCATGGAGTTTCTTATAAACGTCATTCCAATGTGTCTATTGGTTTTTGTTGCATATGAAAGACTGAAAAAGCATAACCAAACATAAAGTGTTCGTGCAATCTCTTCACCCCAAGCAAAACCGGTTTCAAAGAAAAATCGTAAAATTACTTGAACGACTATTATTGCCAACATTACAAAAAATAAAACTGTTTGAACGAGAGGTTCAAGATTTAAATCAATCCACCTTAGTGCTTTTTTCATAGATAAACTTTCCCTTCTAATTTTTAATTTGAGCGATACAATCAGTTGCATCGCTCAAATAAGTTATGAGCGTGCAGTATCTACTGCTGCTATAAATTTGTCATAATATTCTTGACCACAAGCTTCTATAACAGTTGGAGCTATGATAGGATTCGTGATTTCATTCATACGATTGCGCTCTTCTTGCGATACTTCATTGATTTGACAATTATACTCACTTGGTAATGTTTCTTCTAAATCTTCTGTAAGTTCTATTACTAATTCACGCTGGTAGATAACCGCTTCATCTACGGCATTTTGAATTAATTGTTTGTCACTTTCTGTAAGTGTTTCCATAAAACGGTCACTAGCAACTAGGATATCTGTTGAAAATTGGTGGTTGGTTGCCGAAAAATAAGGTTGAACCTCATAAAACTTACCTTCATATAGACTTGTTAATGATTGTTGTGCTCCATCTATAAGATTTTGTTGTAGTGAAGTGAAAAGTTCATTCCATGCAACTGTACTAAGGTTGCAACCAAGTGCTTCCCATGCTGATATTTGAACAGGGTTAAATCCTCGTATTTTCAATCCATTTAAATCTTCTAGTGTTTCAACAGGGTGTTTGCTGTTTGCCATTCCTGAAAAACCCAGAGGGAAAGCTCCCATTCCCTGTAAATTCATTTCGCTATATGAATCTAGCAACATTTCTCCCATCTCTGTGTCTAATGCTCTAAATGCATGTTCTAAATCATTGAAGATGAAATAAAGGTTCATTACAGATAGTTCGGGAATAGTAGTTGTGAAGTTTAGTGGATTATTAGTAGACATCTGAATATCTCCTCGTCGTGTTAGATCAAGAACTTCCGCTTCACCACCTAATTGACCAGCTGGAAATACATCAACTTGTATTCTACCACCCGTCGTGTCCTCTAAATTCCTTTCAAGTTCGAAAAGTGCCATACAGGTAGGAGCTGTTTCCGCAGTAACTGTGGCTATCTTAATATTTAATTTCGGCCCTTGTGTTGGGTCGCTTGCATCGCCAACTTCACCAGTAGTATCACCAGTAGTTGCATCACCACCAGAACAACCTGCTAATGTTGAAACAAGAATTGTACTGACTAAAAATAGAGCTAACTTTTTCATAAAACTTTCCTCCAAACTTTACTTTATCGAACTAAATATCTTCGGTTTTTGATTTTATCAAGTACATCAACACCTAAATCATGTAGAATTTTAAGGTTATCAATCCAAACCCAGTTTTCAAGTAATTTATCACCATCTCGAAGCCAAATATCTATAAGACGGAACTCAGATACTTTTCCAGTAGCTGGAATTCCAAAAATAGTTCCAGAACGATGAACTGCGGTTGATGATGGCCAACCTAGGCAAGTACCATAGTTTCCGTCCGCAAATTTTATAGTAGATGCTTTTTGTATATCCCAAGCCATTTCCCAAGGAATTTCATGTACAATTTCAAACCCTGCAATGCCTTTACTGCTTCCGATTCCTGATGGGCCATACCACATCATATCCTCATGCCAGTAAGTTCTCATAAGTTCCATAGTTTCTTCAGTTGGCGTATAATGTTTACCTTCTACTTTACGCATAGTAACAAGCCCATTGTGGCACATATCGGTTATTAGTTTAAGCGTTTTTGCAGAATCTTCTTTATCTACATTATAAAGTGACACACCATCATTTGTAACAGGTCCTAAGCTTAAAATATCAGGACCATTAGTTGGAATAAGGCTTCTAAATCCTGCCTGATTAATAAGAGATACTAAGTCTATAAAGAAATATGATTCTTTTACTTTTTCACCCTCAAATCTATAGTACTCTGCAAAACGCATCCAAACACATCTGTCAGTGTGAGGAATGTCCAGAAAATCTTCACTAAAGTTTCCTACAAAGTAACCAGCTGACATAACCCACGCTTCATCTGTAGGTAATAAGTCTTTGCCTGTAGCTTCACCACCAATTAGAAATTGAGTATGCTTTTTAATATCTGGGAAAGATTTTAGTAGTGGAGCATAAAATTCTTCCATTATCGCCCTGGGTCCATTAACATCTTTAAATGGAAATGGTGCATACCACTTAGCATCTTCACTATAAAGGTTTAGAAGTAAGTTTTCCATTTTTTCAGGTGTCAGATAATTTGTTGAATCTGCATACTCTTTGATGATTCTTTTTTCTTTCTCTCTTTGAATAGCCATTGACAGTACCTCCTAAGGTCCTCTTTTAAATTTTATTGTACTTACGCTTCAGAACTCGTGTTCTTGAAATTATTAAACCACACATTGCGATAACTGTCAATAGATTTTTTATTTTTCCATTCTTTGCACATTTTACGTAAATTTTTTTGGATATTTTGCACAATATCTCTTTTTTATCATTAACAATTGACATTTTCTCAGATAAATGCTATAATGTTAATAATAAATTTTATGAGATTAAATACAGATCAACAGAACTCGTGTTCTTCAGAAGGGAGAAAAGCTTGCAATGAATAATGAAAAAATTAATAAAAAACCATCTTCAAAAGATGTCGCTGAACTCGCTGGTGTGTCACGAGCAACAGTATCTCGAGCATATAATCCTGACTATAACCTCGACGAAACATTAAAGAAAAGAGTGCTCGAGGCATCTAAGACTTTAGGATATATGCCAAATATGTTAGCTAGAAGTTTGCAAACTAATAGAACTAACATTGTTGGAATATTAGTAAGGAATATTAGCAACCCCTTTTATTCTATTGCTATCAATAATCTAATTTATAAATTACAAGAAGAAGGTTTTCAATCTCTAGTGTTTGTTTCTGAAAATACATTTGATATTGACAGTACCCTAGAGAAAGCACTTCAATATCAAGTAGATGCTATGATTGTATTTTCGGCAGTTAAACGCACAAAGGCGATTAAAGAATTAATGTCAAGGGGTGTTCCGACTATTTTATTTAACCGTTATATAGAAGATAGCGGGGCAAGTTCTGTCTGCCTAAATGATATGTCTATGGGGCGTAAAATTGCAAACGAACTGTACTCGCTAGGTCATAAAATTTTTTGTTTTATTTCTGCTGATGAGTCTGCTTCAACAGTATTTAACAGAAAGATTGGATTTATTTCAGGTCTTGAGGCTTTAGGAGTCAAAGATTATCTTATTATTGAAGGTGGATTTTCGTATGAGAGTGGAGTTCAATCCGCTAGAGATATGATGGCACAAAACCCAAGCATTGATGCATGTTTTTGCTGTAGTGACGAGGCCGCCTTTGGTTTTGTTGACTGCCTGAGAGATGAATTTAAAAAATGCATACCAGAGGATATAAGTATCATCGGCTTTGACAATTTGCCACTTGCATCTAATCCACATTATAATCTATCAACAGTTGCCCAACCGTGGGAACAATTAGTTCAAGCAACTGTTGAAACTGTGAAAGAACGCATTTCGAACTCCTCGATACCACCTATCACAAAGGTAATAGAAGGAACCTATATAGCTCGTAAAACAACTAGAGAACGATGAAGTTGTTAACTAATATATGGCATATTCGACATCTTCATAGGTGTAAAATAAGAAAACTTTACCGTTCCTTTTTTCAAACTTTATCCGTCTGTTTTTGACTAACCCCTACCCCAACCACTTCATAAACTCCTCAAGCGTGATGACATCATTTTGGCAGTCATCACGCTTTTTCGTTGCATCCTCGTTCCAATTATAAAACTCAGTTTGTGTCATTTTGTTATGTTTTAGACGAGAATGCATTCTGTGATAGATTTTTCTGTATGTAGCATAAATATTCACTTTAGCTTTCCTATTTTAATATGTTTCATAGTGCTACTTTCATTGTAGGGATTAGTTTATACTTGAAAATTTGTGAACAGTATTCCTTATTATTTATACCTACAAGAACGAAACAATGAGCACAATTTTTACATCATTAAATTATAATTTTTTTGTTATATCCCAAAAAAACCTAAAATATTAAAAAAACTTCCTCAAAACCAATATACAAATGATAAAATCCGATATAATATTTACTTAATACAAAATTTATTAATTGATAAAATTATTCATAAAAGAGGGGAATAATATGTTAGGCATATGTCTTGCGATGTTAGAAACACAAGAAGATAAAGAAAAAATGGAGCGGATTTTTAATCTGTATCGAGGTTTAGTTTTTATGATTGCAAAAGATTATTTGAAAAATGACCACGATGCAGAGGATGCAATGCAGGAAGCATTTTTAAGAATTGGTAAAAGTTTACATAATATTAACAATATAAATAGTCACAAAACTAAAGGTTACGTTGTTATAGTGATAGAGAACGTTTGTCGGAATATATTAAAACACAACAAAAAATTCGAATTTGTAGATATTGATGATTTTGCAAATGAATCACTTGTGGCAGAAAACGATTTAGAAGATATGATTGAACAAAAAATCACTATTGAACAAGTGAAGCTTGCAATGGAAGGGCTAAGTGAACGAAATCAAGAAATTTTGAAACTTAGATATTTTTATCAACTGTCAAATGATGAAATAGCACAAACATTAAAAATTGATAATGCAAATATGTGAAAACGAATGGAGCGTGCAATAACTGCACTGAAGAAAAAATTAAAGGTAAAGGGGTAATTTTAAATGAGAGAGCATAACAACGATTTTGGCGATTTAGATGATATTATAGTTCAAGGAATATCACAATTTACTGAAGAATGGATAGCTACCTATCCAGACCCAAACGAGCTTAAAGACAAATATGAGTTTTCCGACAAATGTAATAAGCGAATGGAGCGTATGATAAAGCATCATAATTCATTTTTCTATCGCATAACTCGCACATCAAAAATGAAAGTTGCAAGTATTCTTGTGCTAGCCTTCCTTGCGGCAAATGTACTTCTGCTGACAAATGATAATGCACAAGCAAGTGCAAGAGAGTTTTTCACAAAGGTATTCACAGAATTTACGGACATCTTTTTTATAGCTGATAATGAACTTAAAGAAATCGAGCAATATTACGCACCGAGCTATATCCCAGAGGGGTATGAGATAGCACGAATTTATGACAATCCAACAGAGTTTGGGATTAACTATATAGATGAAAATGAGAATATTGCCACTTATTCTCAATCACTTATGGTAGGAACAGGCTTAAATGCTGATACGGAAAATATAAATAATGAGGAAGTAATCGAAGAAATTGAAATAAATAATAATACAGCAATTTTAATTTACAATAAAGTGAATTATTCCTTGCATTGGAATGATGGGATATATAGATATACAATAGTTGGGAAAAGCCAAGAGGAAATTATTCAAATAGCTCAGTCATTAGAAAATTTTGAAAAAAATTAAAAAAATATGTCACAAAACCAACAGTCAGTTGTTTAAGAGTTTAGAGAGAAAACAAAAAATTACAAAAAAGGAAGAAAAAAGATATGAAGAAATTTTCAAAAGTAATTACTTTAATACTTCTGATGGCGTTAAGTGTGACCTCCTTATCAGCACTTGCTGCCCCAACAACTGAACCCGATATACCCCCACTAGTAATTCCTCACTACGACTTCACTTCAACAGTAACAACAGGTTTAATGATAGATGACAATGGTGAGGCTACTATATACGGCTCTGTAATTGGATACCCTGATTTAGCCGACCGAGTTAGAATGTACGTATATCTTGAAAAATATAAAGACGGTGTATGGCAAAATGTAAAATGTTTTTCCGAAGATGTTGACGATTTTAGATTAAGCATTTCCGAATACTATCCAGTTCAGGCTGGATACAAATACCGTGTTTATGCATCAATCTATGTATATAACGGAAGCCAAATGGAATACATAACAGACACAAGTAATATAGAAATTTATAACCCATAATAAAAAAACAGACATAAGTACTTTTCTCTAAAGCAAACACTATGGTATGTCTTTATAATTAGTAATATAAGGACATACCTTTGCTTTACCCTTTTTTCAGAAATATTTGTAAAATAAGTAAAAATATGTAAGCAGGTGAGCCGATTATGACAGACGAAATCAGAGATTTATTAGGACTAAATAAATTAATAATATTTATAGGACCGTGGATTACAGCAGAACAATCATCTAGACTTTGGCATAGTCGAGTATCACGGCTTAGCCGAAAATTAAAATTTGTTAATGCTTATAAAGATAAGATAGATGATGATTTCAAACACTCCCAAGACTATAGAACTTATATAAATTATAAAAAAAGTATATATGAAACTAAGAGAGCAATGAATGAAATATATAAACAAGCATATAAAATTAGAACTTATCGATTGATTAACTTATTGCATTGTTATTATATCTATACAACAAATCAGGACAGTTTGATTGAATATGCATTCGGACTTGACAATGTGATAAAAGTAGTAACAGCCGATGATTTAAAACAAATGTCATTGCATAGAAAACAAATTATCAAATATCGTGGAGATTTTGAATATCCTGAATCACTAATAGAGATAGCAAATAGCTATGATGTGAAGACTCCATTAGATTGGCGATTAACAGAGGATATTAAAGATAATTCAATATTATTTTTAGGCTATGAACCATCGGATAGAGATTTACAGTTTTTACTATTTAAAATTGAACAATTATGGAATGAAAAATATAAGAACTTAAAACGTCCTAAGGGATATATTTATCTACATAAACCTAATTTATATAGCAAGTTTTTATCAGCTCATAATATACAACTGATTAAAACGGAAAATGATATAGGTATAGATAATTGGTTGGAAGAATTATTGAATATTAAAACCTCCATTAGTCCTGTGTAAACCTAGCGATTTACTTAGGAGTAATGTGGGGTTAATAATAGGGGAGTATATTGTGGTAATCTTGCTTGACACACACTGCATATAGTGGTATAATGTCTTTGTTATTGATTTTTGTGCGTAGCCTCAGGCTTTAAGATTTATCTTTTTTGCACACGTTAGTATAAAACAATATTTGTTTTATATAAGTTTTTATGTGTTAATGGTATTTGTGCATTTTTTTGCACTGCTATTAACTTTTTTTATATATAGAATTGCATATTATATATCAATTCAACAAAATAATGAGAATGACGATTATTCATAGAAATATGAATGACACTTTTAGAGAAATGCTCTAAAGTAATCGTTATTCTCTTTTTTTACGCCAAAATGCCAAAAGGC
>CAYJKB010000063.1:0-9179 GCA_964370625.1 uncultured Oscillospiraceae bacterium | reverse complement strand
AAAATGCAAATTTTATAAAAATAATTGTATTTTTTCATGCAAAACGCTAGTTTTATGAAGGCAAACCTAGCATAATTTTAGCTGATTTTAAAACTGTCAAAAACTATGTGAAATACCTTAAAAAAACACACACTTTCTTACTCTGTGGCATAGGTTTTTTTATAAGGCTGACTTATAATGAGGGAAATAAAACACTAAAGGAGTTTATGCAATATGGAAACTACAAAAACTGTAGCTGAACGTCTTAAAGACTGGATAGATGGTGACATCTGCAATGCTACTATGTATGAAGGTGGATATGTTAAATTTGAAAGCTTTGAAAACAAAGTTTTAACAATTGGAGCTTATCAAGAATACTCAACAATGAAAGCTCTACAAGGACGTCTTAAAGAATGGTTAATTCTTAAAGCACAGCAACGTCTTAATATCGAAATTGAAGCTGTAACTATTAATAGTTATGTGCCTTACTTTAAGTAAACGAGGGAGAAGATACAATTATGGGACATATGAAAGTAAGACGTGGTAATATACAATTATCCGTATGGGCGAAAAAAATGTTTGCTCAACTTGAAAAACACATGATAACTCACAAAATCCCACTAACTGGCTGGGTGAAACGTGATGCTGAATATCATCCAGATGGTTATGACTACTTTGATGATGATTTTTATCCTTGCAACGAAGGTGACCTTTGGGGTGGGCCTAACACAACTTCTATCTTTAAATGTAGCTTTGACATGCCACAAGAATTAGATGGCAAAGAAGTTGAACTTTTCATGTTCACAGCTGGTGAAGTTATTGTTTCTCGTGATGGCGAATACATCAACGGTGTTGACCCTAACAGAAAAACTATGATTTTAACAAAAAATGCTAAAGGTGGCGAAACATATAACCTTAAACTAGAGGCTTATTGTCGTTCACGTCCTGATGATATTCGTAACATGGACACTAAAGATACTTTAGTTGGCTCAGTTCACTATTTTAACCCTCCTTCACTTATTGTAATTGATAAAGAAATGCAAGGTCTTTTCTATGATATGATGGCTTTATATGAAGCAGCTTACGCTTCAGAAATGGAACCTAATATTGCAAAACTTCTACAAGATAGAATACAACAAATTCTTGCTAAATTCCCTCTTTATGAGTGTTCATATGAAGACTTAAAAGCAGCTATTCCTGCTATTAAAGAATTCTTAGAAAAAGAAATCTATGCATTAACTCCGATTTTAGGAAAAACAGGTGAAGTTGCTTTAGTTGGTCACTCACATCTTGACATCGCATATTACTGGACAGTAGAACAGACTGTTCAAAAAAATGCACGTACTGTTATGATTCAGCTAGACCTTATGGAAAGATACCCTGACTTTATTTTCTCACACACTCAAGCTCATGTTTATGAAAGCCTTGAAATTTACTACCCAGAACTATTTAAAAAAGTTCAGCAAAAAGTTAAAGAAGGTAAATGGGAAGTTGTCGGTGGTATGTATGTAGAGCCTGACTGTAACTTAATTTCTGCTGAAAGCTTTGCACGTCAAATTGTTATCGGCAAAAAATACTTCATGGAAAAATTCGGTGTTGATTGTGACACAGCTTACATGCCTGACGTATTTGGTAACAACTCAATTATGCCTCAAATCCTGTCATCTGGTGGACTAAAAAATTATGTAACACATAAACAAGCTGTATGGAATGACACTAACCCATTCCCTTATAACCTGTTCCACTGGAAAGGTATTGACGGAACAAAAATTAATGTTTGTATGCCTCCTATCCACTTTGTAACTTGGATGGATACTGACGAAACTATCAAAAACTTCAAAAATAACAAACAAAAAGGTATTCACCCAGAAATGCTACAACTATTCGGTTATGGTGATGGTGGTAGTGGTGTTACTGAAGAAATGCTTGAAATTCGTAAACGTCAAGATAAACTTCCATATATCCCAACTCAATCAATGAAAACAAACTCACAGTATTTAGCTGAAGCATTCGCTCATACTGATAAAAAATACCCAACTTGGGAAGGTGACCTATATCTTGAAGTGCATCGTGGTACATTTACTTCAAAAGGTACACTTAAAATGCATAACCGTCGTGGTGAGTTCGTAGCTCGTAGCACTGAAATGCTTGCAACTATGGCTGATATTAATGGCTTACTTCCATATGATGCATCTTCTATTGAAAATGGTTGGAAAAAACTTCTGCTAAACCAATTCCACGATATTCTGCCAGGTAGCCATATTCCTCCTGTATTCCCAGAAGCACTTCGTGCATATGATGTTATGTATTCTGCTTTTGGTAGTGTTTGCACTAAAGCTATAGAAGCGTTGACAGAGGCTGCGTCTGATGATACTTACACAGCTGTAAATGCTTTAGGTGGACAAGATGCAAAACTTGTAGTTATTCCAGCTGATGCTTGGAATACTGCTTATAACGCACTGACAGACGGAAAACAAACAGCACCTGTTCAAGAGCAAATCGCAGCAGATGGCACAACTCGTTTTGTGGCTTATGTAACTGATTTATCACTTCTTAACCTTGCTACACTGAAAGCTGTTAAAGTGCAAACTAAAACAGAAATGACAGCAACTGAAACTTCTCTTGAAACACCTTTCTACTCAATTAAACTTAATGAAAATGGTTTTGTTTCAAGCTTATTTGACAAGAAAAATGACAGAGAAATCGTAGCAGAAGGCGAAGTTCTTAACACTTGGGAAGCTTATGAAGACCGTCCTGGTAGCCTTAACGCTTGGGATATTCTTCCTCACTTTGAAGACCACCCAATTGACACAGGTGTGTTTACAAATGCAAAAGTTATTGAGTGTGGACCTGTAAGTGCTGCAATTCGCATGGAACGTGCATTTGGCAACAGTAAATTTGTACAAGTTATGCGTGTATACGCTGACCATAACAGAATCGATTTTGAAACTTACTGCGACTGGAATGAAGAAGAAGTTCTGCTTAAAGCTGCATTCCCTCTTGACATCAAAGCACAAAGCTTTACAACAGATACTACAGCTGGTGGTTTAGTTCAAATCAACAATAAAAATACAACTTGGCAACAAGCAAGATACGAAGTTCCTTGTCATAAATGGGTTGATTTATCAGAAGGTGGCTATGGTGTTACTATCATGAGTGACTTTAAATATGGTTGTGATGTTAAAGATAACGTTGTTCGTCTATCACTTCTAAAAGCACCTATCGCACCTGATGCATTTTCTGACCGTCACGAACATAGATTTACTTATTCTATCGTTCCTCATGCTGGTACATGGCAAGATGCTGAAGTTGACAAAATCGCTGAAGATTTAGCTTTCCCACAAACTCTAATTCGTGGACGTTCAGCAAAAGCTATTTCTGCACCATTTGCTGTTTGTGCATCTAATATTAAAGTTGCTGCTTGTAAAATGGCAGAAGATGGCAGTGGTGATATTGTTCTTCGTCTAATCGAAGTTGACGGAAAACGCACAAAAACTACTCTTTCAAGTGAAAAAGCTATCGCAAGTGCTTGTCAAACTAATATCCTAGAGCAAAAAGAAGCTGATGCTCAAGTAAATGGCAATGATATTGCGTTAGAATTTAGAGCAAATGAAATCAAGACTGTACGTGTACGTCTTGCAAAATAATAAGAGGTAAAAACTTTATGTTTGATTATAAAAGTCGATATGATTTATGGCTTTCTAAAACTTCAGCAAATGCTGAAGTTTTAGAGGGGCTAAATGCGATAAAAAATGATGACACAGCAAAAAGAGAATATTTCACATATCCACTATCTTTTGGCACTGGTGGTCTGCGTGGAATTATGGGTGTTGGTGACGGACAAATGAACGTGTACACTGTCGCTCAAGCTACACAAGGTGTCGCAAATCATATGAATTCTATCAAAAAAGGCTCATCAGTTGCTATTGCATATGACAGCAGACTTAAATCTGATGAATTTGCATTTGCTACTGCTTCGGTTTTAGCTGCAAATGGTATTAAAGTTTATATTTACAAAGAACTTATGCCAACTCCAGCTTTATCTTATGCAGTTCGTGCTTTAAAAACTGATGCTGGTGTCGTAATTACAGCAAGTCATAACCCAGCAGCTTACAATGGTTATAAAATTTATAACGAAAGTGGCGCACAAATTACACTTGATGCTGCGAATGCTATCGCAAGTGAAATCACTAAAGTTGATATTTTTGATGATGTTAAAACCATGTCATTTGAAGATGGTTTAGCAAGTGGGGCAATTGAATATATCAGCGATGAAATCACAGAAAAATTCATCACTACAGCGTGTGAGGGCAAAGACGAGGACGTATCAGATTTAAATCTTGTTTACACTCCTCTTTGTGGCAGTGGTAAATACTGTGTGCTGACGGCTCTTGATAAAATCGGCGTTAAAGACGTTAAGATGGTCAAAGAGCAAGAAATGGCTGACGGTAATTTCCCAACTTGTGAATATCCAAACCCAGAAGCTGCAGCAGCAATGGAACTCGGTGAAAAAATGCTATCAGAAACTGGTGCTGATATACTTATGGCAACTGACCCAGACTGTGACAGAGTAGGTTGTTCTGTTAAAACAAAAGATGGTATTGTTCGCCTAAATGGTAACGAAATCGGTCTTATTTTACTTCAATACATCCTTGAAACTCATAAAAATGACGGAACAATGCCAAAAGATGCACTGCTAATCAAAACTATTGTAACTACTCCGATGGCTGATAAAATGGCAGAAGCTCATGGTGTTGAAACTTATAACGTGCTGACAGGGTTTAAATTTATCGGTGAGCAAATTAACTGGCTAGAAGAAGATGGACAGCAAGGAAGATACCTATTCGGATTTGAAGAAAGCTGTGGATATTTACCTAACGTGTATGTACGTGATAAAGATGGTGTTTCAGCTTGTGTATATATCGCACGTGCAGCATCTTATTATAAAAAACAAGGTTTAAACTTTATTGATGTACTTCAAAACCTATATAAAACTTATGGTGTTTATAAATCATTACTGCTGAACTATGACTTCCCAGGGCTTTCTGGCATGGAAAGCATTAAGTCTTGTATGTCAGCTTTTAGACAAAATCCTATTGAAGGTGCAGAACTTTTAGATTATCTAAATAGCGACCACATGGTAGGAAAAAATCCATTACCTAAATCAGATGTACTTCTATTTAAACTTGATAATGGAACACAGTTTATAGTAAGACCTTCAGGCACAGAACCTAAGCTTAAAATTTATTTATTTGCCGAAGGACAAACAGAGCAATTAGCCGAAAATTTAATTTTAAATACTAAAACAAAACTTGACGTATTAGTGGAGAAATCCAAGTAGGAGGATAAAACCATGTCACAATCATTAGAAAATTCATTAAAATGGCAAAAAGAATATGGCTCAACAGATTGGAGCATACTTCATGATGCTGTGTGTAAAAGAAAAGCTGGTAAACAAGTAATTTGGCAACCTCGTATCCGTTGTTGGCATCGTGACCGTATTCTGCGTGAAGAAGCTTTCCCAGCTGATTGCGAAGGCAAAAGTGTAATCGAATTACATCATATGTTTAATGCGTCTGCACGTCCTTATGATGTTTTTGCTCCAGCATATAAACTAGTTGATGATCCACGTGTTAAACGTTATAAAAAAGCTCTTTCAGATATCGAAACTATGCATATAGTTGAAACTCCTGTGGGGACTATTACTGAAATTTATAGCAAGGTTGAACGTTCAGATCGTGAACATAGAAGAAAATGGAGAATTGAAAATCTTGAAGATTTAGCAGTTGCTAAATGGCTTGAAGAAAGCTCTACTTGGATGTTTGATGAAAAAGTTTATAAAGAAGCTTGTGACCTATATCATGGGCTTTGTGCACCAACTATGTATACTCCACGTATTAATATACAAGAATTATACATTTGTGATATGGGTGTTGAAGAAGGAACTTATGCTTTAATGGATTATCCAGAAGAAATAGAAGATTATTTCAAAGCAAAAGATGCAAATCATATGAGACTTATGCAAGTGCTTAATGATAGTCCACTTGATATTATAAACTTCGGTGATAACCTACACTGTGGAACACTTCCTCCATATTTATTTGAAAAATATGTACTTCCTGTATATCAAGAAAGATGTGAATTATTGCATAAAGCTGATAAATTTGTTTCAGCTCACTGGGACGGAGATACAAAAACTCTTCTTAAATATGCAAAAGAAACAGGACTTGATGCAATAGAAGCAATTACACCAAAACCACAAGGTGATGTAACTTTAGCTGAAATTAAAGAAGGTTTAGGTGATGAAGTATTCTTGCTTGACGGTATTGCAGCAGTGTTATTTGACCCTGAGTATACAGAAGATCAACTTGCTGAGCAAACAGAAGAATTAATTAAATTGTTTGCGGGACAATTAGTTCTTGGAATTTCTGATGAAATGAGTTATACTGGTGATATTCATCGTATGAATATAGTGTCAGATATTGTAAACAAACATAACGCAAGTTGTGCAAAAGAATAGTTTTATTTAGATTTAAAAATAACGAGGTGATTATAGATGTTTATTTTTCGTAAAAGTTTCCGAGGGCAAATTATTGCGAGTCTTATTCCTATAATCACCTTTGTCATGCTTATAACCATGATGGCTTTCTATACAGTGTCATCGAATATTATTCAAGCACAAACAGAAGAACATATGCTAGGCGGGCTTTCTAACGCTGTAAGTTATCTTGATGATATGCTTGAAACTTCAAAACAGGAACTTATAAGGTTTGCAAATGATGGGGATATTATTGAGAATATTCAAAATATATCTGCTGCAGACACATATAGCTACCTTTTAAGCAGCCAAACTATTCGTCAGCGAATTTCAGAAGTTGACATACTTACAGAACATATTGAAAATGTCTATATCTATTCTTTTTTAAGTGAACGCTTTTTCCAAACAGATCAACCAAGAACACTTACATATGACGATGTTTATGATACTAGGTGGTATGGAATTAGCAACACTGACTCTATAAATAATTGGGTGTTTTATAGAGATGATTTAGCTGGGGGAAATCAATATGTATTAATGCAATCTACACCTATACAGGATTCATCAAGAAATAATATTGTCGGTGTTGTAAGTATGAGCATTGGAATAAACACACTTCGTGCAACATTAAACACATCAAGGATTACAGCAAATTCTGATTATTATATTACAAACAGTGATGGCCAAATTATCTATCATTATGATATAAATCAAATTGGGAAAATGATTGATGAAGCAGCGATTGAAGCCCTTAATAGCGAAAATGGTACAGCTGTAACTGATGAAAGCTTTATAGCAGTGATTAAATCAGATGCATCAGAAGGCTGGAATTATTTTGTTGAAAGTGATGCTGATGATATATTTGAACCGCTTTATCTGCTTCAACAAGTTACTATATTATTTATAGTGCTTGCAATTATTGTATTATTTGCGATAATTACATCAGTATCACATAAAATTGTACAGCCTATTCATTTGCTTAAAAATTATATGAAACAAGCAAAAGCAAAAAATTACAAAGAACAAATTTGCACAAAACGAGAAGATGAGTTTGGGGAACTATATTCTTCGTATAATGAGCTTATTGAACAAACAGATAGGCTAATTAATGATAACTATGCACAAAAATTGTTAATCACACAGCTGCAAGTAAAAAACTTACAAGTGCAAATTGCACCACATTTTTTATACAATGCACTCGATGCAATTCATTGGGCAATTAGGGAAAATTCTGCTGACGAAGCTTGTGACATGATATTCTATTTAGCAGACCATTTTAGAAAAGGTTTAACCGATGGTAGAGATATAATTCCAATTTATGAATGTGCAGAAATATTGGAAAGTTATCTGCAACTTCAAAGGGTGTTATTTGAAAATTCAATCAAAATCACAACATATGTAAATCCAATAATAGAAAAGATGCCAGTACTTAAATATTTATTTCAACCAATAGTTGAAAATGCATTTAAACATGGATTGTCACAAAAAGAAGGGGATAGACAAATCCATATAGCATTTGAATGTGTAAATAATGGGAAATTACGTTTTAGTGTTAGTGATAATGGTGTTGGAATTTCAAAACAAAGGTTGCAAGAAATCAAACAAAGTTTGAAACATATAAACAGTTCAGATATGCAAGAACATCTTGCACTAAAAAATATCAGCCTACAGCTTAAAACACTTTATGATGATGCAAGTTTAATAATTGAAAGTGTTGAAGGTGAAGGCACAACTGTTAGCTTTGAAATTGAACCATAAAATTTAAAAAATAGGAAAAGACCTGTGATTGCCTTGTTTGCAAAATGGGAATTTTCCTATATTTATAACTTTTAAATTTGAATTTGCACTTGATATAGAAAGGAATAGCATGGATATGTATAGTTTATTAATTGTCGATGATGAAGAGCGTGTACGCCGTGGACTTAAAAATTGCATAGATTGGGAAAGCTATGGATTTGACAGAATTTATACTGCGAAAAATGGTAAAGAGGGGCTTGCAACTTTAATTGATATGCAACCGACTCTTGTATTAACAGATGTTGTTATGCCGGATATGAATGGGCTTGAATTTATCGAAACGGCTAGAAAAATGGGATATCAAAACCAATTTGTGGTAATTAGTGGGTATGCTAATTTTGATTATGCACGTCAAGCAATTTCGCTTAATGTGTCCGGATATATATTAAAACCTGTTCGTGAAGCACAAGTTATTGAACAAGTTGAAATTTGCTTAAAAAAAATAAAAGAACTAAAACCTGAAGAAGAAAAAACAGAGCAAATTGATTGTGAAAACCCACTTATTAAGACTGCAATTGAGTATATTCATGAACAATATGCGAAAGATATTACATTGAATGAAGTTGCAAGTTTTGTAGCACTTCACCCTAATTATTTCAGCACATTATTTACAAAACATAAAAAAGAGAGCTTTTCAAAGTATTTAATGAGGGTTAGAATGGAAAAAGCATGTCATCTATTGCAAAACCCTACTATTAAAGTTTTTGAGACTGCAAAAATGGTAGGTTATGCAGATTATAGACAATTTTCAAAACAATTTAAGAATTTTGTAGGACAAACTCCTGTTGAATATCGTAATTCTAAAAACAACTTAAAATAACCCACAAAATACTAAGAGGTTGCATTGTGAACAAGAAGTAAATTT
>CAYJKB010000062.1:0-9372 GCA_964370625.1 uncultured Oscillospiraceae bacterium | reverse complement strand
GCAAAAATCACGATATATAAGTTCTTCATCTGTATCATTAGGGTCATATGAATCTACAAACGGAAGATAAACAACTTCAAAGATAAGGTCACGAGGTTCAATTTTTTCATAAACCCAAAACATTTGATTAATAGATTTAAGTAAATATCCCTCTTTTGCTCTTTTTGCTAAATGAACCTTTATACCCTCGCTATCATAATATGTAAAATTTGATATTTCATACTTCTTGGCACTCATTATGCTCACTCCTTGAATTCCGTAAGTTTACTTGATACTTAAAATTTGCTCGGAGATTTTCTGTGCGATTTTAGTTATTGTCATGTTATATACGCTAACAGTTAGTATTACATCATCATAAAATACAATGTAGCGTTTTTCTTCACTTTTATATACTTCATTTGCATTCCAAAATGGTTCATTCACTTGCTTAAATAAATTAATAGTATCATATAGCAGCTCATCACGACACATATTAAAAAATACTGATGAGGTAGGTTGAAAAACTCGTACCCTAACTTTACTATGACCTATATCCCCTGATATTGTAGAGTTTTCTCCGAAAATGGATTTATAATATGTATAGTTTTCATAAGTTAGTTCATCACCATCTAATATTTTATCCACCGTAAAAGGTACTGAGGTTTTTTCAATAACATCGTAAGTTATATTGCTAATAAATTTATAGGTATTAAGCATATGAAAGTTACCTGTAAACACTAATGTAAATATAGTAAGCGCTATTAAGATTATACTTATTAAATGGTCTAATTTGAACTTATATGAAATAATTGAAACTACTAAACAGATTAAAAATGTAGTGCTTACAAGGTATGCAAGATGTAAAAGTAAGTCCAATCCACCTGTAGATAAGGATACATTATAGGCTGTAAGTATAAAAAATCCGACATAAAATATATATAAAATTCTTGATTTACCCGTTAGTGAAAAATCAACTAATGTATAGTCATCTTCTTTATCTTTGTTTCTTTTATACCAATCAGAATATTTGAAAAATGCAATGACTATATTTATTATCCAAGGAACAAAAATCGCTATGGCAAGCATTATTGCAGGGTCTGTAAATCTATTCATTTGATTTAAAATCAATATATCAAAAGTAGTTACATAAAGCAATCTAATCGTGATTACAGCTAGAATTACTGCTTCTACTTTGAAATGATTTCGCATTATTGCATTTACTGCTTTAAACTTTAATTTATTGTCGGTTTCGATAGGTATGGGATGCTCATCTGTGTTAATATAAATTTCCATAGAATAAAAAGATGCTATAAAGTCCCAACCATTTTCAAGACATAAATCAGCAAATTCTTGTCGATTTGATGGCAGATTTGATGCAACAGGGTTATCAGTAAAATTTCTATATGAATGTACAATGTCATAAGTAATATTTACATTGTTTGACTTCTTATAAATCCAAAAGATTGTGTGTATACGTTTTAGCACATATCCTTTTTTCGCCATTTTATCAAGCTGGGATTTTATTTTGCTGGTGTCGTATCGCCTGAATATATTAATTTTAATGATTGTTTTCATGATACTCACTCCTTGAATTCCGTAAGTTTACTTGATACTTAAAATTTGCTCGGAGATTTTCTGTGCGATTTCATCTGCGATTTCAATTCCATCTACGCATATTTCTGCTATTATATTATCATAAATTATTACGTAATATGTCATTCCTCTGGAGGTTTTTGTGTAAACTAAGTCAGTGTTCCACATAGGCTGATTTACTTTCTCAAAGCCTACATCATATAAATAATATCTATCTTCGTAATAATTAAAAGTATCTTCTATGACAAGGTTTGTAAGTGGTGTAAATTTAACTTTAGAAATTGTAACATCAATCATTATATCATTATCTATTTGGATGATTTCATAGTATTCTGCAAGAATAGAAGATAAATAAATATACATTCCTTGAACTTCTTCTGTTGTATCATAAAAATCTTCTAACAATATCGGCATTTTATCTTTATTTTTTTGATAATCTGCATCAGGCAAGAAACTTAAAATAGAAAAATTAACTAATAATACCCCAGCTACTCCCACAACTATAAAAATTATTTTACGTTTCTGATTATCTTTTACATATAATTTCAGTATTAGCCCAACAATTGCAAATAATAAAAATGTTGTTATGAAAATTGATAATAGGAGTATGATATTTGCTAAACCTTCCGTTGATATATATCCGTTATATATTGAAATTGCTGATATTATAATCCAAATTGTAAATACAATTACTTTTAATTTTCCACTAAGTGCAAAATTAACCTCCATATCTTCTGTATCATAATCATTATTTTTATATTTTAGATACCAACTTATATACTTGATTAACATATTTAATAAAGCAACTATCACGATACATGAAATTATTAGAAGTATCATAAAATGCATACTCGAAAAAGTTTTTGCAAGTGTAGAAGCAGGTGCATTAATTGCTTGAAATAAATAAAATAAAATTAGCATCAAACAAATTATCATTTTTTGCTTTAATCTCTTTGATAATACATTGTGAATATTTTCAAATTTCAGTTGTTTATCTGTTTCAAGTGGTAACATATCTAAATCAGAATAAAAAATTAGCATAGATCTAAAGTTTGTAGCATAAATAAATCCACTTTCTTCACAAAATTCAATAAATTCTTTATCTGCTATAGAAATTTCATCAACAAGGTCATGATTTTCTATGTTTTCTGTGTAAGTAATATCGACTTTTAAATTTTTTGTATCTGTTTTTTCATAAATCCATAAAATATCAGTTACAGCTTTCAAAATATATCCTTTTTCAAGCATTTTAGTAAGTTTTTCTTTAATGCCTTTGCTATTAAATTCAGTATATGTATTAATTCTAACAGCTTTTGTCATAATCATCTCACTCCTTAAAATAACTTTCAAAATGTTCAATTTGTATTTTCAATCGCTCATATTCATCATTTAATGCCGAAAGTCCACTTTCTGTTAATATATAACTTCTCTTTCTTCCCTCGACTTTAGTTTCACGTATCATTTCTTCAGCTGAAAAATCTGATAATAAATTATACAGTGTACCAGCACCGATTTGCACTTTGCCACCTGTCATTTGTTCGACTTTCTGCATTATATCCGTACCGATACATTCTTCTTTAAGGCAAATTAAAATATAAAACATTTGTGGGGTAAGTGTTCTAAATTTTTCACGTGGCATTTGTCTCACCTCTGCTTATTATCGATAATCGATATTTCTATTTTCAATATAACATCGAATATCGATATTGTCAACTAATTTAAGAAAATTATTTATATTTCATCATTAGACTATTCATAGATAACTTTTTGTGTTACAATAATATGATTAGAAATTTATGCATTGTGCATCTAAATGTAATTAAAATACAATTATTTACATAATGATTTTAATATACGGTAAAAAAGGAGGTAATATTTTGAAAAAATTATTGATACGCATTTCATTAGTTGTTTTAATAATAGCCATTATAGCTTACATATTTTTGCTTGCAAAACCTACAACAGACACAGACCCTGTAGAACCCGCTCCCCCACCAGTTACAGACCCCGTACAGCCAGACACAGAACCTATTCCAGACCCTGAGCCAGAGCCACCGTTACAAGATGGAGCGACTTTTATTTCCAACCTCACAGAATTTGATTATATGCATGAGGACGGAACGTTGCTTGCACAAAGCTCGATTGATATACCAAAATTTACAAGTGGTTTATCTGATGAAACACTAGAAACTATCAATCTATATTTTGATGATATACGTGCTGATTTTGAAATTTACAGCGAAGATAGTCTGCATACTTATGCAAAACAAGATTATGAAAAATCACTTGAAACAGGTACTACTGCTATGCTTCCATATACTTATTTTGAAGATTTTGAAGTAACCGCAAATGATGAAACAAAAATTTCGGTTGTAATGACATTCACTGACTTTTTTGGCGGTCCTAAGTCTAATAGTAATATAAACGCTCAAACTTTTTTAACAGCAAACGGTGCATATTTATTATTTAGTGATATTTTCTCTGTATCAGCCGAGGAATATAATGCAGTCTTATTTGCTGAAATACTAAACAAAATGGAGCAAAGTTCCGATAGTTTTTTTGAATTATCAATTAATTTAGAGGCGATAGAACAAGCGTTTAACCCACAAGATTTTTATTTTACTGGAGACAGTTTAGTGTTATTCTTTGAACCTTATTCAATTGCACCAGGAGTTACAGGAATTCCGACTTTTGAATTTCCACTTTCAGATTTACAAGATATATTAGCAGAAGAATTTAAAATTACACCCTAAAGAGGAGAAAAAATATGAATGAACTTAAAAAAAATGAAGAATACCAAGGAGTAATCACAGGTTATACAAGTGATGGTGATGGTGTTTGCAGAATTGGTGATAAAGTAGTTTTTATACCAAATACAGTTGTACATGATAAATGTACTTTCAAAGTGCTTAAAGTTACTAAAAATGTGTCTTTCGGTCGATTAGTTAATATTATCACACCTTCACCTGACAGAATAGAGCCTATTTGTGATATTTCAGAAAAGTGTGGTGGATGTTCTTATTTCCATATGAGCTATGAAGAAGAACTTCGTGCAAAGCAAGAAAAAGTAGTTTCAGCTTTTAGAAAAATTGCAAGAATTAACCTTGAAGAAGTTGAAGTTATCGGTAGTGAAAAAGTATTAGAATATCGAAATAAAGCTCAATATCCTGTAGGTCAAGATGGGCTTGATATGATTTTTGGATTTTATCGCAAAAACTCAAATGATATTGTTCCATGTACTAGATGTCATATTCTTCCTGAAATTTCTGATAAAATCACTAAAGCTACATGTGAGATTTTAGAACGTTTAGGTATCCGTCCATATGATAAAGTGCAAAAAACTGGTGTTATTCGTCATATTTATGTGCGTATTTCTGATGTTACTGGTCAAATTTTATTAACTATTATAGCAACACGTAATTTAATGAAATATGCTTCTGAAATTACTGAAGAACTAGTTGAAAAATTCCCAATGCTATGTGGTATTGTTGTGAATGTTAATCGTGACACAACTAATAAAGTTTTAGGTGATAAATACTTTACTTTATATGGTAATGATTATATGGAAGATGAGCTATGTGGAAATAAATTTAAAATTTCTCCTGCAGCTTTTTATCAAGTGAATAGATCACAAGCTGAAAAATTATACCAATGTGCAATTGATTTTACAGATTTAAAAGGTAGTGAAACAGTTGTAGAACTATTTTGTGGTGCTGGTACTATTTCACTTGCTTTAGCTAAACATGCAAGTGAAGTTTATGGTATTGAAATTGTAAATCGAGCAGTTCAAAATGCAAAAGATAATGCAAAATTAAATAATATTGAAAATGTAAGCTTTATTTGTGCAGATGCAACTCAGGGTGCTCAAATGATTATAGAGGAAGATATTGTCCCTGATGTAGTTGTGGTTGACCCACCTAGAAAAGGTCTTGATGTTACAGCTATTGATGCAATTTGTGAAATGTCACCTAAAAAAATTGTTTATGTATCTTGTGATCCTGCAACACTTGCACGTGATGTTGCGATTTTAACCGAAAAAGGATATACTCTTGAAAAATACAAAGCATTTGACTTGTTCCCAAGAACACATCACGTTGAGACGGTAGTAAGTTTAGTTTGTACTGCTGAATAATAAATCCACTATTAAATATAGAAAAGGGCTGTAACGAAATGATAATTTTCGTCACAGCCCATCTTTTTACATACGAACTTTATAATTGTTGATTGAATCTAAGATGCTTTGGTTGGCTTCTTTACTAAATTTATCTACATGCATTTTATTTCGTGGCTCATGAACTACGTTTACAGGGCCACCAATACATCCCCCACTACAAGCCATACCTTCAATAAAGTCTGCATCAAGTGCATTTTTAGATGCTTTAAGTAATGCAATTTTACATTGCTCAATACCATCACATGCAAGTGTACGAACTTCTTTTTCTACACCTTTTTCTTTAAGTATTGCTTGTACAGCTTCTGACAAACCACCACTTCTAGCAAAAATTCTACCAAAAATAGATGCATCATTGATTGAATCTTCTTCCATATCTTCTGGAAAAATTTCTAATCCATCAAGCATTGCTTGAAGTTCTTCAAATGTAAGAACGCAGTCAACCCAATCTTCAACCGAGCTTCTAAGACGTTCTTCTTTTTTCGCCATACACGGACCTATGAAGATAGTTTTAATATTTTCTTTGGATTTAAGCTTTAAATATCTCCCGATTTCTGCCATCGGAGATAAGTTATGTGAGATATGTTCAGCCATTTGTGGCATATAAGTTTTGATATATTTTACGAAAGCAGGACAACATGATGATGTCAAAAATCCTTTTTCAAGTAATTCATCAGCTTCTTTAATCGTTACCATATCAGCACCAGCAGCAGCTTCTACAACGTCGTGTATGCCCATTTTTTTGATAGCTGATACTACTTGTCCCATTTTTGCATAAGTAAACTGAGAAGCGATGGCAGGGGCTACAATAGCAACTACTTTATAGTTTTTCCCTTCATTGCTATCTTTTATAATATTCACAGCATCTAAAACATAGCTTTTATCCCCAATTGCACCAAATGGACATTGGAAGGCACATGCTCCGCATGTAATACATTTTTCTGGATCAATCGTTGCTTTTTTTTCTGCATTCATGCTAATTGCACCAATTTTACAACTGCGCTCACATGGTCTAATATTTTCTGTAATTGCACCAAATGGACATACTTTTTCACATCGTCCGCATTCAATACATAAATCAATATCTATTACTGCATTACCTCGTCTATCTTTTGTAATAGCATTTTTAGGACATACTGTAATACATCTGCTTGCTATACAGCGTCTACACGAAGGTGTAACTGTAAATCTATCTACTGGGCATTCATCACATGCAATATCAATTACTTCAATAATGCTAGGATTTTTCGGATTTCCTCCCATTGCAAGTTTTACACGTTCTTGTGTAACTGCACGTTCTTTATAAATACAACATCTAACACTAGCACGAGGGCCAGGAGTTATTTCTTTTGGAATTTCATAATATGATTCCATAATATGTCCATCAAAAGCACGTCTTGTCACCGAACGCAGCACCTTATATTTGATTTTATGTACATTGGTTTCAAGTTTTCTTGGATACTTTAATTCATCAGAATTACTCACTAAACAAACCTCCATGTTTTGATAATTTTTTAACATTATAATTCTATATTAATTTCACATTAAAGTCAATCATTCTAGCGATGTAATTTATGCCAAAAAATAGTCTAAAAAAAGCTAAGTTTTGCACTTATTTATTTGTTTCGCTTTTTAGTTAGTTAAAACTTACCAATATAGGCTTTAATGTGTACTTTTATCAAGTTTAGTATACAAATAAATTCAGCCTATTATATTATTTTTATATCATTTAAAGAAAATTTAAAACAACTGGTAACTCGTTTTAGGGGATGCGATGAAATTCATCACATCCCCTTTTGATATAAAATTAATTATTTTTATTTTGCCAATCAAGCACACCTTGCTTGTAAATATTTCCGCCAAAAACATCCATAGCAACAATAGCCGGAAAGTTTTCAATCTTAAGTTTTTTTACAGATTCACAACCTAATTCATCATAAGCGATTACTTCTAATTGTTTCACACATTCAGAAATTATAGCTCCAGCTCCACCTACAGCTGCAAGATAGACACATCCATGTTCTTTCATAGCTTCATGTACACTTTCATTTCTTACGCCTTTTCCAATCATACATGTCAGCCCTTCACTAATTAACAAGGGCGAAAAAATATCCATCCTTCCCGCTGTGGTAGGTCCACAAGAGCCTATAATTTGTCCAGGTGCTTCTGGTGTAGGCCCTGCATAATAAATTGCTGCACCTTGAAGATTAAATGGCAATTTGTCACCATTTTTAATTGCCTCAACAATTTTTTTGTGTGCTGCGTCTCTTGCTGTATAAATATAGCCTGACAAAGATACAGTGTCCCCTGTTTTTAATTTTTGAATATAATCGCAAAGCATATCTGTTTGTATGTCGTAATGTGCCATATTTTCTCCGTTCATTCTGGTGTTTATTTTTTGAAATTGTTGTTTTGTTGCATTGCGTGTGGTGTATTGTGTGGTGTTGTGTGCGGAGCGTTTTGATGAGTCCCATTAGGCTTGTGTTCATTTTTCGCACTATCACCATGTTTGCTATATTCTTTCTCTTGCTCTGGAAACACTTTTTTCTGCAACACCTTCGCTTCCAATGAATTCACATTTTTTACTGCCTGTTCAAAGCTTGCTAAAATTTCTTTTCCACCAAGCTTAATAGCTTCAACTTGTTTTTCAATGTTTTCAATTTCTTCTGCATATTCTAAAAATGTATCTTGGATTTGATTTTTAATAGTTGCTAGATATTCATTAGCATGTTGTGAAATTGTATTAGCTTTTGTTCTTGCAACTTCTTCAAGTTTTCTTGCATTTTCTCTTGTAGTTTCTTCAAGTGTTTTAGCATTTGTTTTCGCTTTAGTTAGAATTTCTTCAGCTCTTGCAGTTGCAACTTTTTCAGCATCTGCTAGTACAGCTTTTGCTTTATTTTCAAGCTCTGTAGCTGTAGCTTTTGCTTTCCCCTCAATTTCAGAAGCACGTTTATGTGCATCAATTTCAATATCTGCTAAAGCTTCTTTTAAATTACGAGCATCTTCAACTTTTTTTCTTAAAGCATCAATTTCAGCAATACTAGATTCATTTTTTTCTTTGTATAAACTATATTCTGAACGTAATTCAGAAAGTTCTCTATGAATATTAGAATTTTTCATTTTTTCATCTTCTAATTGTTTTGCAACAAGTTCTGATGCTTTTTTTGCTTCCTCAATATCTGCAAGTGCTTTATCTAATTCTTCACAACTTACATTTTTGGATGAATTATCAGCTATTTGTTTTAATAGCTTTTCATTTTCTTTTTTATATTTTTCAGCATTTTCAAGGTTAACTTTATTATCTTCTGTTATTTTGTTATATTTTTCTTCAAGGACAAATTTCTCTTTTTCATGTCTTTCAGCCATTGCTTCGATATACGTCATTACATCATTGCGTTCAAAACCACCAAAAACAGCACCTCTAAATAATCCATTATCTTCACTCATAATAACACCCCTTTTAAAAATTTGTTTATTATTAATTATATAGATAAATCGACAAAATTTCAATAGTAAAATACCATGCAATTAAAAAAAATAACCGATATGATAAAAAATCACATCGGTTAATCGATTTAATAATTCGGATTTAAGATTTTTGCAGTTCTTTCAAAAATATCAAAACCTTG
>CAYJKB010000061.1:3282-9583 GCA_964370625.1 uncultured Oscillospiraceae bacterium | reverse complement strand
ACAAATGCTTTTTATGAAGTTCAAGATTATATGACAAATTTAAGTCACAGTTTTGATATTACTTGCTTAAGCATTAATGATGATTTTTATCAGTCATTACCAGAAGATTTACGTGATATAGTAGATCAAGCAGCTGAGGCTGCAACAAAAGTAAATCGAGAAAAATCAATCGAACTGGAAGAAACATATATTGCAACCATACAAGAAGGTGGCACAGAAATTACATTCCTTACAGATGAGCAACGTAATGAGTTCAAAATTGTAACAGAAGGTTCTTATGATTTCTTCCGTCAAGAATATAATCCAACTATTACACTAGATGAAGTACTAGCAAAAGCTGATGAAGTTAATGCAGCTAACTAAAAACTTAAGTATAAGTAGTAAAGTGCATTTTTCTAAGGTATAAAACAGAAAGGAAATAATATGAAAATAGTATTATTCATCGATAAATATTTAGAAGAAATGTTATGTGCAGCACTTTTAGGTATTATGACAATTGTAATTTTCTTGCAAATTATATTTCGTGTAGTAGACTTTCCTCTATCTTGGACAGAAGAAGTTGGACGTTATATGTTTATTTGGTTAATTTACATTGGAGCTGCAGGAGCAGTACGCAAAAGAAAGCATATAAGCGTAGATATTTTAGACTTAGTATTAAAAGAGAAAGGTCAGTTTATTTTAAGCATTATCTCAAATTTAATTTTCTTAGCTTTTTCAGTTATTTTATTTATAAACAGCGTTCCTGTAGTAGAACGTGTTTTAACTCAACTTTCACCTGCAATTCGTATGCCTATGTCAATTCCGTATACATCAATTTTAGTAGGAAGTGCTCTTTTAGTACTTAGACTTATTCAAGATACAATTGCAAGAATTAGGGAGTATAAAGAAGATAATCAAAATGGGAAGGCGGTAACTACTGATGTCTAATTTGATTTTATTTGGTAGCTTTGCTTTATTTTTAATACTTAAAGTTCCAATTGGTGTTTCAGTCGGTATGTCAATTATAAGTTACTTAACATTTTGTAGTCCTATGCCTCTTACATATTTAGCATCTAATATGTTTACTGCTGTCGATTCTTTTCCACTAATGGCAATTCCGTTTTTTGTTTTAGCCGGAGCATTAATGGAGGGTGGAGGTCTTTCGCAACGTTTAGCAAATTTAGGTAGCGCTGCTGTGGGTCACTTAACAGGTGGATTTGCAATTGTTACTGTTGTAACATGTATGTTTTTTGGGGCGATTTCTGGATCAGGCCCTGCAACAGTAGCAGCTATTGGTGCTGTAATGGTACCAGCTATGATTAAAAATGGATATGATAAAAAATTCTCAGTAGCACTGATTGCAGCTGCAGGTTGTTTAGGTGTAATTGTTCCTCCTAGTATCCCTATGGTATTATATGGAGTTGCTACAGGTGCTTCAGTAGGTACTTTATTTATTGGAGGATTTGGACCTGCACTTGTTTTAGGCGGAGGTTTATGCCTTTTAAGTGTAATTGTTGCACATAAACGTGGGTATTCAGGCACTGGAATTCCATTTTCTTTTAAAACATTAATTATAGAAGCAGTTGGTGCAATTTGGGCATTACTTGTTCCTGTAATTATTTTAGGCGGAATTTATGGTGGATATTTTACACCAACAGAAGCCGCAGTAATTGCTTGTGTTTACGGGTTTTTGGCAGGAGCATTTATTTATAAAGAACTAACATTAAAAAAATTACTAAATGCATTAGTTAGTTCTTCTGAAACAGTTGGAACTGTTTTAATTATGGTAGGAACTGGAACAGTATTAGGGAAAATTTTAGCACTAGAGCGTATACCAGATTTATTAATGGAAAGCTTAACTGCAACGACAGATAATAAATTTGTAATTCTAATCTTATTAAATCTATTATTATTAGTTGTAGGTATGATTATGGATACTACTCCAGCAATCTTGATTTTATCCCCGATTTTATACCCAATCGCAGCTACTTACGGCATAGGTATCACACACTTTGGATTAATTATGGTATCTAATATGGCGATTGCTTTCATTACACCACCAGTTGGAGTTAATTTATTTGTAGCATCTGGTATGAACAAAATGAAATTTACGGATTTGTGTCGAGCAATTGTTCCATTTATCTTGGTTATGTTTGCAGCACTAATGATAATTACATATATTCCAGCTGTTACAGAAGCAATTCCAACGTTGTTAGGAATGGATCCAAGATAATAAAAATCGGTAAGTGAAAAGTAGAAAGGGAATGCAAAATGAAAGAAGTAGTAATTGTAGATGGAGTACGTACACCGATTGGAAGAATGGGTGGATCTTTAAAAACATTTACAGCAGTAGAGCTTGCTGGGATGACAATTAAAGGGCTTTGCGAAAAAACTAAAATTTTAGAAAAAGGTAAAGTTGACGCAGTATTTGCAGGTAGTGCCTCTGGTGATTTAAATACTCATAACTTTGCTAGATATGCATCGTTATTAGCAGGACTACCATATGAAACTTCAGCAACATTTTTAGAAATGCAATGTGGTTCATCTATTGCTTGTATTAATAATGCAGCACTTCAAATACAAGCTGGAGTTATAGATGTTGCAATTTGTGGTGGTGCAGAGTCACACAGCCAAACATATTATAAATATTCTACAGCAGTAGATCCGTATAAAGGTATAGCTCCATCGGCAGCACCATTAAAATTAGCACCAACAACAGAAGATGATATTTCTATGATTGATGTAGCTGAACTTATGGCTAAAACTTGGGATATATCAAGAAAAGATTGTGATGAATTTGCGTATAACTCTCAAAAAAGAGCTGAAGAAGCTATGGAAAAAGGTTATTTTAAAGATGAGATTTTGCCAATTGAAGTAAAATACAGCAAGAAAGAACCAACAATATTATTTGATACAGATGAGCACCCTAGAAAAGGAACAACTTTAGATGCACTACAAAAGTTAAAACCTATGAAAGAAAATGGTGTAGTTACAGCGGGTAATGCTTCAGGTAGAAATGACGGAGCCGCATTTGTACTTATTATGAGTAAAGAAAAAGCACAAGAATTAGGTTATAAGCCAATTGCAAGATGGGTTTGTGGAGCTGATGTAGGAGTTGATCCAAAACTTATGGGAATTGGGGCAGCATATGCTAATCTTAAAGTGTTGGAAAAAAACAACTTATCTATGAATGATATTGATGTTTATGAGTGCAATGAGGCATTTGCATCACAAAACTTAAGTGTTATTAAAGAAATGGAAAAACTGAGCAAAGAAAAAATTAATATGAATAACTGGAATCCAAATGGAGGGGCTATTGCTTTTGGACACCCAAATGGAGCATCTGGTGCTAGAGTTTGCATTTTCACAATGAAAGAACTAGCAAGAAGAGGAGCTAAATATGGAATGTTTTCTTCTTGTTGTGGTGGTGGTTTAGGTGTGGCAACTTTAATAGAAAATATTTCTGAATAATAAAAATAGTTTTGAATAAGGAAACTTGCAAGTTTCCTTATTCAAATGCAATTATGGTTAAATTAGGAGAGAAAAATATGAAACAAATTGGTGTAGTTGGTGCAGGAATGATGGGAGCAGAAATTGCTCTGTGTTTTGCAAGAGAAGGTTATGAAACAATTCTTTATGATATTAAATTAGATTTTGCAAAGGCAGGAAAAGAAAAACAAGAAGTAATTTTAAATAAGAATGTTCAAAAAGGCAGAATTACAGAAGATGACAAGCAAAAATCATTAAATAATGTAAAGCCGACAGAGAAAATAGAAGACTTAAAAGATTGCGATTTAATTATTGAGGCAGCATCAGAAGTGTTAGAAATTAAAAATGATATTTTCTCAAAATTAGATAATTTATGTGGAGAAAAAACAATTTTAGCAAGCAATACATCTAGTATTTCCATTACAAAATTAGCAGCAGCAGTATCTGAGGAAAGAAAGAAAAACTTTTTAGGCACTCATTTTAATTCACCTGCAAGTGTAATGAAATTAGTTGAGGTAATCCCAGCACTATTAACTGGCAAAGAAGCTGTAGAGAAGGTAACTAAATTGCTTTCTGAAATTGGAAAAGAACCAGTTTTAGTTAAAGATGTAGTTGGATTTGGATTAAATAGAATTTTCCATGCTATGTATTTAGAAGCATGTAGATTAATAGAAGAAGGTGTTTGTTCACCAGAAGATGTAGATAAAATTTGTAAATTCGGAATGGGTCACCCTATGGGGATTTGTTCTCTTTTAGATATTACAAGTCACGATTTAAACTTAAAAGTTGATACAATTCTTTTTGAAGCATACGGGGAAAGATTTAGACCTAGCCCTCAAATTCAAAGATTAGTTGATTCTGGAAGATTAGGAAGAAAAACTGGTGCAGGATTCTTTGAATATAAGTAAAGGAAGTTCATTTTATGATTACACTTAGAAAAGAAAATAGCATTGCAATTTTAACAATTAATAGACCTTTAGCATTAAATGCACTTAATAGAGAAATTGTAGATTTAATGGATATCTTTGTCGAACAAATAAAAGAAGATAAAGACATAAGGTGTTTAATTATTCATAGTGATAAAAACTTTGCTGCAGGTGCTGATGTTAAAGTAATGGCGACATGTAACGAAGAAGAGGCTAAGGCATTTACATTTACTCCTACTTATGACAAAATTGCGTCAATAGAAATCCCAACAATTGCAGCTATTGAAGGTTATGCATTGGGTGGAGGAATGGAGCTTGCAATGACCACAGATATGAGAATTGCTGGAAAAAGTGCTAAAATGGGCTTTCCAGAAGTTACTTTAGGGATTTTCCCAGGTGCAGGTGGAACTATTAGATTACCTAAAGTAATTGGACCTGCATTAGCAAAAGAACTTATTTTTACAGGTGATATTATAGATTCTGATAGAGCGTTGAGCATTGGTCTTGTAAATAAAATAGTAGAAGATGATACTGTATTAGAAGAAGCATTAAAGCTTGCAAATAAAATAGCCAAAAGAGGACCTATTGCAGTAAAGTTAGCTAAAAAAGTAATCAATAAAGGGTTAGAGCTTGCAACAGAGCAAGAAGGAACTGCTTTAGAAGCGCAAGAATGGGTAGGATTATTTAATACATATGACCAAAAAGAAGGTATGAAGGCATTTATAGAGAAAAGAAAACCTGTATTTGAAAATAGATAAAAAGTATAAAGGGGGATTAATCTTGGTAGAAGATAAAGCACTTAACTCAAAAGAATTACTAAATCAGTTAGTAGATAAACACTATAACCAAGCCCTAAAGGCAAAAGCAGAAGGAAAACCTGTGGTATGGGCAACTTCTATTAGTCCTCAAGAATTGCTTGAAACTATGGATCTTGTGACAGTGTACCCAGAAAACCATGCAGCAGCTATTGGTGCAAGAAAAGAAGCAATGAAATTTATTGAACATTCTGAGGGGCTAGGATATTCTTCTGATATTTGTTCTTATGCAAGGGTGAATATGGGATATGTTGACATTAAGCACTCAGATGCATTAAATATTCCAATGCCTGATTTGATTTTTTGTGGAAGTAATATCTGTAATACTGTAATAAAATGGTATGAAAATATAGCTAAAAAATTAAATATTCCAATAATTATGTTAGATATGCCATTTAATCACAAATATCAAGTGCAAGACAATGCAATTAAATACATGCGTGGACAGTTGGAACATGCTATTTCTAATTTAGAGGACTTTACTGGACGTAAATTTGATTATGACAAGTTTGGTGAAGTGATGAAAATCTCAAATGAAACTGCTGAGTGGTGGAAAAAAGCTACTGACTTAGCAAAGGCAAAACCATCTCCATTAAATGGGTTTGATATGTTTAATTATATGGCAATGATAGTTTGTATGAGAGGTTCAAAAGATGGATACAAATTATTTAAGCTTTGGCATGATGAATTAGAAGAAAAAGTTAAAGCCGGTAAAGGTCCTTGGAATTCCGCTGAAGAAAAATATAGGATAATATGGGACGGTATTGCCTGCTGGCCATATCTAGGTAGCACATTTAGTGGACTCAAAAAGCATGGAATTAACATGGTAACTTCAACATATCCAGATGGTTGGTATAAAGTGTATGAAACAAATGATTTAGATGGTATGGCAAAAGCATATACAGGGAATTATGCAAATAGAAATGTAGATTATGGCAGTGATAATATGGTAAAGCTTGTAAACGATTTTGATATTGATGGAATTGTATTTCATTCTAATAGAAGTTGCAAACTTATGGACTTTAGAACATACGAAGTTCAAAGAAGAATTACTGAGCGTACAGGATGTCCATCTGTAATTTTTGATGGAGA
>CAYJKB010000061.1:0-3182 GCA_964370625.1 uncultured Oscillospiraceae bacterium | reverse complement strand
TAGCTGATAAATATTTGCAAGGTTTTTGTTGCTCTATTATGAGAAGTAATATGGAATTTGCTATGCGTGGTACATATAGTATGCTAAAAGCAGTAGTAATTCCGACTATGTGTGATACTTTAAAATGCATTGCAGATAATATGCGTTTAGCTCTTCCAGAAGTTAAAACTATTGCAATGGCATATCCACAACATAGAATGATAAAGTCAGGTTTGAATTTTACAAAAAGTGAACTGGAAAGAGTAAAAAGCGAGCTTGAAAAAATACTAGGGCGTATTATTATGGAATCTTCGATAGAAGAAGCGTTTGAAATTTATGAAGAATATAGAAAAACTATGCGAACCTTTGTTTATGAAGCAGCAAAACACCCTGAAATTATTGGAGCAAAAACAAGACATTTAATTATAAAAGCTGGTCAATATATGGATAAAGCTCAGTATACTAAAGATATAAAAGCTATTATTGAAGGGCTTATAGCTGAGGGAGAGTCTACATTTAAAGGAACAAAAGTAGTAATAACTGGACTTTTAAGTGAACCTGTTGAAGTGCTCGAAATCTTTGAGCAAAATGATATTGCCATAGTGGGTGATGATTTATCATTAGGTTCTAGATTATGGAGGACTGAGGCAAGAGAAAATATAGAAGATGTTTACATGAAAATGGCTTATCGCATTGCAGATATGACAGGAGATTGTTTCCTATATGAAGCAGAAAAGCTAAGAGGTCAAATGTTAATTGATATGGTAAAAGAGCAAAAAGCAGATGCTGTAGTTGTAATGATGATGAAATTTTGTGACCCAGAAGAATTTGATTATCCAATTTACCGTCAAGAGTTAAAACATGCAAGAATTCCAGAACTTTATTTAGAAATTGACCAACAACTTGCAAGTTTTGAACAAGTAAGGACAAGAATTCAAAGTTTCACTGAAATGCTAATTTAAACTGAACATCAGAGAATCGAGGAGAATATGTTTTTAGGAATTGATATTGGTTCATCGTCAACAAAAGTAGCGATTGTAAATGATAAAAAAGAATTAGTAGCTGTATCTATTGTAAATTTAGGCACAGGAACTAAGGCTCATGAAAAAGTAGTAAAAGATGCTTTGGAAAAAGCTAATGCTATAAAAGAGGATATTAAATATACAATTGCAACAGGTTATGGAAGATTAGGGTATCAAGATGCAGACAAGCAAATCACAGAGATTACATGTCACGCAAAAGGAGTAGCTTTTTTAGATAAAGATGCTAAAACCATTATAGATATTGGCGGTCAAGATGCAAAAGTAATTAAGTTAACTGATGGTGGACAAGTAGAAAATTTTGTAATGAATGAAAAATGTGCAGCTGGTACAGGTAGATTTATAGAAGTTATGGCAAGAGTTCTTGGATGTAGCTTAGATGATTTATCTCCCTTGGCTGATAAATCTACAAAATCATTGTCTATTAATAATGTATGTACTGTTTTTGCAGAGAGTGAAGTTATTTCTAGGTTATCTGCTGGTGAAGAACTAGCAGATGTAGCAAGAGGTGCTAATGTAGCGATTGCAAAGAGAGTTGCAGGTATGTGTAATCGTGTAGGGTATGGTGGCAAAGTTGTAATGACTGGTGGTGTTGCTTTAAGCTCTAACTTAGTGCAAGCGATGTCAGTAGAACTAAATACACCAGTTACTGTAGTAGAGAATTGTCAATGTGTAGGTGCTGTGGGTTCTGCACTTTATGCATACGAAATATATAATAAATAAAAAGGTAGGTGGGTTACGATATGGGTGTTACGCTAAATATAGAAGAGATTAAAAAAATAATTCCACATAGAGATCCAATTCTATTAGTTGATGAAGTAGTGGATATGAGTGAAGATACGATTATCACAAAGCTATATATTAATCCTAAAATAGATATTTTCCGTGGGCACTTCCCAGAAGATCCTGTATTTCCAGGGGTTTACACAGTAGAAGCTATGGCACAAACAGCAGATATATTGATTTTATCTATGGAAAGATATATAGGAAAAACACCTCTATTCATTGGAATTGATCAAGTTAAATTTTTAAATAAAATAAAACCAGGAAATACCATAAAAATTATGGCTAAATTAACTACAGAAAAAATAGAAAAAGGTATTGTAACTTGTGCAGTAGAAGTTTTTGTAGATGAAATGAAAGCCTGTATAGGAAATGTTGCGTTAGCAATGAGATAAAGTAGATAAATAGTATTTATACATAGAAGGGAAGAGGAATATGGAGTGGAAGAAACTTTATCAAGATAGAATTGTAACAGCAGAAGAAGCACTAAGTAATATTAAAAATGGAGATACTATTGTACCTTCACACGCAGCTGCAGAACCAATATACTTGTTTAAAAAATTAGTTGAACTAAAAGATAATTATAAAGATGTTATTATTTCTCAGGGATTAAATGTAGGTGATGCACCATATGCTTCAGAAGATTGTTATGGACATTTCAAAATCAAAAGCTTTTTTGTGGGAAAAAACAACAGAAAATGCTTACAAGAAGGAAGAGGCGAATTAATACCAATTCACTTTTATGCACAACCAAGTGCAATGAGAGATGGGTATATGCCAGTTGATATCGGTTTAATCCAAGTTACACCACCGGATGAAGATGGATATGTAAATATGGGAACTTCTTGCGACCAAACTAGAGTAGTTGTAGAAAAAGCTAGAGTGACAATTGCACAGGTAAATAAAAATATGCCACATCTTTGTGGAGATACTAAAATTCATGTTTCTCAAATAGACTATTTTGTAGAATATGATGAAGATATATATGAAATTCCAGTAATAAGAAGTGATGATCCAATTGCAGAAAAAATTGGATTTCATATCGCCACTTTAATTAAAGATGGTGCAACATTGCAAATGGGTCAAGGAAATGTACCAAATGCTATCTTAAAGTTTATTGAAGACAAAAAAGATATAGGTATTCATACAGAAGTATTTTCTAATAACTTGATTCCATTAATTGAAAAAGGTGTTGTTAATGGTTCAAAGAAAAATATTGATAAGGGTAAAATTGTAGCAACATTTGTTCAAGGAACAAAGGAACTATATAAATTTGTAGACAATAACCCATTAATTAAATTAATGCCAGTAGACTATACAAATGATGTAGGTATTATTGCATCTAATGATAATGTAGTAGCTATAAACTCAGCTGTAGAA
>CAYJKB010000060.1:4126-9671 GCA_964370625.1 uncultured Oscillospiraceae bacterium | reverse complement strand
TTTAGAGCGGTAATTGTGTTGGCGGACGTCCTCAAGTGAAGCCTCAACTACAAGCCCGAAATATTGAAGCCCTCGGCCCCGGTCGCACTCACGAGAAAACCTGTCTCGGCCCGTGGTGAGGGTGCCGGTTAAATCAGCCAAAGACTTTCTTTCAATTCCTATAAGGCTTTCAAATCCGGCAAGAGAATAATCACCGGTGGCCAGTGTGCCCACTTCAACCGTTGCGGCTTCATATGCTGGCCCGGTGAAGGTGTAAGGGCACTGTTCCCTTGAATCAACAATAATCTTCATAATTACCTGTTTTTATTATATTTTGGGCTTGGCGTGCTTCTTGCTTAAGGGCAAATTTCAAGGCCAGTTCGCCCCATGTTTGGATAATACCGGCCCCGCCATGCTTTGCGGCCAGTTCGGTTAGGTCTTTGGCCTCGGGGGTGCTGATTCGCTGGGCAAAGGGGAAAACTTTCTTCCACTCCTGCCAAGCCTTTTCGCCTGCTGTGTCACTGTCTGGGCAAGCAACCACAAGGGCGGCTTCATCGACAAAAGCCCGGGTTAAATCATCAAGGTTTTTTGTGCTTCCCATGAAGGCCACGGCGGCGGCTTGGCCTTGCATTTCCTGCCACAATAGAGCGGCGTCTAAAGCCGATTCAAACAAAAACACCGGGGCGGCTCTCTTGCCATAAACAACCGGCAGATTTGCGCTTCCCTTGGCCTGCCAATAACGGGGGCGGCCTTCTGGGCGGTCGTCGGGGGTGCGAACGGTCAAGGCCATGATTCCGCTTTTGCGACGGGTGGGAATCACAAGCCCTTTAGGCTGTAGAATTTTTGAGCGGCCTTCAACCACCAGCAAGCCCCAACTTTCCCGGCTGAAATATTGGTCGCTAGGGTTCCAACCAAGGCCAGAACGAAGGGCGGTTTCCACCGTTATAAAGCGTTTTTCAAGCGTTGCCCTTGCTTCGGGGTGGCCAAGGTTCCTTTGGCACGTCAAAACGAATTTGGCGGCGGCCTGTTGCCACGTTTGGCAAGGCAAAGGAGAAACTTTCGGCTCTGTTGGCCTTGGTGGTTGAACCAAGCGCAAGCGGTCTGGCGGCTCTTGGCCTAAAGCCCGGCAAGCTTCTTGAAAGGTCATGCTGTGGAACTCTCGAAGAAAAGAAATGCCATCGCCCTTAACGCCACAACCTCGACAAAGGAAGCGGCCCCCTTTGCCTTCGTAAGGCCAAATTGTGAAGCGGTCACTGCCTCCACATCGTGGGCAAGCTCCGGCGTATTCGTGGGGAGTTTTCTTCTTCCCTGCAGAGTAAAAATTCAAAATATTACTCATTGCTTCACCTCTTCGGGACAGGGACGGGACATCGGGACACCCCTAAAGGGGTGTGTCCCGTTTGTCCCCCTAAGTCCGGCGGGACAAGTCCCGCAAATGTCCCGCTTTGTCCCGTGTCCCGCTTATCAAATAAGGCTATAAATATCATTGGTTACGCTCACAAGCCCCCGGGACACTAAATCTTCACGGCCCCGGGAAAATGCTTTTTTCTTCGTGTCCCCATTTTCGCCCCAATGTCCCGCATAAAAAACGGTTCGCCACTCCTCAAGGGTGAGTGTGTCGGATAAATTCTTAGCAAGACCATCACGGAAACTTTGCAGGGCAAAGGCTTGGTTTTTAGTTAGCTCTTCCTTTTGCCGGGTGCCTTCGGCTGGGACGGCTACGCAAGACGTTATCATGTCGCCGTCTGCGTCTTCACCCAAGTGAACCAGTTCTAATGCGAAATTGTGCTCTTGATTGTCTGCGCCGTCTTTAGATTTTACAACTTTCCAAGACCTGCTTTCACCATTGCGCTTAACCTCAAAGCAGGAATCCCAAGCGGGAATCTGAACCGAAGAACCTCTTGGCCCATTCGTTGTGTTTTTCCCACAATGTGCAATGAGAAGTGAGAATCCTTCAATGGCACGGGCAATTGTTTTAGCGGCTTCCACCACTGCGCCCATATCACGTGCGGAATTTTCGTCTATAAAAGGTGCGCTAGCGTTTTGAGTATCAATTATCACTAAGGCCCCTTTGGGTATTGCTTCGGCAAGTCTTACGGCGTCGGTTAAAATCGAAAAAGGCTCTATGATAAATTTGAGGTCGGGCGGCATTGACCGCTTGTGCCAACTTCCATAAGCTTGGATACGCTTTTTGAAACCTTCGGAACCTTCCAAGCAAAGGTAGATAACAGGGCTTCGCTTAACTCGGTAGCCAAACCAAGCTTTTCCTTCTGCTATGTGGGCGGCTAAATCCAGTGCAAGGAATGATTTACCGCTCATGCTTGGCCCGTAAATCTGCCCAACACCAAGCCAAGGTATAAGGCCTTTCAGCTTCCACTCCATCGGGCCTTGGCTTGCAATTTCTGCGGCACTCAAAAGCGTAAAGCGGGGTTTTTCTGGCGGCGGTGCTGGCTCCGGCGCCTGTGTTCGTCGCTGTGCCTGCGTTCGCTCCCACTCGTCAAAGTAAAAGTTTGATTTTTGCTCCATCAGCGGGTAAATTTCTTCTTGAAAATTTGGGCTCGGCAAGGTATGATTGTTTTTGTAAACGCTCCCATTGCGTGCCCCGTCGGCTGTGTCGGTTGACGGGGTTCTTTTTTGGTCAACCATCAGGCGGCCCCGGCCTTGCCTTCGGTCATCGCCACAAGCCAAGACAAAACCTCACCTCGGGGAAATAATCGCTTACGGCCAATTAAAACACTTCCTTGAGGTGCTTTCCCTGCAGTGTGAAGGTTTGCAATGGATCCGGGGTTCATTTGGGTGATTTGGGCAATGTCTTTATAGGAACACAACGGCGGCAAGGTTTTTGCAATTTCATCAGTCCAGCTTAAAGGGGTATTTTCATTAATGCTCATTTTAAAGCTCCTTTAGATTTGATTTGGCTTGATTGCCATGGTTAAAGGATAAGCTCTAAAAATGTCTGAAAAAAAGCCCTAAAGTTTACATTTTGCAAAATAAAAAAACCCGCCATTTCAGCGGGTTAAGGGATTCAGATATTAAAAAAAGTCTGATTAATGTCTGGCGGATATTATTTTGTAAGCTTTTTTCCGGGTCTTCCCCGTTGACGGGTGTATTGTTTTGTGTTAAATCCGTGTTGCTTCATCAGCTCGTGAAATTCCGTTCGTTTTGTTTCAAAAAAACTTCTTGTTTTTTCAAGCCCACATTCATCTTTGTAAACCTTCACATGAGTATCTAACCCATCGCCTTCTAACATTTTTACGCCTACCCATAAAGCTTGCCATCGGTCGGAAAGCCTTTCGGCCTCGGCTAAAAGCCCTCTAGCCATTGTTAAGGCCGTTTCTTTGGTATGCTCGCTTGTTTCTTCCTTTGCCGTGGGTTCGCTTGTGGCTGTGGCCGGTGGCGTTGCGGTGGCCTGTGTGGCGTCGGTGGCTTCTAGGGTTGGCGGTGAAGGGCTTGTTAGTTCGGAGTGCTCTATCTCTTTTAGTTCAGTTTGAGGTGGTGTGTTTTGTGCCGGTTCTTCTTTTATGTCAAGTGGGGCGTCGAGAAGTTTTTTCGCTTCTTCTAGTGAAAGAATGGCTCGTGTCTCGAAATTATTCCATTCGCCTAAAATTCTAAGTTTGCCATTTTGGTGCATAATGTCTAGCTTTTCAAGCATATCAAGTGCTTTTTGCCCTAATTCCTTTTCGCTGTCTTCCTTTCTAAATACCCTGTATACTTGCTCAAACATTTCTTCTTGTTCTGCGGCCTCTTGCTTGCCTTTCTCCGTTTGGCTGTAAGCTAATCTACGGGCAAATTCTTTTTGATATTCTTCATCTGGCAAATCAAATATACTATCTTGAACAATAGGCGGGAAAGTTGCTATGGAATCATCTTTAGCTTTTTCAATTAATTCTTCAATCTTTTCTTTCGGTGTGAGATAGTGTGAATATGAAAATTCTTTCTCACTCGAATACAAATAAGCTACAATGCTACCATTTTTAAAGTGTTCTAAGCACCTATATAAAGTTCCCGCACTTATTTTTAATTGAGCGCATATGATTTCACGAAAAGTTGTTGTTAAGCTCATAATCCCCCCTCGCTGGGGCCTTGCTTGGGCTTCCCCTCCCGACGGCGGCGCAAGGTGACCGCTTTTCGCCCCGTCGGGCTATCGGGAGGGGAACTCGGGTTATTTTTTACGTTTAAAGGGCAAAATGCCGCTTGCTTCGTCTTGCTGGGCAGGTGTGGCCGGTGTTGCGTTTACGGCCAAATCCATGCAGTCATCAATCACGCTGGCGGCTCGTTTAACGGCCTCATCGGCAAGGTGTGCATATCTTTGGGTCATCTGTGGGCTTCCATGGGTCATCAGCCTTTGCAGGGTGAATAAATCAACTTTACCAGAGCTGGCAAGCCATGAAGCATAATTGTGCCTTAGACCGTGCAGGGGTCGAAAATCTTCAGGCAATGCGGCGGCCTTTCTGATTCTTTTAAGGAAGGCTCGGCACTCGGTGCGCTTTCCGCCTGTTATCGGGCTTGGGAAAAGATAAGAACTGCCAAGCGGCTTTATGGCTTCAAGCACTGCCCGGGCGGCGGCGGTCATGGGTATTGTTGTTGTTCTGCCGGATTTAGCTTCCTCACCTCGCAAGGTTATGTGCCCTTTCTGGAAATCTAGGTCTTGCCACTGCAAACCGAAAAGAGCTCCACGCCTCATGCCGGTTGTCATCGCTAGACGAACCATGCTGGCTAAATTCTGGTCTGGGTCGGCGTCTAAGGCATTTAAAAGGGCCTTGGCCTGTTCCGGGGTCAAAACTTCCGTTTTCATGTTGTCGGTTTTGGGTAGTTCAAAGCGCAAGCCGGTGGGACGCTCTATCAGCTCTTGTTTCACGCCAAAGTTTACCAGTCGGCGTAAAAGCTCAATGGCGTTTTTAATGGTCTGTGGCGTCTTTCCAGCCTCTTGCATGGTGGTGGCTATCTTGGCCACTTCGTGAGTTTTGATTGTCTCGGGCAAACGGTTGTGAAGTTCTGGGAAGTGTTTAAAATTGGCGTTGTCGGTGGGGCGGTTGGCGTATTTGCCCTTTTGCGCTTGATAGATAGCCAAAAGCCGGGCAATGGTGGGCTTGTTTTTTTCGGCTTCTTTCTCCTGCTGGGCCTTCGCCCTTTTTTCGCCTAAACTAGTTTCGCCCTGCCCTGTGCGCTTGGCTTCTTTAAGTCTGGCCAGCTCGGCCCGTGCTTTGGCTAAAGTCCAGCCTTCGGAACTCCAGCCAAGCCCCTCTTCCTTGCGTTTCCCGTCAACATAAAATCTCAAGGTGAAATACACGTCGGGTTTTAACCCGTGCTTGCGTGTGTCGTGTTCTCTTCCCCTGATTCCAGTGTCTAGCGTTTTCCAAGGTTTTAACATAAGCAACTACACCCCCATTTTAAAATCTATCCCCCATCTGTCCCCCATTTTTTCTTGACGTAGGGTGTTTTTGGGTGTCTCTAGATGATAATAATTGTAAGGATAAGCTATTGAATTGTCAAGTTGAAAGTGTTTAATGGTGTGAGTGGGTGAAAGTGCCTGAAAGCGCTATGTTCTAGTCTCATAACCCGAAGG
>CAYJKB010000060.1:0-4116 GCA_964370625.1 uncultured Oscillospiraceae bacterium | reverse complement strand
AAAATAGAGCTTCCACAAACTAGTTAGTATTCACATTTATTGGGCTCATAACCCGAAGGTCGTCGGTTCAAATCCGGCCCCCGCTACCAATAATTTCAAGGACTTGGCCGATACTTAACGGTCGAGTCCTATTTTTTTGCCTACGCTATGCCTACGCAACTGCGCGGCTACTGCTTTTTGGCCATCAAAAATTTTTTTTAGTACCGTTATTTCAAAATAACACAAAATCAGCTCAATTTCAAAAATTTTCAAAAAATTTACTCCAGAGGTGCGCCCATGCCTAATTGGTCGCCCTCCCCTCTTCTGCCAAATTCCACCTCCGGGAATAGGTGCGGGCATGACCCGTCCAATCCTCAGCTCAGTCCACCTACGCCCATCAAAAAAGGCCCCGGTTGACTCCCTCGCATTTTATCTTTGGCCGCTGAACGCGCCAAAGAGTGGTTCTTCTGCCCCAGCTCCTGTCCACCATTAAATACTAATCCCAAACGCCAGACTCGAAGCGAACGTCGTGAGGCTTGCCAGATTATTTTGGAAGTCCTTCTCAGTCGCCTCGATCTGGCGTCTTTGTGTGTAGGCACCCCTACGCCCAGCCAAGGCTTCATCGACATCGACATGAAAACAATTGTCCGCGAAAGCGGTCTTGGTCAGCGCCGTTGCGAGCGGGCTATTGGTCTTTTAAAAAAGGCTGGATTTCTCAAAGTCACCCAACGGCGTGGCATGACCTCGGAAGGCAAATATTTTGGGCTTCGAGCAATTCGCGTATTCACCGTTGAATTCTTCGAGTGGCTTGGCCTTGGCACAATGTTGAAAACTGAGCGTAAAAGAGCTTCGGAAGCTTTGGTACGCAAGGCCAAGAGCGTAGGCAAAACGTTGGCAGAATTGATGGGCCGAGTAAGTAATATTTTTAAAATTATGCCGGAAAAGAAAAAGTTACCACCGGAAATCTCCCGAAACTGGACAAAAATTTACATTGAGCTCACTAGGGCCGGTCTTGAATCCAAAGAAGCTCAAAAAATGGTCAACTCGAAATTTGGTTATCCGGCTTGGTGGAGTCCGGGACACGGCTGCCCTTGGTGAGGTGAAGTATGTTCACGAAGCGAAAAATTATCATCGTTAAAGATTTGAATATCCACTTTGGTGCCACTTTTTGGCAAAAAGCTACTGAAATTCATCTGAGGGAGTAAAAGAATGAGCCCAAAAAAGTATTCAAATTTTTTTACGACAATTAGGTGTCAACAGGAAGTGCCCTTAACTGTCGGGCCTTAAATCAAGAAACAAGAATTAAGAAAAAGGCAGGTAATTAAGGGAAGAATTTTTACCCGAACGATATCGAGACCCAAGCTTCAACTAAAGTCGAAGTCTCAAGCAAAAAAAGAAATTAAATGGAGAAAGCATGAAATTTGAAAGTGAGAAAAGAGCTTTAAAGCGTGCGGAAGCCAGAAGTGAATTTTTGGCTTTGAAGGAAGCCGTAGACGTCAGATTGCAATCTGGTTTTTCGGTGCGCACCGTCTACAATTATCTTAAACAAAAGGGAGAATTATCCATGAGTTACTCAACTTTTAATCGCTACATTCAACGCTCCAGTAATGGCAATGCGCCCGCTGAGAGGTGTAAATGAGCATTTTTCGAAAGCCTAAAATGGTCTGCGATAGCCGGGCAAAATTCCGGCTTGTTCAACAGGAAGTGGAGGCAAAATTGGCCGCCGGTCACCGCATTCGGCACATTTATAATGAGTTACTCGAAAGCGGCAGAATTAGCATGAGCTATTCAACTTTTACAGATTACATAAGGGGCAAAGGTGAGCGACTCCACAGTAGCAAAAAAAGGAAGCCGCTGGCCGCCCTTCCGGGGCCTCAAGCGCAACTTGTGCCGGTGCCTCAATCACAATCGATGCAACCAGTGCCATCACCCCAATCGCAGCCGATAATTGCCCGGGCCGAAAAAGTACCCGCCTTTTACCACGAAAAGGTAGCAGATTTAGATGCCCTCGGGCCTCCGAAAAGAAATGAGAAAAATGACCCACAGTTAGAGTAAGTGCCTTTTTCACGCTACAGAGCACGACAAGAGACGACAAGAGACGACAAGAGACGCAAGAAACGACAAGAGACGACAAGAGACGACAAGAGACGACAAAAGGCTAACGGTCAGTATTTGTTGCCACTTCTCGCAAAAAGCGCTTAAGGCGTTACTTATAAACAAAAAGGCCAGAAAGATAGACTAGCAGATTTGGGTTCCTTCGGTCTCCGAAAAGAAATGCAACAAGTAACTAACAGGTAAAAAAAGTCCCTTTCTCGCCCTTCTTTGTACTACAGAACGCGACAGGACACAACAAAAATCTAGCAGTCACTATTTGTTAGCACTTCCATCTAAACGAGCGTTAATACTAATTATTCTTAGCTCTTAGACAGTGCAACTAAGATTTAGAATAAAGCAAAAAGGCAGGATATGCGGCACAGGCCCGCCATAATCCTGCCACCGATTCCCATCGCTGCCTTTGGGGAAAACATTCGCCGTTGGCTCAAGCTTAATTAGAAAGTTGGCGGCAATATCATTAAATATAATATCCACAAGGAGAACGACTATGACAGTCAAAAATCACAATGAAATCAATCAAAATATTGAATTAGTTCTCAGCAACAACCGCCCCATGGCCTCTTCATTAGAGATTGCCGAACGTTTTGGCAAACGCCACGGTGACGTTTTACGAGCGATTCATCACCTCCAAAAGAACATAACCGATAAAAATTTCTATCAAAGCAATTTTGTTATGATAGAAATCCAAGTTAAAATCGGGAAGTTAGGCAACATCCGTAAAAGCCCGGCCTATCTCATTACACGCGATGGCTTCTGCCTTTTAGGTTTTGGGTTCACCGGCGTCAAAGCCCTTGCTTGGAAATTGAGATACATTCAAGCATTCAACGACATGGCCGCCGTTTTAGAAGAACAAAACCGGCAACAGCCCATCCCATTACCACTTCTCTGTTTCGACCTTATGGAAGAAACCGAAGAAGACTGCCGAAACCGCCACTTGGGAATCATAAAAGGTTTACTCAGCTTTTGGGCTCTGCAAGATGGATTTTCTTACCGCACCGCTGAGAAAATGCTTTGTGCCCATCTCGATATTTGCGGAATTGAAGAATATTCCAGCGACCATTTTCAAATGGCATGGAATTTTATAATTCAACACTCATGCTATATTCGTAATGATGGTGAACGTTTAGATGATTTTAGCGAGTTTAACTTGAATAAACTTTTTCAAGCTTGCAGTTCATTTAAGCACATGAGCGATTTGGATATTTCGGAAATGGTACGCGGTATTTGCGGAAACTCGATTGAAAATATGCCCATGGCCAACCCGCAAAAGCTTCTGAATTTAGCCTGGGGTTTGTTTCATTATTCTTACGGCTTCAGCTTAGGCCGCGAATATACTTTGCAAGAGGTGCTTGCCCATGCCAACCAGTAAAGTTGTCAAACTATATATGCCGCCGGATGAATACGAGCACTTTTCCGAACAGGCAAAACGGGCGGGCATGGCCCTCTCAGCTTACATTCGGCAAGTTGGCCTAGGATATGAAGTGCCAGAAAAGACGGATAAAGACGCCGTCTTGGAGTTGCTAAAAGCCAAGAATGAGTTGGGACGTTTGGGAGGCCTGTTTAAGTATTTTTTGGGTAGTCATGAGCAACTACCGGTAGCCCCAGAGGAGCTCCGGGCAGTGCTACGAAAAATTGAAGCTACCCAGCAGATGATGGTTGAGGAGTTCAACAAAATCACACAATCTTTAATTAAAGGACTCAAACTGTGATTGCCCGGCGTATTGACAGGAAGGCGAAAAACGATAACCACCGCGCCTTGGCTTTTTACATTGCTGATGCCAGCACTGGCAAAACCCGGACAGAAAAAACCTGCCACAGTTGGTATGCCGGTGGTGACGCCGATAATTATTTGGAAGGCTTAGTTGAGGTAGAAGCAACTCAAGCTTTGAACACCCATGCGAAAGGTTCCAAAACCTATCATTTAATAGTGAGCTTTCGGCCAGAGGACGAGGCCAAGTTGACTCCCAAAATATTTGAGGACATCGAGGCCATTATCGCGGAAGCGTTGGGATTTGCAGAACA
>CAYJKB010000059.1:0-10235 GCA_964370625.1 uncultured Oscillospiraceae bacterium | reverse complement strand
ATTCTTTTTCATTAAAGTTGCAGTATTTTCTATTTTAGCATATGCTTTATCTTTATCTTTTGCATATGTTTTATCAAAATTATTATTCAATCAAACACAATATTCTAATTTAGAAGCAGAAATAGTGGAACAACAAGGTATTGTTAATAAATTAGCTGATGCATCAAATTATGATTCATTTACGGGTTGTTATTTACGTAATATAGCTGAAGAGACGATTGATGACTATATTTCTCGTAATTTGAATTTTTATATTTCTTTTATTGACATTGATGGATTAAAATATGCTAATGATAATTTTGGATATGATAAAGGTGATTTTTATATTACCAAAGTTTCAAATGAACTTTTATCTATATTTAAAACTGATATAGTGTCACGCTATGGTGGCGATGAATTTTTAGTTGTTGGATTATATGATGATGTTCAAATTCCACTTAGAAAATGCTTATCGATTTCTTCATTTGTTGAAAAACTCAACAATTTATATATGCTATATTTTCCCACATCGATAAGTTATGGGATTATTTTTGTAAACAGCAAAAATACCAAGACGAGAAATGAATTGATTGCTTTAGCTGATAAAAAAATGTATCAATCAAAAGTTTCTCGCAAGAAAAACAGACCAACTATTAAAGTAAAAAAACTTTATTAACTATGTTTATTATTACTTTAATTTAAATTATCTATTTTATATAATAATGATTTGTCTGCTTCCTGAAAGTGATTACTTCGTAGGCAATACTTCCATATAAAAATATTTACCTCTAAAATTAGCATAATAGCTAAATTTAGAGGTAGTTTTTTATTAATTAAAAAAACTGCATCCATACGGATGCAGTTTTTATATGCAATTAAGCAAAAATTAGTCGATAAGACCAGCTTTTCTACGAAGAGCGTCAACTCTTTCTGAATGACCTTCATCGTATTTGATTTGGTCAACGCCAGTGTAACCGTTTGGATTTCTGAAACCTAGTGGGTTGATACCAACTGGGTAAGTATCCATAAGTTCTTTGATAAGTTCAGCATATAGATCTGATACTCTTTCAACTGCTTTTTCACCTTTTTCAGCTGTAGCTTTTGTAGCGTTACCGATAACACCAGTTTCTAGGTCAACTGCTTCAGGAAGACCGAATGAACCTTCGAAGTGGTACATTTGTCCAGGCATAGCTTCTTGTCCAGGAGCCATTTTCCATTTTGATTGAAGAGTTGGAGTTGCGAAACCGTCTTGAACTAGGTCCATGTTAACCCATTGTGGGTATAGGTGAAGAGCTACTGAAGTTTCAGACTCATCAGCATGCCACATGTAATCTTCCATGATAGTTTTGTTATCACGTAGGAAATCGTACCAAGTTGAAGATACTGTGAATAGACCTTCGATACCTAGTTTGTGAACAGCACAAGGAACAGTCATAGTTTGACCATGAGCTGAGATAATAACGAATTTATTGAAACCAGCCATAGCTGCACCACGAATGATGTCAACTACCATACCGATATGAGTTTCGTATGATAGAGGAATTGTTCCAGGCATACCCCAGTGATGGTTTGGATGTGCGCCGTACATTGGGCAAGGAAGAACCATTGCGCCTGATTTTTTACCAACTAATTCAGCGATACCGATAGCATTGTAAGTATCAGAAGCACAAGGACAGTGAGGTCCGTGTTGCTCGATAGCACCTAAAGGAAGGATTGCTACGTCGCATACTTCTTTAGCGTAAGCTACGTTTACTAGAGCTGAGTTTTCGTGGAACCATACTGAATCTCTTTTGTCTAGTTTAAATTTTGTTTGTTTTTTTGCTTTTGGAAAAACGTCTTGTACCATGATAGTGTACCATCCTTTTAAAATATAGTTATATATGAACGAGAATTATCTCATTTCATAATTAAGGTTTAAGCAGAACTTTGATACGCATTTCTTTTTTAGCACGTACCATATCTACAACATCTTGTAACTCTTCGATTTTCTTAACGTGAGTAACTAATGGTTTAACTTTAAGTTTACCAGCAGCAATGTAGTTAAGAACAGGTCCGAATGAGTTAGGGCTAGCTAGAGTACCGATTAATTCAGCATCTTTAGCAATAGCAGCATTTAACATAGCAGGAACTTCAGCTCCGTTATACCAGCTAACCATTACAATTCTACCACCAGGTGCTAGAGCTTGTATAGCCATGTTAAGTGCTTTGTTGTTACCAGATGTTTCGATAACAATAGCAGGACCTTTACCACCACATAATTCTTTAGCACGAGTAGCTACGTCATCTTTGTGATAGTTGATAACTTCTTGAATACCACAATCTTTAGCGATTTGTAGTTTTTCATCCCAGCTACCAGCAAGAATTACACGACCAGCACCCTCAATGTTTGCAAGTTGTGCAGCTAGTTGTCCGATAGGACCGTCACCGATTACAAGAACATCAGAACCTGCTGGAATTCTTGCACGACGAACAGCATATTCAGATGTACCAGCTGGCTCTGCTAGAGCAGCATCTTCTAAAGATACGTTTTCAGGGATTTTATATGTGTGACGTGCAGGAACATTAATGTACTCTGCAAAAACGCCTTGTTTGTTTCTATATGAACCTACTACCATACGGTCTACACAGATGTTGTAACGTCCTTCACGGCAAGATGGGCATTGTCCACAACCAAGACTTACGTCTGAAGTTACTTTATCCCCAACTTTAAATCCGTTAACTTTGCTACCAACTTCTACAACAGTACCTGACCATTCATGTCCTGGCACTAGAGGGTATGTAGTGTTACCGTTTTTAATGTGAATCATTTCACCAGTTAAAAGTTCTATATCAGTAGCACAGAAACCAGCATACTCGATTTTCGCAAGTACTTCATCGTCTGCACATTTTGGCATTGGAATATCAGAAAGTGCAATAACTTCCTTTTCCATAATACGCATTGCTTTCATTAGAATATCTCCAATCTTTAAGGATAATGTCTACAAGATAACTCTTAAATTAATATATGGATAAATTAACTAAATAAGTAATCAATTACCAAGTAAATATTTCCTACGCATTTATTATACTATATTTTTTCGACTTTTACAACACAATATTCTCACCATGTCGCATAAAAATTGGTTTACATTTTTCATCATTTGATAAAATTTCGTAGAATTCATGCGGTTTTCCTTTGTGTTGAAAGAAAGTCCAAAAGTGACAAGGGATAGCAACAGACACTCCTAATTGCTTAGCAGCTTTAGCGCCTTCCTCTGCTGTCATATTGCCAAACTCTCCATTTATAGAAAGTATTGCAATGCTTGGGTTTTGTTTTGCTACCTCATCAAATATATCTTGTCTATAACAAGTATCTCCACCTATATAGATTACATTTCCGTCAATTTCTAACAGGATACCAATAGCATCAGGTGCCATAGCTCCATGGTCTGCAACAATTGCAGTAATAGAAATATTATCTGAAAGCTTATGTTTCATTCCTCTTGAAAGTTCTTTGCATCTATTTTTGTCAATACCAAATTTATCAAATTCAGCAAGACAAGTCGTAGGCCCTAAAAATGTAGTTTTGTCATTTTTAGCGATTACTGGAATAGCTTCAAAGTCGAAATGGTCAAAGTGGATATGAGTTGCAATATAATAATTAGGTGAAAGCTCCTCTGGGGAGATAAGCATCGGTGATAGACGCTTAAAACCCCTCATAGCTTCTCCACAATTTGTAAGATACGGGTCAATAGCAATTTGAATTCCTTCATGAGTTTTAAATAAAAACCCTGCTTGACCTAACCAAAATATCGCAACTTTACCTTTCGGCACTGCGACACTAGCAATATCTTGTGAAAGACTCAAATTCTTCAACTCCTTTGGCTTATTATTAGTAAGAAATCTTACCTATTAATATAGGCAACCTTCTAACCAAGAATAACGTCCATCGAAATTAACTTGGTTAATTTTACCAGGGCCTGCAAGTCCCCATAGTAGGTAAACTTCTGAACCAGCCATTGAAACTGTAGAATGGTATCCTGATGGAAGAGCAACTGCTGAAACGTTATCTTCGATTACTGAAACTTCGTCCCATATTTTTTTGCCGTTATCATCAAGGTCATAAGCGTAACAGAATACACCACCGAAAGCGTCTGGTGCAGCTGAACGAACTTGGTATGAGAAGATTTCATCAAGAATAACTTCTTTTCCAGGTCTGTCGTAGTCATGACGGTGAGCTGGGAAGCCAATCCAACCGCCTGGTACGCCAACTGATTCTCCAACCATAAGTCTTTTTGTGATTTTATCGTTTGGATTTCCAGCTTGTCCGTATAGGTAACGGTATTTACGTTTGTAAATGTATTCACCTGGGTTTCCTTCAACTACCATGTCAGGAGTTAGGAAGTGTGGATCATTACCTTCTTCTAGCCATGCTGTAAATACTCTACATTCACATCCTTTTTCTGAAGAAACAGTGATTGTAGCTTGAGGAGGTACATAACATGCTGTTGGTAACTCATCAAATGGGTTAGTACGAGTACCTTTTTTGTCTGCAAAAGCTGTTTCGCCTTTGTATTCAACTGTTACATTGAAATCACCATGTTGAAGTACAACTACGTGTTCTTCACCTGTTAGTGTGTAGCTAATTTTTTGACCTGGGTTTAATAGAATTCTTCCGAATCCCATGTATACCATGTCTGAGTTTTTTTCTGAAATTACTGATTCATAACCATTAAGGTCTTGGAATTTGTAAACTTGTGTAAAAGACATTTTGAGTTCTCCTTTTATTTTTTAATTTTTTAAACTTAATTATTTTAACACTTCTGGGTTAACTGGGAATTGAGGTTTTCTGCCTAGTAGGTAATCTGTGATACCAGTTGCGCTGTCCATAGCCATTGCAAGAAGTGCATTGTCAGTTAGAGCTGCGTTATGTGGTGATACGATTACGTTATCTAGTTCGAATAGTGGGCAATCTGCTTTTGGTGGTTCTGGATCAAATACATCAAGAGCCGCCCCTGCGATTACGCCTTCTTTAAGAGCTTCAACTAAAGCAACTTCGTCAACGATAGGTCCACGAGCTACGTTAATTAGCCAAGCTGATTTTTTCATTTTGCCTAAAGTTTCTTTATTAATCATTTTATGAGTAGCATCCATAAGTGGAGTATGTAAGCTTACGAAATCTGAAGAAGTTAAAACTTCGTCAAGTGAAACAAGAGTTACACCTAAAGCTTTAGCATCATCAGCGTTTGCATATGGGTCATAAGCAATCATGTTTACGTCCATAGCTGTAAGTTTTTTAGCTGTTAATTTCGCAATTTTACCAAGACCTACAAAACCTACTGTTTTGCCTGATAATTCAAGGTTTACATATTGGTTACGTTTTGCAAATCCACCTTCACGAGTGATTTTATCAAGAAGCACCATGTGTTTTGCAGCTGAATAAATTAAAGCCACAGCATGTTCTGCTACTGCGTTTATGTTTGAGTGAGGAGCGTTAACGATTAGCATACCACGAGCTGTTGCAGCTGGGATGTTAATGTTATCAACACCAATACCATGTTTTGCAATTACTTTTAAAGTAGGAACTTTATCCATGATTTCTTCAGTAATTTCAGCTGAACGAATAAGAACTGCTTCACAGCCTTGAGCTGCAGCAATAATATCTGCTGGGTCTTTAGATACACCTTGAACTACTTCAAAGTTTTCACTTAAGTATGCAACCGCATCTTTATGAATATTTTCTGTTAAATATACTTTTTTCATGTTTTAATAACCTATCCTTTCAAAATAAAGATATACCATTTATTCTTTAGCATTTATTCCAAAATACTAAACAAAAGCATTTATAGACTATTCGCCTCTAACGCCTTTAACTGCATTTTTGCCCCATTGCATAATCATACCCATATCTGAGCTCATAAGGATGTATTGTACACCTCTTGCGATTAATGCTTTAGCAGCATCTGGATTACCTGCAACAGTACCAGTTGGAACACCAGCAGCTTTTGCTTTTTCGATAACCATATCAATTGCGCCTTTTACAGTTTCATGACCTGGTTTACCAGTTAAACCATAAGATTGTGATAAATCCATAGGTCCGATAAATAGAACATCAAGGTTGTCTACTTTTAGGATATCATCAATGTTTTCAACACATTCACGTGTTTCACAGTGAGAGATAACCATAGTTTCTGCGTTTGCAGTAGCAATATATTCATCAATATTAGCAGTACCGTAATCACAAGCACGAACACTTGGTGAAAAACCACGGTAACCGATTGGATCGTATTTTACACTTTTAACAAGGCTTTCAAGTTGTTCAACAGTGTCAACGTTAGGAACTTGTACACCATGATAACCTAAATCAAGTGTTTGAAGGATTTCTACTCTGTTGTTTTCTTTAGTTCTGATGATTGGAGTAATTCCATAAGCATCAGCAGCACGCAAGATATTTGTTAGTTGTTCTCTGTCCATTGCAACGTGTTCGCTGTCAACAACAAAAAAATCAAATCCTGCGATAGCTAGAATTTCAATAACAGATGGATCAGTTAGTTTTACAAAAGTACCTAAAGCACTTTCGCCTTTTTTGATTTTTTCCTTAAGTAAATTTTTGCGCATAAAAATCTCCTTCTGCCACTTTCTATAATTTTAAATTATAACATCCAGCAAATTCTCCCTAAGTGGCTCTGGATATTTGCTTTATTTTAACTGCACATATACAGTGCAATAAAATACTTTCACTATATTTAAATAGCAACTATTATGCCAACTTTATTTTTTTATGAGTAAAATTGACAAAAAAATTTTCACGTTTTAAAAAATACACATTTTTTTGTTTAAAACGTCAAATATCAGCTGGTGTTTTTAGACACATTGCCATTTTCATCTTATGTTAGCCTATTTTTACCTTTGCAAAACGTTGCAAAATAACATTAACGATGCATTTATGCAACAACTTATTTCACCTTTACATAGGTTTTACATAGTGAAAACGCAATGTTATTTACAAGATTAAATAAGTAAACTTGCATACAACAACGTCATTATAGCACGTATCGTTGAAATATGCAAGAGTGAAATACACAAAAATCAAAATTTTTATAATTTATTTTAAAATAGTTCATTTTGTGTAAGCTGTATTTAATTTCTTCCGTTGCAATATCACATCAGCGATTTTCTAGCAAAAGCATTGCCTATACCAAGTTCACTTCGATATTGAGCAATTGTACGCCTAGAAACAGAAAAACCTTCAGCTGAAAGCAGTTTTTCAAGGTCACTATCAGTATAAGGCTTGCTTTTATTTTCATCTTTTATATATTTCTCTATCATCATAGAAACCTCATTTCTACTCGTTGCTTCTCCCCCACTTGAAGCTAAAGTAAATAAATCTTTGAGTGATACAGTTCCACGTGCATGAAATATATATTTATTTTTGATAGTTCGACTGATGGTTGATTCATGCATTTCTAATGCTGTGGCAACATCTCTTAATGTAAGCGGTTTGAGCGGTGATTTATAAAGCAAATTATTTGTTTGATGGCTTACTATATATAATGTTACATCAAGCATCGTTTTTCTTCTTTTTTCAATGCTTTGCATTACAAATTTTGCTTGCCTAATTTTTTCATCAAAATAAGCTAGTAATTCTGGATCATTTTGTTTTTTATACATCTTAGAATATAAATCACTAATTTTTATACTGCCAATCCATTTATCATTAATTTCAGCAGTCCATTTCCCATCGACAAACTCACATAGAATATCTGGAGTTATATATTGTGTTATAGTATCTTTAAATGTTTGGGCAACGAAAGGGTTAAGTGTTTTGATTACACCAAAAGCCCAACGTACTTTTTGAACTGAAATTCCTAAATTTTGAGAAATCTTTCTATAATTTCCACGAGCCAAATCATCTAAATGCATATTTATTATATCAGCAATATATTTTTCTACTATTCCCTTTTTATTAAGTTGTAATAGGAGTGATTCTTCTCTTGAATAAGCACCTATCCCACATGGGTCTAATGTTCTAATATATGCTATACATTCTTCTATATCTTCCCATGAAGTTTTGGTGAAATTTATTAATTCACCAGGTGAATAGGTTATAAATCCATCATCATCCAAAGAATCAATTATAATATCTAAAGTTTCAAGTTTGTTTTTATCAAAAATTCTTTCATCAACTTGAGATAATAAATGTTCTTTTAAGGTTTCTGATTTATTTGTAGGAATTTCTTTAATTGTATTTGCTTGTTCTAGCGAAACTGTACCATAGGAATTTCTATCATTAAATCCTTTTCCTATAGATATATGTTTTTCATAAACTGAATTTGAGTCATCTATTTCAATTAATGGATTTTTTAATTGTTCATTTTCTAAAAATTCTTTTAATTGTTCATTAGACAATGCAAGAATAGATAATGATTGTGTTTGACTAAGTGACATAACTTGTTTTTGGGCTAAACTTTGTGAAATATTCATATGTTTTAAATATACACCTCTTTCACATATTGAAATCATTCATTAATTTGGTCAAAATCTTCTATTTTTACTCCTAAGCTTTGCATTTTACGCACAATTGTTGATGCATTTATTCCTAATACACTTGCAGCTTTACGAGTAGAACCATATTTTGACATAGCTTTTTTAATAAGATCACTTTCAACCTGAGCTACAGCTTGACGAATTGGAATAATCTCATCTAGTTGCAACATATTATATGTTTGTCTTGCAAATAACTTATCTGGCAAATCTTCTCTGCAAATATTATCACTTGCAGAGGTTATTACTAAATTTTCAACTAAATTTTCAAGTTCACGAACATTTCCTGACCATGTATAATTCATAAATAATGAAATTGTATCAGGGGCAATTGTTTTATTAGTTTTGTATTTTTTATTAAAAATTGATAAAAAATGATGTATAAGCGGAATTATATCATCTTTCCTATTTCTAAGTGGTGGTATTTCTACAGATACTACATTTAATCTATAATATAAATCTTCTCTAAATGTACCTTGTTTCACCATTTGTTCTAAATCTCTATTAGTTGCAGCAAGTACACGCACATCAAGTTCAATTGGCTTTGTGCTGCCGATACGCATAATTTCTTTTTGTTGAAGTACACGTAAAAGTTTAACTTGAAGATGGAAAGGTATCTCCCCTATTTCATCTAAGAAAATTGTGCCACCATGTGCTGCTTCAAACAATCCTTTTTTTCCTTTATTATCTGCACCTGTAAATGAACCTTTTTCATATCCAAAAAGTTCACTTTCAAGCAAATTTGCAGGAATTGCACCACAGTTTAAACGAATAAAAGGCTTCTCTGCACGTTCACTGTTTTTAACAATAACCTGTGCTATTATTTCTTTACCAGTACCAGATTCACCTAAAATCAGCACCGTAGAACCATCAAAAGGTGCAACACGATGTGCTAAATCAACAACTTTAGCAAATTCACGACTTTGAACAACAATTCCACCAATACCATAACGTTCACGCATTTCAAAAAGGAGTTTTTCTTGATTTCGAATAATTTCATCTTTATGTTGAACTTCTTTTTGTAGTTCATTTAAGGCGCTAATATCCCTTACATTATTAATAATATATTTTATATTACCTTCATCATCTAAAATCGGAGTTGCAGTTGCTAATACTGTAATACCTGTACGAAAGTTTTGACTGACACGAGATTCTTGTTTTTTGCTTTTTAACACACGTAATACAACTGAATCAGAAAAAATATTTTCATCACATAATTGCTGAGTAGTTTTATCAAGTAAATCTTCTTTTGTTACACCTAAAAGTGCAGCATTTGCAGAATTTGCAAAAATAACCTTACCTATTCCATCTGTAATCCATATTCCATCAAAAGAGCATTCTAACACTTCAAGTAAAGTTTCATTTGATATCATTAAAGTACCTCCTAATCTATTTTGGTACTATTTAGTTAATATAAATGTACCATAATTATTATTATAAGTCAACTCGACTAAAAGATATAAAATTCCTTATTTTACCCTAATTAAAATTTAATTTCATTTCTTAAAAGTATTCCATTTTTTAACTTTAAAAATAATTACAAAAAAAATTATCAAAAACTATTGACATTGCATAAATAAAATGATATTATATAAAAGCTGACTAGTGAGAGACAAACACTTCTAGTTAATGCAGAGCTTAATATATCGCGGGGTGGAGCAGTTCGGTAGCTCGTCGGGCTCATAACCCGAAGGTCGTCGGTTCAAATCCGGCCCCCGCAACCAAATCGAACA
>CAYJKB010000058.1:0-10362 GCA_964370625.1 uncultured Oscillospiraceae bacterium | reverse complement strand
CGGAAACAGATGTTAGTGATTACATTACAAATGACAATGTATCTTCTGAAAATGATGATGTAGACGATGTGGAAAATGCATACCCTAATGTCACTGTAACAGATGAAGAAAACACAGTAATTGATTTCACTGAGCCGAAAGAAGAAAAGCTAGATGAAGTAACTCCGCCTGAAATACCAGAAGAAAAAACAGAAGTTTCAGATGCCCATATACCACACGAAGTAAATCCTGACCATACTGTTGTACCAAGTGAAGATCCAAAAGAAACACAAACTGGTCCAACACCTGGTGATGTTAACGAACAAGGGCAAGTATATGATAGGGCCTTTGGTTGGATAACACCTAGCGAAACAACACATCAAGTTGTGGATGGCGACGGAGATCCTAATAAAATGGTAGGGTCTATGCAATAAAAGTAAAATCACCATAGAATTTTGCTATGGTGATTTTTTTGTCTAAAGGAGTTAAAAATGAAAAAAATATTAACTATAATTTGCTCTATAATAACAGTTTTAACAATATCAACATCAGTAGCATTTGCAGTAGGCGATGGAAATTTAAACGTAGGAGGTGGATCGCTTGGTACTGGTAACTCAAAGAACTTTTGGAGTGCTGGAAATGATGGAGTAAGAATTACCATAATAGATGTAGATACAGGGAGACCCGCAGCTCAGTCTGTCGATTTTTCGAGAAGAGAACAAGATAATCTAAATCATTTTGGTAAAAACAGCAAGATAGATTATAAATCATCTGCACTCGCACCTAGTATGACGCCATATTCTAGTTATACGATTTCAAGTGAAATGCCTACAATTGTTAGTAGTAATGGAAATAAAAGTAGTATTGAAGCTATCAAGAAATATTTCTGCTCTGAATACACAGTTAAAAGAATTGCTGATGTAACTGGATTTGACTATGATAAACTTATTAGCGGAAAATATAAGCTTTTAATTGAACCACTTGCATACTTTGTTTATGATGGTAACTATTATTGTATGACAGCTACCGAAGTGGCACTTTATGACCAAAAAGTAAATGGGCATCTTAGAGTGCAGTTATTATCTGTAAGTCATAAAAATTTACCACTTGCATTATTTTTAGAAACTGCTGATTTAGGTTATAGTGCGTGGCAAGGTTCAAAGTCTGTCGCAGCTTCTAATTCGGATATAATTTCATATTTAGGTTTAGGAATAGTCACATTTAAGGAAATAGACCCTAATTTAGAAATAGATGCACCCGATGTCACTTATCGAGTGAATACAGAAGTTATAACATCGGTAACAATCACTACTGATACGGATTTAACACCAGATAATCCAGCAACAGTTACTTTCTATATTAATGGAAAAACTTATACAATAAATAATATAGTAATCCCAAGTGGTGACTCACAAGTTGTTTGGGTTAAATGGACCACTCCGAAAGAACCACAAACTTTGCAAATAGATGTAACTGTAAGTGGTGCTGACACTGCAAAAACTGACATAATCGCAGAAATAGTAGATTTAAGTGAGCTAATTCCACCTGACCCACTCGCAACAGATACAAACCCTGATTATATCCTCCCTGCTCTTCCCAAAAATTCACCGACAACTACTGCTACATGGGGAGTTTGGGATTGCTATTGGGTGCCTGTATGGGTATGGTGTGACCATAGCACCGAAGAAGATCCAAACGATGGACATTGGGTTGACGAAGGATATTGGGAATTTGATTACACATCTTATTCTGCAAGTGTAGGTGGCAAAAAAGAACTTACACCTGATGATATAGTTCCTACGGCTAGTGGTGATGAAATGAAAAGTGGTTATGGTGTAAAAACCACAGTCACTGCAAAACTTGAAACCTCTGCCCCGTCCTCTCACTTCACTTATCCACAAACTGCATTTTCAGTATTTCCAGAATTTAATTATGAAACATATTTGAGATTACTTGAAAACACTAAAAAAGGTAAAAATGCACTATTTGAATTTTCTGAAAATGATTTTTCTACATATCTAAGACGTGTTCATTTTTTACCTGTTTGGTTTCTAGACAATACTGATTATATAGTATATACAGAAGTTTGGGATACATGGACCCCTGCCGGAATGCTTACTTTAGAGCTTTCAGACGAAGTTATTATAAACGGAAGTTTATTTGATGATTGGTATACAAATCGTGAATAATAGCTTGTATGTAATATACCATTTAGCACTTATAAGCACTATAGCAGTTTTTGCAATTAATGATATAAGGTGCAGAATTATTCCAAATAAATGGCTTGTTTTTGCCCTGCCTATATTTTTACTATCGCCAATACTTCTATCGTATGCCACTGAAACTAATATTGTACTTACTTTGCTTAATTCAGTTTTAGGTGCAATATTAGCGTTTTCTACATTGCTTTTTGCATCGACTATTTCAAGAAAAGGTGCTGGTATTGGTGGTGGAGATATAAAACTTTTAGGACTTTTGGGATTTTCCTATGGTGCTTATGATATTATTCTAATTTTGCTTATAGCTACATTTTTGTGTAGTTTAGTAGGCATTTTAAAAACTAAAAAAGAAGATAGTTTTTCACTTCCGTTTATACCATTTGTGTTGATTGGAAGTTTTTTTGTTATCTAAAACTAATTTAAGGAGAATTTTATGAGATTAAATAATAGATTTATTTTCGGGATAATCAGTATTATTTTAGCTGGAGTTATTGCATTTGTGGCAATTCCCACGATTAATAGCGTATCTACTGGTAAAACCCACATTGTAAGAATTGTAGAGCCTGTTTTAAAGGGTGATGCGATTTCAGACGATAATATTGAAATTTTAGAAGTTGGTAGTTTTAATTTGCCAACTAATATTGCTAAAACAGAAGATGATGTTATTGGCAAATATGCAATTACAGATTTGATGGTAGGTGACTACATTTTATCAGACCAAATAAGTTTAATTCCTGTAACTTCTGATGTCGCATTGAATACGATAGCATCAGGAAAAGTTGCGATTTCGCTTTCGGTTAAAACATTAGCAAGTGGACTTTCGGATAAACTCCAACCAAATGATATTATACGCATTTATCATTACTTAGACTTTGCATACGAAATTCCAGAACTCCAGTTTGTAAAAGTTTTATCTGTTACCGATGATTCTGGTATGAATGTTGATAATACCAAAGAAATTTCAGAAGATGAAGAAAAAAGACAATCGGCGACAATTACAGTTTTAGCAAGCCCAGAACAAGCAAAAGTTATAACTGAACTTGAAAATGACGGAGTTTCTCATGTGGCTCTAATTTCAAGAGGAAATGAAGACTTAGCTTCTGAACTGCTGCTAGAACAAGATGAAATATTACTTGAAATGTATCCACCTTTGGAAGAAGTAATCACGAGTGATGAAATTGCTACAACAAATGAAGATTTGAGTTTAGATATAACTGAATAGAGAGGAGGATTATTATGACAAAAACAATTACGGTTTGGGGAAATTCAGGTAGTGGAAAGTCTATGTTTTGTGCTATTTTAGCTAAAAGATTAACTGAAGACCGAAAAAAAGCATTAATTATAAACGCTGATAGTGGAGCTCCAATGCTTCCAATCTTTTTGCCACACCAAAATATAGACGACAACTTATCTATCGGAAAAGTGCTAAGTTCTGCTGAAATAGATACGTCAATTATTGCTAGTAATACAGTCATTTTAAAAAGTTATCCATTTATAGGACTACTCGGCTATGCTGCTTCGGAAAATCCACTTAGTTATCCAGAGATAAAATATGATTCTGTTAGAAATTTAATAAGTACGGCAGAAAGTTTAGTTGATTTTGTTATACTAGATTGCAACTCAAATATGACAAACTTTTTTACTCCTGCTGCTATCGAATCAGCAGATTTAGTTATAAGGGTTTTAACGCCCGACCTTAAAGGAATTAACTATTTAAAAGCACATGAGCCACTTCTAACCGACCCTAAATTTAAGTATAGCGACCACATCACATTCGCAGGGCTTGCAAGACCATTTCACGCAATAGAAGAAATGAGCCATTTAATCGGTAAATTTGATGGATTACTTCCGTATAGCAAAGAGATTGATAGATGTGCAACCGAAGGTAAAATGTTCGATGCTTTAAGATTTTGTAATAGCAAATATTTAAAAAGTTTAGATAAAGTCTGTGTTGCGTTGGATTTAGAGCGAAATGCGTTTGCTGATAGTAAATTTGAGGAAGAATTTTCAGATGGCAAAGGAAGTGAATAGTTTTGGATAAATTAAACGATATATTTTTCACTTCAATAGCAACTGAAGGAGTTACTTATGAAAATATTCTTGAAGATGTGCAAAGATATTTTTCTGAAAACCATTCAAAGTCAATTTCAGCCGAAGTCGAAAATGCTGGTGAGAAATTAAGAGAGCTTATAGTATCATATTTAGTCAAACGAAAATATGCACTTGACGGAATGAACACAACTGAACTTTCACAAAAACTCTATGATGATATGGCTGGGTTTAGTTTTCTTAAAAAGTGGATATATAAAGAAAATGTTGAAGAAGTTAATATCAATGCATATAACGATATCGAAGTTATTATGAATAATGGTAGAAGTGAGAAAATACCAGATAAGTTTTCATCACCACAACACGCTATTGACGTAGTTCGAAGAATGCTTAATGCTTGTGGTATGGTAATTGATGATACAATGCCGTCAATAGTCGGGTTTTTAGATAAAAATATTCGTATTTCGGTTGATAAAAGCCCTATTGTAGACGCTGATGTTGGCTTAAATGCAAGTATTCGTATAGTAAACCAAAGTACGGTTTCAAAGCAAAAATTGCTAGATTCTGGTTCTGCGACAGATGAAATGCTAGATTTTTTAACTGCTTGCATAAAATATGGTGTGTCGGTTTGTATTGCAGGCTCTACTGGTTCTGGAAAAACCACTGTAATGGCTTGGTTATTATCTCAAGTTGCAAACAATCGACGACTTATCACTATTGAAGAAGGCTCTAGAGAGTTTGATTTAATTAAGCGTGACGAAAACGGAAATATTTTAAATTCAGTAGTGCATTTACTAACAAGACCACACGAAAATCCATCTATGAACATAAATCAAGACTTTTTACTTGAAAGAGTTTTAAGAAAACACCCTGATGTTATCGGTATAGGAGAAATGCGTTCGGCTGCCGAAAGTTTGGCTGCTGCTGAAAGTTCCAGGACGGGACACACGGTTTGCACTACAATTCACTCAAATAGCTCTGTTGCAACTTACAGAAGAATGATGACACTTGCAAAAAGAAAATACAATATGGACGATAGTATATTAATGCAAATTATGGTTGAAGCGTATCCTATTGTAATATTTACAAAACAGCTTGAAGATAGAAGTCGCAAGATAATGGAGATTATCGAGGGTGAAGATTTCACAGGGGGAAAACTTATTTATCGTTCGCTTTACAAATATGAAGTGTTTGATAATGCAGTGCAAAAAGATGGCAAAACTTTCATAGATGGTGCTCATAAAAAAGTTTCTGGAATGTCAGATGCTCTAAAAAATAGGTTTTTAGATAATGGAATACCCACAAAAGAACTTGCAAAATTTCTAAAGGAGGACACTAGATGAACTGGGTATATATAATTTGCTTTCTTTTAATTTGTATGGGTTTATTTTCTGTTTTTGGTGTAAAATTTAATGATTTCATTATTAAAACAACGAATGACACCAATTTAAGTGATGACTTGAATGCTGTTCTTGGTATTCCTACAAAAAGATTTTTTAGTCGTGAATTTGAAACAAGACAAATTTTAAAAGATACAGGCAGAGAAAATCTGTATGACACTGTAAGACAAGCGTCGCTTATATTATTTGCAGTGGGTGCTATTTTAGCTTTGCTTATAAATAATGTATTCCTAGTCCCAATTTTAGGGCTGGGATTTTCTTTTATTCCAATTTGGTATTTAAGAAGTACACAAGTAACATATAAGAAGCATTTAAACGAAGAACTTGAAATGTCTGTTTCACTTATCACAACTTCTTATCTTAGAACTGAAGATATTTTACGCTCAATTAAAGAAAATTTGTCATCAATAAATGAGCCAATAAAGAGCATATTCGAAGATTTTATTTTTGAATCTGAAATGATTAATGCAAATACAGTTGGAACTATTAACAGAATGAAAATGAAGATTAGAAATAGAGTTTTTCACGAATGGTGTGATATTTTAATCCAGTGTCAATCTGATAGAAGTATGAAACATACATTACCGACTATAACGCAAAAATTTTCTGATGTTAGAGTAATACAAGCCGAACTTGACGCTATTATGCAAGGACCTAGACGTGAAGCTATAACTATGGTGCTATTAGTAGTTTCAAATATTCCTTTACTATATTTTTTGAACATAGATTGGTTTAATACACTTATTTATTCTACTCCTGGCAAAATAACGCTAGCTATTTGTGGTGCAATAATATTATTTGCGGTTTCAAAAATTATGAAGCTTTCAAAGCCTATCGAGTACGGAGGTGAGTTTAGATGATAATGCTAACTTACATTGCGTGTATCCTAATTGGTTTTGCAATATATAATTTTATTTGTGCATTTTCATCTGTTCCTACAAGTAGAACATCAAAGATGATGTTGCTTGTTCGTAAAAGATATGGCAATACAAATGATGAATTGTTAGATGTTTATATAACAAAATTAGCAAATAGGGTAGCTCCGTTTGTAAAGCTCGATAAAATTAAGAAATCGAAACTAAAATCTGCACTTGAAGTAGCAAATATGTCAATAAGTCCAGAAGTTTATACGTTAAAGGCGTATATTACATCTGTTTTGATTTGCATATTAGCGCTACCTATAATATTTGTTTTACCTATCTTCTTCCCTGTTGTTATTGCGGTAGCTGTAACAATGTGGTTTGCCACATATTACAAGGTTTTTGACTTTGTAAAAAAACGCAAGAAACTACTTGAATTTGAAATTCCGAGATTTGCACTAACTATATCTCAAAACCTAGAAAATGATAGAGATGTTCTCAAAATTTTAAGTTCATATAGACGAGTAGCTGGTAGAGATTTTGGTGCTGAACTTGATAAAACTATCGCTGATATGAAAACTGGAAACTACGAACGAGCCTTACTAAATTTTGAAAGTAGAGTTTCAAGTACACTTTTATCTGATGTAGTTCGTGGACTTATAGGTTCTTTGCGTGGTGATGACCAGAGAATGTATTTTAAAATTATTTGCTTTGATATGAGGCAAATCGAACATAGTAATCTGAAAAAAGAAGCGTCTAAAAGACCAAAACAAATACAAAAATACTCTATGATGATGCTATTTTGTATTGTTTTAATATATCTAGTGGTTTTATCAAGCGAAGTCTTAGGCTCTATCGGTTCATTTTTCGGATAGCTTAAACCATCATTTTAAGGGGGTGATAAACAAAGGTATACAATCAAAGTTTTAGAAAAACAAAATTAATCGGAGGTTTTAAATTAGTGAAAAGAATACTTTCAAAAGCAAAACAAAAGATGGCGAGCATCGCCTTAAAAACACAACTTGCACTTAGCAATGAACGTGGTGATTTTTACATATCAGACGCTGTAAAAATCATCATAGCAGTAGTTTTAGGAGCATCTTTACTACTTGCACTTACAGGAATTTTTGATAATACCGTAATTCCAAGAATTACAACAGAAATCGAAGATTTATTTAAGTAAAAACAAGGCCTAGAAGCATTTTAACGATGTTTCTAGGCTTTTATTTTTGTTAAAAATCGAAGTTTTTCAAATGTACAATAATATAAATGAGAAGCTTTTTGACTGAACTTAAATCGAAGTTTTACAAATGTACAATAATATAAGTGAGGAGAAAAAATGAAATCTCAAAACAATAAGTTATATGAATTTTTAAAAGCAACTAAAGGAAATTATAGAAATGCTGTTTTAATTAAATGTGAAAATGTTGATTGCAATATAAAAGATTGCAGTAAAAATTTCTTATTTATCGCAAATTTTGACGGAACACCTATAATTTTTGATGTAAATGACTTTGAAAAATGCACTTTTGAAAGTATAGACACAAATGAAATTGAAAGTAGTTTATCAACGATAGCTTTTAAAAATATCTATGACCTTTGGATTAAATGGAATATAACTAATCCGAAAAAATGCGAGCTGTTTCAGCTCAAATAAAAATTTTAACTCTTTATACGCATTAAACGTGTATTAAAGAAGTATTGGAGGCACTATGAAAAAGAATATCGTAAAATGCCCTTATTGTGGGGCTCAGGCGACAATTAGACCGTCATCTGTTGTACATAAAGAAAAGGCTATACCTAATATAAGTCTTTATGTGTGTAGCAGATACCCAAGTTGTGACTCTTATGTCGGTGTGCATAAGCATAATAACAAACCTATGGGTACACTTGCAAACGGACAGTTGCGACACAAAAGAATTATGGCTCATAAAGCTTTTAATACGCTATGGGGAACTGGAAAAATGAAAAAATGGCAGGCATACAAGTGGATGCAAGCTAAGTTTAACCTAAGTGAAGAACAGGCACATATTGGGTTGTTTTCGAAATATATGTGTGATGAACTCATTAAAGAATGTGAAAAAGTCGCTGTTAATATGAAAATAGTAGCATAAGGAAGGTGAATTATATGAATAGAAACAAATTAATAGAAGAACATTTAAACATAGTCCACTGGACGATACACCATTACATACAAGTAAACGAACATATTTTCGGATTTGAATATGACGACCTATATTCTGAAGGGTGCATTCATCTTTGCAAAGCAGCGAATACGTATGATGAGAGTAAAGGAAAATTTTCGAGCTATGCGACTTCGGTTATAAAAAATGGCTTAATATCATATTGTCGTCAAATACTAGCAAAACAAAAGTGGCAAAGACTTCTTTTGGACGAGCCTTCAAATGATGAAAGTATTACGCTTAAAGACAAATTAATATCTACTGAAAATTATGATGAAATTTTAGAAAATATTGATGTATCTAACGTTTTTAACGATATTAAATGCAGATATGGTGGTATAACTTTGAAAGGTATTGAAGCGTTAGAACTCAAAATGAAAGGATATACAGGAAATGAAATTGCTAAAATCTATAATGTCAAACCTAATCATATAGGTGCTTGGATTTTTAGAGCAGTGTCTAAGCTTAAAAAAGATAAAGTGATTTTGGAACTCTTAGTGCAAGAATAATTGTTGTAAATCCTAACCTGCAATCGTAAAGATTAAATAAAAGGAGGATTTTCAAATGAAAACATTATACACTGCTGTTGGTAGATTTAAGACTAAAGGGCAAATAAACAACCTTACTTGCCCTGTAATATGCGTAGGTGGTAAAGAACTTACTGTTAATTTGCAAGAAATGATTGTCTGGACCATACTAAACTGGCGAATAGTTGAATTCGATGAATTATCAGAACTTTATACTAAGAAGTGTAATGACACAAATTTTAATACACATATTAGCATAGAAGACACATTAAAAAGACTTGAAATACGAGGACTTATATCTAAAGGTTCTGGGACTACTAGCGAAGACGCATTATATAACTTATTTTCATCTTTGTACATAATACCTATTACTGACAGTAAAATTATTAAAATCATAACATTTTTAAAACTAATTCTATTCAGAAAAACACCAATAAAAGTTGCTAAAAGAGTATTTTTAGTTGACTCATTTAGTGAAGTAGAAAAAGAAGTTTTGAGTCTTTTGAAACAAGCTAGTTTGACAAGTGTAGAAGCGATAGAGAGCATAGAAATGTCAAGACACGATAAACCTAAAAATCACAATCAACCAGTAATTTTGGCGATTGCTAATCTATATTTAAGACAACATATAATTTTTGAGAGAGGTATATCATAAATGACAAAATTAAAAGACTTCCCAAAAGCTCTAATTACAAGATTGTACACTTCGTTTGTTATTGGAATTTCTTGCCTTGCTCTAAGTGTAATTGGTTTTGTGATTTCAGATGATAAAATACTGCTTTATTTAGGAATTATAGTATTTCTGCAAAGCACCATACAAGGATTTATAACATATAGAATAATCATAAGAGGGGACTACTGCATTTATACGGGTGTTTGCACTTCCCTTACCCAAAAACCTTTTAGCAAATATAAAAAGTGCAAATTTATAGAAGAAAATGGTGTAGAGAACATATTGCTATTAGATAAAAAAACAAAAATATTCGAGGGTCATAAGTATATTTTCTATTTTAAAAATAATAAGAATTTATCGCTCGGTAACGATTATTTAGATGTGAGTTTATCTAGTAATAATATGTTAGGGTTTGAAGATTTAGGAGAATGAACGTTTAAAGATTATTTACTACTCCGCTGTATATTTGGGA
>CAYJKB010000057.1:10387-10604 GCA_964370625.1 uncultured Oscillospiraceae bacterium | reverse complement strand
AGTTAAAATAGAATATGAAGAAGAAGAAAAAGAAGAAGATAAAGATTCATCAACTGGATTAAGCTTAAAAGCTAAAGAAACAAATGGAATTATAGAAGGAGAAGTTGCAAGCTCTGATTTAGAAACAGTTATTTCTGAAATATCTAAAGAAAAAGAGCCAAAACTTACTATTAATGTTGAAGCATCTGAAAGTGCCAAAGGGAAAAAAATCAAATTA
>CAYJKB010000057.1:0-10377 GCA_964370625.1 uncultured Oscillospiraceae bacterium | reverse complement strand
GAAAATGAAAATTCTGTTATTTCTTTAAATTCTAATTTATCAAATATAGAATTAGATAACAAAGCACTATCAACAATGATTTCTCAAGGAGAAATGATTACTGTTTTATCAAATTTCATTAATAATGAAGATTTAACTGAAAATCAGAAAAAAGTTGCAATGACTTACCCTGTATATGAATTTTCGCTCTTGTCAGATGATGAAAACATCTCTGATTTAGGGGAAGGAATAGCGAATATTTCTATTCCATATGAATTGTCAAAAGATGAAAAATCAGATGATATTTTTGCATATATCTTAGGCGAAGATGGAGCTGTTGTGAAATTAGATGCTACATATGATGAAAAAAGTGAAATGCTTACATTTAAAACTTCACATTTTTCACACTTTTTAATATCTAATACGGAATTATCAAAAGAAACTTCTAATGAAAATGTAAGCGAAATGGTATTTGCTGATATGCATAAAGACGACTGGTATTATAATTCAGTGAAATTTGCTATTGATAACAAACTATTTAATGGAGTATCACAAAATGAATTTGCTCCTAAAACTAGTATGAATAGAGCAATGATCTGGACAGTACTTGCACGCATGGAAAATGTGGACACTGAAGGTGGAGATAATTGGTATTCTAAAGGGCTTGAATGGGCAAAAGAATGTAGCATTTCAGATGGGACAAATCCTATGCAAAACTTAACTCGTGAAGAATTTATCACAATGCTATTTAGATATGCAAATTCGCCTAAACATACAGAGCAAGTATTAGAATTTGATGATATAGATACAGTTTCGGATTGGGCATTTAATGCTATGGAATGGGCTGTTTCCAAAGGAGTTATCACAGGAACTTCTGAAAAAACTATATCTCCTGATAAAGAAATAACAAGAGCAGAAATTGCAGTTATACTTCATAGATTTATGGATGTTAAATAAAGATAGTGTTAAACAATTACCAAAAAGTTAGCCTTTGATAATGTGAATATGGAGGGAATTATGCAATATTCAAACGAAATCGAAAAATACATTTCAACGATTAAAAAACATGGAAAAATACCTAATTATTTTCTGAATATTCTGAGAGATGTCAAACAAGAGAATTCAGAAAAAACACCTATGAAAGTAGGAATTATTGGTGATGAGTTTTATGGGTTGTATGTTAGGAGTTATGGGCTTACCCCAGTATTTCTAAACGGAGGCAGTTATCTCATGGGAGAAAATGCTAGTCATATTTTTCCACAAATCAGTGATCCAATTGCAAAGTCAGCTGTTGGCTTGCTTTTAGATGATGAACTGAATTTGGCACAAGAATTAGGTGCTGTTATCATTTCTGCTAATAATGATAGCTTTAAAAAAGCTTTAGTTTATCTCAGAGATTTAGATTTAGAGATAATAGAGGTTGAACCACCTTCATTTAAACAAGAAAAAATGCCATTTAGTTTTATGTTAAAGCAAATAAGTTTGCTAAATTCAATTAGTAAACTAGCTAATACTACACTTGATATTGATTTGTTAAAGTATGAAATTTCAGGATATCAAAAAGCATATAGACTTATTGATTGCGAAAAGTTTAAATCACTTCCTACATATATTCAAAGTTTCTTTATTCAAACTCTACATATTGATGAAGATAAGGAATTCTGGTTAGATGAAATGGAAAAGTTTTTAATTCACAATGCAGCAAATACTGAAGAAAAAACAATATTACTTACAGGTTCTAAAATTCAAATGCCAAACAGTAAATTGCATGAAATCCTATATGATGTAGGAATTACACATTATCATGATAGCTGCTTAGGTCTTGCAGATTTTAGCGATGTTTCACTGAAAAGTAATACACTTTCATTAATTAAAAAATGTTTTGAAGTTCAATATAGACATTTATCAAATATCACTACTGTAAGCTGTAATAATTCATATAATTTTCCAGTTGGGATTAATGGAATTATTTATTATTTACTTAAAGGTCAAACTTCTGATGCTTATGAAGCTGAGCGTATGGAAGAATTTGCAATCAAATCAAATATTCCATTTTTATGCGTAGAAACAGACTATACTGATACTGATAAAGAGCAAGTTAAAATCAGGATTGAAGCATTCTATGAAATGCAAAATGGCAATATTAAGAAGAAACCAAAAGTAACGGCTTAAGGAGTGGAAAAATATGTTAGAAATTATAAATGCTATTGTACGAATAAAAAATCAACTACTTAAAATTTGGAGTAAAAAACAAGTTAAAGTTGCAGTGAGTCTTATTATTGCTACGCTTTTAATTGGTGAGAAGACATATAATTCTTGGGAAAAACTATCTGCTTTGGATTTCACGACACTTTTCCAATCTGAGGAAGTATTGTCAGAAAATGAACAAGGAGGCGACCAACAAAGCGGAGGCGACCAACAAAGCGGAGGCGACCAACAAAGCGGAGGAGATAACCAAAATGCTAACCAAGCTGAAGCTGGCGTAGAAGAAGAAAAAGCTTGGTATGATTTTGTTCCAGAAAATGCAAATTTAAGAAGTGGTAAGCCTACATTTAGCATACCAGGTGCAGCAGAAAAAATTCTATCAGCAGCGCTTCCAGGGCTATTAATTGCAGTAGCTTTATATCTTGCTCAAAAGATTTATTATAGCAAAAAGACTATAGAACTGCCAGTTTTAAAAATAGACCAAGATGAACTGTTGGAAGAAAAATAAAATTTTATATGCAACATGAAAGGAAAACAACGTGAATAAAGAATCAAAAGGAAACAAGAAAATAAGAAACTATAAGATAACAGCAGTAAGACTTGGTATTTTATTTGCATTTTTTATGTTTTTATCATTTGGTGGATATTATATAGGTCCTCAATCAGATATTATATTACCAGTGTTTCACTGTCGTTATGTGGCAGGTGGAACTACAGAGGCATTCTGTCTCATGATTTTAGACTTCAATAAGTACATGTCCGAAACATTTGTAATTTCAATGCTTGCGTGTCTTGTTTTAATCATGCTATTTGGAACACTATGGTGTGGATATGTATGCCCAGTGGGATTTTTCCAAGACATAATTACTGAAGTTAGACAAAGACTGGGATTTACTCAGCTTAATATTTCTCAAAAATTTAAACCAGTGCTAACCATCTTAAAGTGGTTTTTAGTATTTTATATACTATTTTATGATCTATGCAAGGTGTGTCCGATTTTCTATTTCACAGTACCATTAACTGGATATGTACAGGGTGGTGATACAACTGCATTCTATTGGGCTATCGGACTATTTGCATTTATGTTTATTAGTGATAGATTTTTCTGTAGAATTTGTCCAATTGGTGCATTTTTGGGTCTTTTCAATAAAATCAGCGGAAGCCGTTTAAAGAAAAAAGGAAGTGCTTGTACACACTGTAGAGCTTGTTTAGAAGTTTGTCCTGTAGATATTCAAGAAATTTATGAAGATCGTGAAAATGAAGACATTACAAACTCAAATTGTATTTACTGCATGAAGTGTATTGAAGTTTGTCCTGAAAAGGATGCTTTGCGTTTTGAATTATTTGGCAAAACAATTCTTAAATCTAAAAGGCCAACAGATTCTAAATGTGATAAAAATAAGAATGGACGAGGTACGGCATGCAGTTAAAATCTAAAGAAAGATACTCAAGAAATATTCAAAGAGTAGTAGGGACAACTATAGCAGGTTTAGAATCTAAAAATGATTTAACATTCTATAATGATACATACAATAATGCGTTTTGTAATTTCGATGCAACTGACAAAAAATATATCGGAACATATTGTGTAATGATTCCAGACGAATTAATATATGCACTAGGATATACACCTCTAAGATTATGTGCAGGTCATCAAATTCCTGCCCTAATCGGTGAAGAAATCATTCCTCGTGATGCGTGTCCTGTAGTAAAAGCTACAACTGGATTTCATTCTATGAAGATGTTACCTATGTATAATCAATGTGAAATTGCTGTAATGCCTATGACTTGTGAGGCAAAACGTAAAAGCACTGAGGTTTTAGCTAAAGAATTACCAATTATACCTGTGCCAATCAACATGTCTAAAGGTAATGCTGCTTATGAAGAAATGATATCTATAATGCGTGGACTTGTAAAAACTCTTGAAAAGCAAACTGGGTCAAAACTTTCAAGAAAAGCACTTAAACAAGCATGTTTAGATATAAACTCTGCACAAAGACAAGCATACCGTCTTCAACAAAAATTATATTCTATGAATCCACAAGTTAAAGGTTCTGAAGTTATGTATGCTCTTAATAGCTATTGTTACACAACACCTTCAGAATGGGAAGAGGCAACCGCAAAGCTAATTTACGAAATAGAAGAAAAGGAAAAAGTGGCAAAAACACCAAGACGTACTAAACCTAGAATTTTCATAGCAGGTTCACCAATTAGTTTCCCAAACTTTAAAATTCCTCTTATGATAGAGGAACTTGGTGCTCATATTGTCGGCGATGAATCTTGTCTTTCAGGTAGACTTCTATATGATCCAGTTATACCGAATGATTATAGTACAAGTAGTATGATAAGAGCACTTGTTGCACGATATATTTCCGCTTGTACTTGTCCTGTTTTTGATAATATTGAAGATAGATTAGCAAGTCTTAAAATAAGAATGGAATTATCAGGAGCAGAAGGAATTATCTATCACGTGCTTCGTGGCTGTGTACCTTATGATTTTGAGCTTGCAGCGATTGAAGATTTTGCACATAAATTAGATATTCCACTTTTAAGAGTAGAAACAGATTTTAGTACAGAAGATGTTGAGCAAGTTAAAATTAGATTTGAAGCATTTGTTGAGATGATTGAGCAAAGGAGAAGAAATAATGGGTAAATATTATGTTGGCTTTGATGGTGGATCTACCTACCTTAAAGCAGCTTTAATTAAAGGTAATGAAGTTGTAATAACAAAGGTTTTACCAACTGGGATTGATAATGATTCAGCAGCGGAAAAAATGCTTGATGAAATCACAAAAGAAGCTGGAATTTCTAAAGATGATATAGAATATATGACAGCAACAGGTTATAGCAGACGTTCAATTTCTGTCGTTGATGATACTATTTCAGAAATTACAGCACATGCTTATGGAACTAAACTCACATCGCCAGATGGAGTTATACCATCGATGGTAATTGATATTGGTGGTCAGGATAGTAAAATTATCGCACTTGATGAAAATAGGGGAGTTAAGAACTTTATTATGAATGATAAGTGTGCTGCTGGTACTGGTAAATTCATTGAAGTTATAGCGGAAATATTAGAAACTACAATTGATAAAGTCGCAGAACATTCTGCAAACAGTAAATCTCCTTGTCAAATCAACTCAACTTGTGTTGTTTTCGCACAAACTGAAATTATTTCACTTATAGCTCAAAAGAAAAGCCGTGAAGATATTTTAAATGGTATGCATATTTCGATGGCAAATCGTATTGCAAAACTTGCAAGAAAATATATGGGTAAAGGTGAAGTTTTAATGACAGGTGGTGGAGCTTTAAATGATGGTTTAAGGCTTGCTATTGAAGATGCTCTTATGTGCGATGTTACTAGAGCGTGTCACCCTCAATTTAATGGTGCAATCGGTGCGGCTTTAGTTGCTGCAGAACAGAAAGGAAACGTATAATGACAATCCCTATGATTTTTGGTACTATGATGCTAACTGGATTAATGTGTAGTATGGGGTGTGGAACTGTTACAACTCCATATATATTAGGAAGTCTTTTAGGTGGGGGATATGATGTTCAACAAAGCAGACAAGCTTTACTTGTTTTTTCATTTGGTAAGATAGCAGCACTAGCTGTTTTAGGGCTTTTAGCTTCACTTTTTGGAACATTCATTTTAACACAAATAGAATCTTTATACCCAAGTTTTACAATTTGGTTAGTTCGTGGGCTTACACTGTTTTTAGGCATACAACTTATCTATACTACATTATTGAGTGAATTTTTCAAGAAAAAAGAAACCTTAGCTCATGTTAGTGGTGAAGTTTCTTCGTGCGCCTCATCTTGTAGTAGTTCGTGTAGTTCGGCATCTTCTTGTGGCAAAATGTCTAGTAAAATAAAAGTACCTAAGTCATTTTTCTTAACTGGTGCACTATATGCGCTAATTCCGTGTGGGCCACTTATTGCAAATATAACTTACGCAAGCACAATGTCACCATTTGTTGCAATTTTATTTTTTGCATTATTTGGTGTAGTGAATTCAATTATTCCTGTAGTGTTTTTAGCAACACTTGTAGGAATGGCTAATTCAGAATTTCTAAAAAATAGTCAATCAATGCTTAAATATATTAAGATTATTGGTGGTATTATATTAGTTTTAGCTGCTATTTATAAAGTATAAGGAGAAATACATGAAAAAATCAGTTGTAAAATTATTAATCTTGATATTAGTTGTGTCAGTTATCGGATATATAGTATATGGGCATTTCTTTGGTGATGTTGACCCTACTATGGGCTATAAAGTAGCCTTAGATGGTACGACAATAACTGTTTCAGATCCTACAGGTGCACCTATTGGCGAGACTAATGCCAATATGATGGGAGAAGTTGATGGAAAAACTACTCGAATTGCTGAGCTGAAAACTGATACTAACGGAAGTGTTGATTTTGGTGAATATAAAGACCAAGGGCTGACTTATTTGTCCATTTCAATTGATAAGGGTGTTAGCCTAATTTACACAGTTGATGATGGTAACTATGTAGTTGAGGCTAGTTCTTCTCGAGGTAGTATGATTAATGTCTATTATGTAATGTTTGCTGCAGCAGCTATCTTACTTATTTGGACTATAACGTTATCAATGCGTGAGAGTGCATTAAAAGAAAAACAACGTGTTTTACGTGAAGAAAATGCACAAGAAAAAAAGAATTTAAAAAGTCAATAACCTAAAGTATTTTAGAGTTTATAGTAATTCTTGATATGTTGTGAAAAAATACCTAATGTGCTACTTTAAGCATCATTAGGTATTTTTAGTTTTAAGAAAATAATAAAGCATAAATATATGTTTTTTTAGGGAAATATATATTGCAAGTGTTCAAAAATATATTTGATATTGATGAAATGAAAAAAGAGTTAGCAAAATTTTCTCTAAAATTAATATAGAAATATTTTTAAGTAAGTTTAAGGTTTGTGATATAATATAGTGTAAGAGGTGAAATTATGAGAATATTATTATGTGAAGATGAAAAAGAGCTTTCTAATGCTCTCCAGAAAATACTTAAACACTATAATTACTCTGTTGATGCAGTTTATGACGGTGAAGAAGCACTGATGTTTTTAGACGCTGAGAATTATGATGCAGTTATTTTGGATATTATGATGCCAAAGGTGGACGGACTTACTGTCCTTAAAAAAGTGCGTGCAAATGGAAACCCTATTCCGATTATTATGCTCACTGCAAAATCACAAGTAGACGATAAAGTCACAGGACTTGACCTTGGTGCAAATGATTATCTTACAAAGCCATTTGATACAAAAGAATTACTTGCAAGGCTTAGAGCAATTACAAGAACAGTCAGCGATAGTAGCTCATCGGTTTTAACAGTAGGAAATGTAAATCTTAATCGAAAAACCTTTGAACTTTATACCGATAAAAACTCATTTAAGCTTGCAAGCCGTGAATTTCAAATGATAGAAATGTTGATGATAAACAAGGGACATATTATTCCGACTGAACGGTTTATGGAAAAAATTTGGGGTTATGATAGTGATGCTGAAATAAATGTTGTTTGGGTGTATATTTCTTATCTTAGAAAGAAGCTGACAATTCTTGAGGCTAATATTTCAATCAAAGCTACACGTAACACAGGATATTCCTTGGAGGTTTAGTTTGAAATTAATTCAAACTAAACTGATTTTAATATTATAATGCTCTTATTCATATCACCGATAGTAAGAGTTTGTTTTGATTTTAGTGCCGTAAATCGGCGGAATGGAGCATTAATATGCTTAAAAGATTACAAAGAAAGTTTGTTTTTTTAACAACTTCTATCAGTATTGTAGTTATGATATTAATAGCAATTACAATTAATATCATAAATTACAACTCGATTATTTCATATTCTGATGAAATTTTAGAAATTCTTATTAATAATGATTTTAGTGCGACTACAGGAACTCCACCACATCCTAGAATTCCACGAGAATTTGCATTCACAACAAGATTTTTCATTGTACACACAAATGAAAATAATGAGGCTATATCCGTTAATACAAAAAACATAAGCTCTATTAATTCAGAAGACGCTATAAATTATATAGATATTGTAAATAAATCAGAAGAAAATATAGGAACAATTGATGACTTTAGATTTAAAAAAACTGAAAGTGCTTTTGGTTACTCATATGTATTTCTTGACATTGAAGAAGATTTAATGGGATTTGAAGATTATCGTCTATATTCGATTTTAATAGTAGGATCTGCTGTTCTTCTGATTTTTATTTTGTCATGCTTATTGTCAAAAAAAGCTGTTTCTCCTATTGCAGATAGCTTTGAAAGGCAAAAAGGATTTATTACAAATGTAAGCCATGAATTTAAAACCCCACTTGCTATTATCAAAGCAGATTGTGATGTTATTGAATTAGATAACGGTGAGGGAGAATGGACAGACAGTATCAAAACACAAATTTCAAGACTTGATGCACTTGTAGAAGATTTAGTTTCTCTAACAAAACTTGATGAAAAAGTCGAGATAATTAAAACAGATTTTTCACTTTCTGATGCCATAACCGATACTGCGAACGAATTTTCTGCATCTATCAAAAATGCTGAGCTTGATGTAGTTTTAAGCATTGAACAAAATCTTTCTTATAATGGTGACGAGACGAGTGTAAGAAATCTATTCTCAATTTTAATACAAAACGGGGTTAAATATTCTTTGCCTCAAACAGGGCTTAAATTATCTCTAAGAGCAAATGGGAATAAAAAGATTTTCACCATAGAGAATGCTTGCGAGAGTATAGAAGTTGGAAAACACAATCAGTGGTTTGAAAGGTTTTATCGTGGTGATAAATCACGAAACAGTAGAACAAAAGGTTTCGGTATTGGTCTATCTATTGCAAAAAGCATCTGCGATTTGCACGGAGCTAAAATATCAGCTGAGAGTAAAACTGGAAAAGAAATCGTTCTAACTGTAATATTTTAAAGTAAGTTTAAAGTTCACATTATAAAATCACCTTACAATGAAATGTGAGGTGATTTTTTTGCATAATGAAATGGCGGATATAGATTTTTACAAAGAACATTATTATAGATTTGATAAGGTAAATAAGAAAGTTTGTGATTTCATAGAATATAACTGCGGTGAGAATACAGAACACTTCAAAGCTCGCATTAAATCAGCAGAAAGTGTAAAATCAAAACTTGAAAAACTTGGATTTGATAAAACTCTAGAAAATGCAGTAAGCAATCTTACAGATATAATAGGTGTACGTGTTATATGTAGGTTTTTGGAAGATGTATACTTAGTAGCTGACATAATTGAAAAGCAATCTGAATTTAAACATATCATAAGTAAAGATTATATTAAATATCCAAAAGATAATGGCTATAGAAGTTATCATATTATTTTAGAGAAAGATATTGACGGTATACATATTCCGATTGAAATTCAAATACGAACCATATCTCAAGACTCTTGGGCAAGTTTAGAGCATAAGCTAAAGTACAAAAAACAAATATCAAACAGTTACATGATAAAGTCTGAATTAAAGCGGCTTGCCGATGAAATGGCATCAGCTGATGTATGTATGCAGACATTAAAAGAGTTGATAATCATCTCTTGAAAAAAATTTCTATTTTTAAGTAAGTTTAAGGTTAAGTTTATATAATGAACTTGTAAAATAAAATAATAGTAGAGAGGAGAGAAGAAAATGCAAACAAATTTTAAACGGTATGAGCTTAAATATAAACTAACAAAAGAACAATATGAATTACTTTTAAATGAAATGCCTGTAGTTATGAAATTAGATGAGTATGGTAGGCATAAAATTTCAAATATTTATTTTGATACCGAAGATTACAGGATAATAAGACATTCTTTGGAAAAACCGAAGTATAAAGAAAAATTACGAGTTAGATGTTATGGAAAACCATCAGACGAAAGTACAGCATTTATCGAACTTAAAAAGAAATTTAACGGAATTGTTTATAAAAGAAGAGTTTATGATAATCAAAAGAATGTATTATCTTATTTGTGTAATAATTCAGATACAATTGTACGCTCACAAATTATAAATGAAATTGAATACTTTAAATCTAGTTATGAAGGTATAAAACCAAAAGTTTATCTGTCTTATGAAAGAGAAGCGTTTTTCTCTACAATTGACGAAAATTTCAGAATGACATTTGATGTTAATATCAGAGCACGTGACAAAGA
>CAYJKB010000056.1:0-10783 GCA_964370625.1 uncultured Oscillospiraceae bacterium | reverse complement strand
ACTTGATACAGCCACTGAAGCAGCTTCCCTTGATGATATTATGAAAGTTAATAGCTCTGCTAAAAAAATGCTTAGAGATGTTATTAAGAACCAAATGTTAATTGGAATGAAAATGGAAGATGATTAGAATATAATAAGAGTAAATTTCAAAGGTTTGATGTATAATTGCATAAATTTGTAAAATTGTAATTAAAAATTATATATTTAATTTTATATTAGAAAATATATTCAAGTGTTCAGCAAACTAAAAAAACATATGATTACAGTTATTTTAATTGTAAAAAAGCAATTAAATGAAAAATACAAATAATTAAACACTTTAAATGTGGATATAAAAGAAAATAAGACAATTATTAGAACATATAACGAAAAACTGAAGAAATTCAAATTTAACATTGATGTTACATTGAATTATGTAATATAAACAAATAATCAACGATTTATTTATAAAAAATGCAGAAAATATTATAATATATTGACATGTAAATACAGATATGCTAAACTTAGTTTATCGATAAAGTGAAATTGATTAAGAACTAAGCAACCTCCTTCATTTCGTTGATTTTCAATTTTTTTAATATTATTTGAAAAAAATCATAAAATATGATAAAATTATATGAAAATGGAGGTGCATTATGGTAACTATGAAACAAATTGCAATCGCTTGTGGTATTTCAGCAACTGCTGTAAGCAAAGCTTTGCGTGATGATAGTAGCATTAGTCAAAAGACAATCGATAAAGTAAAAAAAGTTGCAAATGAAATGGGATATTCCCCAAACATTGCAGCAGTAAGACTTAGAACAAATCGTTCGTATATTTTTGGAATTTTATTACAAGATGCTACGGGCAGTGGTGTTGAACATGAATTTTTCGCAACAATAATTAACCCTTTTATGAAAAAGGCGAAAGAAAGTGGATATTCCGTTATGTTTATAAGTGACAAAGTTGGGAATAATAATGTTACTTATACAGAATTTGCAAAAGCATATGGACTAGATGGAGCTTTAGTGCTAACAATGGATTTAGAAGATGACAATATAATGGAACTTGTAAAAAGTTCTATTCCAGTAGTTACGGTTGATTTTCTTGTAAATGATTGTAGTACAGTGGTTTCTGATAATGTACATGGTATGCGTGAAATGGTTAAATACGCATATGAAATGGGTCATAGAAAAATTGCTTTTGTACATGGAGAAGAAACTTATGTTGGCAAAGTTAGGGTTGCAAGTTTTCATAAAATCTGTAGAGAATTAGAATTGAAAATTCCACCAGATTATATAAAAAAAGGTAAATTTCATGACACAATTACAGCCGAAGCACTTACGAATGAATTACTAGATCTTAAAGACCCACCAACTTTTATATTTTATTCTGATGACTTTGCATTTATCGGTGCTAGAAATGCAATCGAGCAAAGAAATCTAACAATCCCTGATGATATAAGTGTTGCAGGTTATGATGGATTTGTTCTATCACAAGTTATTAAGCCACATTTGATGACTTGGAAGCAAAACACAACTCAAATTGGTCAAAAGGCAGTTGAATTACTTGTAGAGGCAGCTGAGTTTCCAAAAACATATTTACCACAAATTGTTGAAGTTCAAGGTAAATTATTAAAAGGTGAATCAGTTAAAAAAATTATTTAGTAGCAAAAACCCTGAATATATCTCTTACAATGAAAGGAAAATTATTATGACAAATCTTAAAAAAAGACTGTGGTCAGCACTGCTTGCAGGAACACTTACAGTGGGGCTTTTAGCAGGATGTGAAACTCCTCCACCACCAGGATCAGATGGGGCAGCTCCTTCGGAAGATGGTGCGAGCGATATAAATGCATTAACAATAATGTCCGATACAACAGAAGGTTGGAATAACAACTTCAATCCAATGGCACAAGGTGTTTATGGATTTGTACAAGGATTTATGTATGAGCCATTAATAATTTTTGATGCATATGACAATAATAAAGAACATATGTGGCTTGCAGAAGATATAATTTCACATGAAGATAATAAAACTTTAACAATCAAAGTACGTCCTGATGTTAAATGGAGCGATGGAGAAGATTTTACAGCAGATGACGTAGTATTTACTTTTGAATATTCAAAAGATAATGCTGCCATCGATAGAAATGGGCTTTGGGATAGAGATGGATATGAAGGCAAAATCGAATCTATAAACAAAATCGATGATTACACAGTCGAATTGGTTATGGCTGAAGAAAACCGTTTCCATAGAAACACAATTTTTACAAACTTCTGGATGATTCCAGAACATATATGGAGCGCAGTTGAAGATCCTGCAACATTTATTTATGATGTAGCAGAACCAGTTGTTACAGGTGCTTTCTCGGTTGTAAAAACATACTCTCCAGAAATGATTGTTTTATCAAGAAACGAACTTTATTGGAAAGGTGACGAGCTTAAAGTTGATGAACTTCGTGCACCTCAATATAATTCAAATGATGCAGCTTTAACATTATTACAAAGTGGTTCAGTTGACTGGGCACATATTTTCATTCCAAACATTGATACAACTTATGTTCAAGGTGATGAAAGTAAAAAATACTGGTATGGTGTAAATGATGGTGTTAGATTATCAATGAACTATATGACACCTGATGAAGGAAACCTTGAAGCATTTAATAATGTTGATTTCAAACGTGCAGTTTCTATGGCTGTAGATAGACAAGGTATCATCAATGCAGCAGTTTATGGATATCTTTCAGATGAAATCCCAACAAACACTGGTTTACCTCCAGCATTATCAAACTATGCTTCTGATTCAGCTCAAGCTGAAATGGAAAAATACACAACTTATGATATCGAAGCTGGTAAAAAACTTCTTGCAGATGCAGGATTTAAAGATATTGATGGAGATGGATATGTTGAAACACCATCAGGTTTACCAATCGAATTTGAAATCATCTCCCCAGCTGGTTGGACTGACTGGAACGATGGAGCTTTAATTGCTGCTGAAGGTATGCAAGCTATCGGAATTAATGCAAAAGCACAAGCAAAAGAATTATCACTTGTTACTCAGCACTGGGCAGCTGGTGATTGGGATATGCTTTATACTGCAAATGGCCAAGCTGGTGATATTTACAGATATTATTTCGATACAATTGGTGATGCTTCAAGAGCAAAAACAGATACATGGTGGTCTGTTTGTCAAACAAACTATATCAACGAAGATATTAACAATCTGATTGCAAAGCTTCCAACAGCACAAACTGATGATGAAGTTTTAGAAATTACAAAACAAGTTGAGGATCATTTTGCTGAAAATATGATAAACATTCCTATATTATTCAATGGTAACTGGTTTGTTTACAATGATTCTAGATTTACAGGTTGGTCAACAGAAGAAAATAACACAGGTAACCCTGCACTTTCTATGCATGACTCAAAAGTTTTACAACTTTTAAAACTTGAACCTGTAGAATAGTAAATTCTATAAAATGCAAAATTAAAAGCCTTAAAACTAGCATACAGCTTAGGTTTAAGGCTTTTTTTTCAAAAAAAATTAAATTTACGTAAAGGAATGTGATTAAATTGCTTAAATTTATACTAAAAAGATTAGGATTTTATGCACTAGCTTTTTGGGGTGCTATAACACTTAACTTCTTTTTACCAAGAATGATGCCAGGAGACCCTGTGCAAATGTATCTTTCAAATCTTGCATTAAGTGGTTCGAAAATAGACCCGTCAGTAATTAAAGCTACAGAAGAAATGTTAGGATTTAGCTCAAGCGAACCATTAATAACATCGTATTTTAAGTACATAGGAAATATTTTACAAGGTGACTGGGGTGTATCATTCTCAGAATATCCTCTAACAGTTGTTGAATCTGTTTCCCGTGGACTTGGTTGGACAGTATTTTTAATGGGATTTGCGCTAGTAATAGGCTTTATTATTAATAACTTAATTGGTATTTTGGTTGCATGGAAACGTGGTTCAACTTTTGACACTGTTTTCACAGTAGGTGGACAATTTTTAGCAAATATTCCATCAGTTGTAACAGCAATTATCTTACTTTTCTCACTTTGTTATACAGGAATATTCCCATTAGGATATGCCGTAACTCCGTTATTTGTGCCTGAAACATGGGGACAATATTTCGCTGATATATTCTATCATGCATTTGTTCCGGTAACAGCTATTGTAATCACAGGTTTAGGTGGCATTATGGGGATGCGTGCTAATATGATTAACCAACTTGGCGATGATTATATCACAATGGGTATTGCAAAAGGTTTACCAGATAAGAAAATCATGTTTTCATATGCTGCAAGAAACTCACTTCTTCCTGTAATTACAACGCTTGCAATGCAAATCGGATTTATGCTTGGTGGGTCTATTATTATAGAACAAATTTTTAACTATCCAGGGCTTGGAAGTGTAATGATTTCTGCAATAAACAGTCGAGATTACCCGTTAATGCAAGGTATATTATTGATGACAACTATATTAATGCTTTCAGCAAATGCACTTGCAGACTTTGCGATTTTATATTTCGACCCAAGAACAAGAAGACAAAGCAGCAACTAAATTTATGAGAGGACTGAGTTTGCAATGAATAAAGAATCAAGATTAAAGCGTATATTACGATTTTTAAAAGATAGCCCAAAATTTACTATTGGACTTATATTAATAGGAATTGTGATTTTAATGACGATGGGAGCACCACTTTTCACAGATATTGACCCATTATTTAGATTTGATCAATATCATCAGCCACCATCAGAAGAACATATTTTAGGTACAACTCAACTAGGACGTGATGTATTCGCACAGAGTTTATACGGTGGTAGACAATCATTAATTGTTGGACTTTTAGCAGCATTTATAACAACAGGTTTAAGTATGCTTATTGGTATTAGTGCAGGTTATATTGGAGGCAAATATGATGCATTTATAAGTGTTGCTACGAATATTATCATGGTAATCCCAACTATTGTATTACTTTTATTAGTAGCATCAATGTTAGGAGAGGTTTCACCATTATTAATCAGCCTTATTATTGGTTTTACATCTTGGCCTTGGAATTCAAGGGTGCTAAGAGCGCAAACAATGAGTATTCGTAATAGAGATTTTGTGCGTTCAGCAGAAACATTGGGCGAGAGTAAATTTAGAATTTTATTTATTGAAATCATGCCAAACATGTTATCAATCATTTCATCATCATTTGTTGGAACATTAATTTATTCAATCATGGCACATGCAACACTTGAATTTATCGGATTTGGTGACCCGCTATCAGTAACATGGGGTACAATTCTATACAATGCCAAAAATTCTGGTGCATTTGCAAGTGGATACTTTTTTGAAGTAGCAGGCGCTATAGCAGGCCTTGTTATGATTGGTATGGGACTTACGATGGTTAACTTTGCGATTGATGAAATTTCAAATCCAAAACTTAAAGCACAAAGAGTTATGAAAAGCTATTATAAAGCAAGAAAAATGGAACTGCGTAGAACCAAAAAGGAGGTTTAATATGGCTACAGTTATTGAAGTAAAAGATTTATGTGTAGATTATATTACAGGCGATGCAACTTCTGTTCGTGCAGTTGATAAAGTCAGCTTTAAAATTGAAGAAGGACAGAGCTTAGGCCTTGCTGGGGAATCTGGATGTGGTAAATCTACAATTGCATATTCACTTATGAGATTACACAGACCACCTGCAATAATTTCTAGTGGGCAAATATTATTTCAGGGTGAAGATATTTTAAATTATGATGAAAAGAAATTAGCTGATTTTCGTTGGAAAGATACAAGTATGGTTTTCCAATCTGCTATGAACTGTTTAAATCCAGTGTCAACACTTGAAACTCAATTTTATGAAATTTTTAAATATCATCATATTACAAAAAATAAAAAAGAATCAAGAGCAATGGCAGAAGAATTATTAGCACTTGTTGGAATTCCGAAAGATAGATTAAAAGATTATCCACATCAGTTTTCAGGTGGTATGCGTCAACGTGCTGTAATTGCAATGGCACTTGCATTAAAACCAAAACTATTAATACTTGATGAACCTACAACAGCACTAGATACAGTTGTTCAACGTGATATTATGCGTAGAATTTATGAGCTTAAAGCAAAACTTGGTTTTTCTATTTTATTCATAACACATGATATTAGTCTTATGATGGAGTTTTGTGATAGTGTTGCTATTATGTATGCAGGTAAAATAGTTGAAAAAGCAAATACTCGTAAAATTCTTAAAAATCCTTCTCATCCATATACTTTTGGGCTTAAAAATTCATTTCCATCGCTACAAGGTGAAATAGAATACATGGAAGGGATTAAAGGATCACCACTTAATCTTAAAAACATTCCAAATGGTTGTCGCTTTGAAGAACGTTGCTTTAATAGATGTGATAAATGTAAAGAAGTACCTCCAACAGTAACGGAGGAAAATGGAAATTTCTATTATTGTCATAAACCATTGGAATATACAGATGAGTTAGGAAAGGAGCATAATGATGCAAGATAAAAAAGTAGATTTAAGTAATAAAGAAGATAAAAAAGTTGTTTTTAGTGTAAAAAATCTTACAATGGATTTTTCTGTTAGTGGAAAATCTTTGTTTTCAAAATCTAAAACATTGCGTGCATTAAATAACGTTTCTTTCGATTTATATGAAGGTGAATCTCTTGCAGTAGTAGGGGAATCAGGTTGTGGAAAATCTACACTTTGTAGAATTGCAATGCGTTTTCACAACCCATCTTCAGGGACGATGACTTATAAAGATAAAGATGTACATAAACTAAAAGGTGCAGATTTAAAAAAATATCGTCAAAAAACTCAAATGATATTCCAAGATCCATTCTCGGCTTTAAACCCACTTCACAGTATTCATTATCATCTTGAGCGTCCGATAAAACTATATCATAAAATTAATGCCGAAATGAGAGAAAAACGTATAGAAAAAGCATTAGAAATGGTAGGACTTACACCACCTCATGAACAAGCTCAAAAATATCCACATCAATTATCAGGTGGACAAAAGCAAAGAGCATATATTGCAAGGGTGCTTGCAGCTGGTGCTGAAGTTATTTTTGCTGATGAACCTACATCAATGCTTGATGTTTCTATTCGTTTAGGTGTATTAAACTTATTAAATGATTTAAAGCGTGAATTCAAAAAATCATTTGTTTATATTACACATGATATTGCTACAGCAAGGTATTTTTCAGATAGAATTATCGTATTATATTCAGGACATATTGTTGAATATGGCGATGTAAATAAAGTTATTATCAATCCTAAACATCCATACACAAGATTGCTTGTAGCAGCAGCACCAGATCCTGAACGTGAGGAAGATGTAGTTTTACCAGTGAAATCTAGCGAAGAAACAGAAATTTCAATGTGGACACCTGAAAGCACTGGTTGCCCATTTAAAAACAGATGTCTTTATGCAACAGATATTTGTCACAAAGAAATGCCTGATGAAAAAGAAGTTGATGAAGGACAATTTATTAGATGTCATAATCCACCGAATTAATTTAAAAGGTAAATTCCTATATAAACACATAGGTTTATAAAATAGTATCGAAAGGAAATAACTTTATGCAAAATACAACAAGCGATTTTGTAACAATAGATGATATTGAATATTACAAAATTAGTAATAGTGAAAATCTGTCGCCATTTTTTATACAAGTGCCATCTTCAAGCGACATTTGGATATTTTTGTCATCAAATGGGGGATTAACAGCAGGAAGAAGAAATGCAGAGGGAAGTATTTTCCCTTATGAAACAGATGATAAACTTGCTTTAGATTATGAAACTGGCTCTAAAACATTAGTTAAAATAAACGGAAAACTCTGGCAACCATTTGAGCAAAATGGAGTACAAAAATATAATATTTCAAGAAATATTTATAAATCATTGTATGCAAATAGCGTTATTTTAGAAGAAATAAATCATGATTTACAATTAACATATTCATATAAATATGAAAGCTCTGAAAAGTTTGGTATTGTAAAAACATCTAAATTCACAAATGATTGCGATACAGCAATAAAAATAGAAGTTCTTGATGGCTTGTCAAATATTCTTCCATATGGGGTGCTAACATGCCTTCAAGCTGATAGATCAACATTAATTGATGCTTATAAAGCAGCAGAACTTGCAACAGAAAATCTTGCAGTTTACACACTTACTACAGAAATTAATGACACTCCTCATCCAATTGAAATGATGCGAGCGAATATTGCATATAACACACTTAATTGCAAAAATGTATATCTTACACCAGATGTTGTTAAAATGTTCAAAAATGATGAGAAAATTGCATTAGATAGAGAAAGTTACGGTGCAAAATGTGGATATTTTATAGTATTTGATGAAGAAATCAAAAATGGAAAAAGTCTTGAATATTCTTTTGTTGTAGATAACGGATATGACCATTGTGATATAACAAAATTATGTAATATTGTAGAAACAGCTGATTTTTCTGAACTTTTTGAAGATATTAAACAAGGGACTAAAGATATTATATCTATCGTAGAAAAAGCTGATGGATTGCAATCTACGGGGGACAAAATAGCAACTGCAACACATTATTTAAACACACTTTATAACTGTATGCGTGGTGGTATTTTTGCTGATGGATATAATTTTGACTATAACGATTTTGAAAAATATCTAAAAATTAGAAATAAATCAGTGTTAAAAAACACTACTTTACTTGAAAAAATAAAAAATTGCAAAGATATAAACGAACTTAAATGCATAGCGAAAGATGATAAAGTATTATACAGACTGGCACTTGAATATATGCCAATTTCTTTTTCAAGACGTCATGGAGACCCTTCAAGACCATGGAATAAATTTAACATTGCAATTAAAGATAAAAGTGGGAATAAAACTTTAAGCTATGAGGGTAACTGGAGAGATATTTTCCAAAACTGGGAAGCTTTAGGTTTATCTTATCCATCATATTTTGAAAACATGGTTGCAAAATTTGTAAATGCTTCTACATTTGACGGTTTTAATCCTTATAGAATTAACAATGAAGGTATTGACTGGGAAAAACCAGAAGAAGATGACCCATTTAGTGGGCTGGGTTACTGGGGAGATCACCAAATTATATACCTTTTAAGATTACTTCAAGCCTTAAAAAGTCACTACCCAGAAAAATTACAAGAAATGTTATCACTTGAAATTTTTAGTTATGCTAATGTACCTTATGTGCTTAATGATTATAAAAAAATACTAAAAAATAGCAAAAGTACAATAGCATTTGATGCACAAAAAGATAATGAAATTGAAAATATTGTAAAAGAAATAGGTACTGATGGAAAACTTATTTTAAAAGAGAGCGAAGTATTAACAGTTTCTCTTTGTGAAAAGTTGATTGTACCAGTATTATCCAAAATATCTAATCTTCTTGTGGGAGGTGGAATTTGGATGAATACAGAGCGCCCAGAGTGGAATGACGCCAATAATGCAATTGTTGGAATTGGGTTATCAATGGTTACAACTTATCATGTAAGTGCGTATTTAGATTTTCTGCTTGAGACATTAAATAAAGAAAAAAATATCAATTATATAAGCAAAAATGTAGTGGAATGGTTGAAAGAAAGCAAAATTTCATTAGAAAAATATAAAAATAATTATGCCGGCAATGAAAAAGCACTGCTTGATTTACTAGGTGAAGGCTTTTCAAATTACCGAAAAGAATATTATAAAAATGGCTTAGGTGATAAAATAGAAGTAGAAAATAGCTTGCTAATAGAGTGGATTGAAGCTGCAAAACATGCAGTTGATTATACTATTTCAAAAAATTGTGGTGATGTATATTCAAGTTATAATCTACTAAATGAAGATTTTTCTGTGTCAAAAATGAGACCAATGCTTGAAGGACAATCAGCTGTTATTGGTAGCGGATTTTTGACAACTGATGAAGTTATTAATTTAGTAAATTCTATGAAAAATGACCTTTATAGTGAAAAATTAAAGTGTCATACATTGTATCCAACTAAAAAAACAAAAAAATTCTTAGAAAAAAATGTGATTACACTTGAAATTGAACCAATTCTAGGTATTATATCACGTGACGTAAATGGCAAATTACACTTTGATGCAGAAATAAAAACAGAAGAAATCTTACTTAAAAAGTGTAAAGATATTGGTGTTTCTGCTGATTTAACCAAAGTATTAATTGATGAATATGAGAAAATTTTCGCTCATAAAAAATTCAATGGCAGAAGCGAAGTTATGTATAAATTTGAAGGCATTGGCTGTGTGTATTGGCATCAAAATGCAAAATTCACATTAGCAATTCTTGAAACTGCATTAAAAGCCTGTCAAAATGGAGAAAACATAGCAGAAATTTATAAAGTGTACAATAATTTAATGCAAGGTTTCATCTATAGGAAATCTCCTATAGAATGTGGAGCTATCCCGATTGAGCCATATTCTCATACTTCATTTTCGGGTAAAAGCGAGCAACCTGGAATGACAGGTCAAGTTAAAGAATCAATTTTGATGCGTAGAATAGAACTAGGCGTAACTGTATCAGATGGAGAAATTCTATTCTATAGTGAATTTTTAAAACCAGAAGAATTTGATAATAACAATGAAGTATCATTTACTTTATGTGGTATTCCTGTTAAATATCGAAAATCTAATGATAAAAAACTAGTTATTTCACTTAAAAATGATGAAAAAATTGAAAAAACAGATTTGAAAATTAATTCTGAAATGTGCAAAGAAATATTTAATAGAACCAGTGAAATAAAACAAATTGAAATTTTGATATAAGTTAAGG
>CAYJKB010000055.1:0-10934 GCA_964370625.1 uncultured Oscillospiraceae bacterium | reverse complement strand
TATTTTATTCAGCTTGCAAATAATCAAACGCAGATAATAGATGGATAGCTGATATTTTTTTCATTTCTTCGATAGAAACATGTTCATCAGGGCCACCCAATCCATAAGGGGTTAATCCACAGTTGATACTAGGGATTTTAGCAATCAAACGATATAAGCGTGCATCAGAAGCACCAACACGGAAAGTAACTACTACTTTTTCCTTTAAAATTTCTTCACTGTTTTTCTTTACAACAGCAAATATTTTATCATTAGGATCAGACCAGTTTGCTTCATATTCACGTGTAACATCAAATGTTACGCCTTTATACTCTGATACAATTTTCATTATCACATCTTTAATTTCAGCAATTGTAACACCGGCTGGAATACGAATATCAGCTTGTGTTTTCGCATAATCTGGAACTAAGTTTGGTGATTGACCACCTTCGATAGTGCCAAAATTTATAGTAGTTTTTTGAAGAATATCACGCTCTCCAGGTCCTGCTCCAATTTCAGAAACATCAGCACTTTCCAAAATAATTTTCTTCATAAAATCAGGTGCTTTAACTTCAATTGCTTCAATTCCTTTTTCTATACGATGCATTACATCTACTAATTTCATAATAGCGTTTTCGCCTTTATGTAAATGTGCACCATGTGCAGCTTTTCCAGTTGCTTCAAGAACAATCCATAAAAGACCTTTCTGACCAAAACGAAGTGAATTCGGTGCACCAACATCAGCACATATCATAGCATCACCAGTTGCTTGTGGTATATTTTCTAAAAGATACTTAGTGCCACGTGGCCCCATTGCCTCTTCATCACCTGCTAATGATAAAACAATATCTCCACACCATTTATCCTTATGATTTGAAAGCACTTTTACTGCTGAGAAAAAGCATGCAATACCAGCTTTCATATCAGAAGACCCACGACCATATATAAAGCCGTCTTTTATTGTTCCAGACCAAGGAGATTCGCTCCAATTATCAGCATTACCTTCAGGATATGTATCTAAGTGGCCACTAAAAACAAGGCGTTTGCCTGGTTTTCCACTTTTAAGTATAGCTACCACATTTTTAACTGGGTCTTCTAATGTATGAAATTCAATTTCCATACCAGATATTTCTTTTAATTTTTCGGAAACATAGTCTGCCATTGCAACTGTATTTGAAGGTGGAGTTACGCTTGGGATTTTCACCATTTCAATACACAACTTTATCATGTCATCGTGTAACAGCTCAAGTTCTTGACAAAGTGTTTGTCTTATATCCATCATCTATTCTCCTTTTACTGGTTAACTATTAATAATTAATTTCGTTTTCGTTTCTGCGGAATAATAATGCCCAAATAATGGAAAGCACTAAGCATCCACCTAATACATAAAATGACACAGTATATCCCATTGGGTTATAACTACCATTAACTTCTGGGAATAAATCGATAATAAATCCAACACCTGATTGCATAACTGTTGACATAATAAATACTAGCATATTATACATAGTTTGTGCACGTCCTGACATACCTGACGGGAACATATCTGAGAATATTGGATAAGTTAATAATGAGAATGGTCCTAAAAGCATAAATAGTGGCCATAAAATGTTGCCATATTGAGGTAAAGCAGCTATTAATAGTAAAATCACAGTATATGCACTCATTGAAACAATTGTAGTTTTGAATACATTAATTTTATATTTAGATTTCAAAGCATTAGCTACAAATCCATTTATTAGATAACCAATTGTAATTGCAGAAGCTGAAAGTAGAAGGAAATTTGGAACTGATTCTGCACTTGCTCCAAATACATCTCTAAACCAAGGTCCTATCCAAAGTCCGTTTAATGCTAAATATGTAGCTTGTCCAAATACAGCTACTGGTGCTAAACGCCAAAAACGTCCAGCTCTTGCTATTTCTCCAACGCCTTTAACTTGTATAGCCAGACTTTCATTTTGATTACCTTTTTTATTAGGAGCAAAGTAACACATAATTGCAACAATTAATGTCATTACGCCAAGCACAACGAAAATTGCACGCCATGACATGAAGCCTAATGCTAAATTAATTGGAGTAGTCGCAACCATACCACCTACGCCACCAACAAAAGATTCCATACTATTATACATTGGAAGTTTGTTTTTTGGAAGCCAGTCACCAAATGATTTATAAGCTGCCATTAAACAACCTGCAACTCCTAAACCTACTAAAGCACGTCCGATAAATAACATTGTAACTACTTGTGCTGATGCAAACAAGAAACAACCTATAACAGCAGCTATCATGAAAATACCTAAAGTTTTATTAGGTCCGTATCTGTCAAAGCAAATCCCTAATGGAATTTGAGCAATAGCAAATGTAAGGAAATACGCACTTGTCATAACCCCTAAATCAGATGCTGTCATTGAAAATGTTTCAATGAAGGTAGGTGCCATTACTGAGTTAATTGTTCTAAGTAGTGCTGACATAAAGAATGCCAATGCTAATGGAATGAATAAACGTAAAAAGAACTTAATACTTACTTTTTCTTGTGGTTCCATTTTTTGTGCAGTTGATTGTGTACTCATAATAATCTTTCCTCTCTTATTTCGTAAATTTGTTTTTTATACGAATTTTAGTTCCTTTAAAGATATCCCCCTTTATTATACACTTCGTCATAAATTAATTACTATTAGTTTTCAACATCATTAATTCGTAAACAAAATGTAATGTTTTTATTTTCTTTTCGTGTTTTATGTCCTCATTTTAACACTCTATTCACAATTTGTAAAGCATTAAATTACTTTTTGATTTATTTTTGTCAATAATTACAAAAAATACTGGAAATATTAAACATATTAGATATGGACAAACTATGTACAAACAGTATACTATATTAATATATTTAATTATTAATCATAATATTTTTTGTATTTAGACATAAAAAACACTTAAATTACTTGGGGGTAAGCAAAATGAAAGATAATAAAACTAAAAATAGAAGTTTACTTACATGGGTCGAAGATATTGGCAATAAGACACCTGCTCCTTTCTTATTGTTTGTTATCCTATCTGTTCTTATTTTAATAGTTGCAGCTTTTTTAGAAGGAAATTCTTTTCAAATTCCAGGGACAAGCGAACAAATGCAAGTTGCCAGCTTACTAAATGAGGAAGGCTTTATTTACATTTTGTCTAATTTAATGACAAATTTCATCAACTTTCCGTTAATACCCCTAATAGTTTTGTTTACTCTTGCAATTGGAGTTGGTGAAAAATCAGGGCTATTTTATACAATCATAATGCGTTTCTTTTGTAAAGTTCCTGACAAATTATTATATTTTTGTTTTTTCTTTATTGCTATTAATGGCAATATTATTTCTGATGCATCTTTGATATTATTGCCAAGTATAGGTTCAATTTTGTTTATAATGCGTAACAAAAATCCAGTTATTGCGATTATGATAAGTTATGCAGGCTATTTAGCTGGATTATCAGCAAATACTTTTATTGCTGGCACTGATGTTTTATGCGCAGGTATTACCGAGAGTGTGCTTTCATTGCTCCCAATTACAGCTGATATTGTTGTTCACCCAGCTATGAACTGGTATTTCATGGGTGCAAGTTCAATATTATTAGCTGTTATTGGTACATTTGTTACGATTAAATATATAGAGCCACGTGCAAATAAAGATGAAACTATCATATTTGAAAGAGTTCATGCAGATGAAACCGTATTAGAATTAACAGATTTACAGCGTCGAGGGCTTAGATTTGCACTTGTTACGACTATAATTTACGCAATAATATTAACAATTCTATTGCTACCAAATGGTTGGCTAAGAAATTCAATCACAGGAGAAATTCTACCTAGCTCCCCTTTCATGAGCAATTTTACTGTTATTTTAGCTATTTACTTCTTTTTTACAGGTCTAATGTATGGAATTGGAGCGAAAACAATTAAAAGTTCTTCTGATGTATCAATTGCAATGGGTTCTGGATTATCAAACATTACGGATTTACTTGTAGTTTTCTTTTTTGCAGCCCAATTTGTAGATTATTTTCAACAAACTAATATCGCAACTTATATAGCTGTTACAGGTGCTGATTTTTTACAAGAATCTAATTTTTCTGGATTACCACTTTTAATTTTGCTTTTAGCATTTACAAGCATAATCAATTTTTTCATTGGAACAGTTGGAGCGAAATGGGGAGTAATGGCGCCAATCATGGTACCTTTGCTTGCTTTATTAGGTTATCACCCAGCATTTGCACAGTGCGTGTACCGTATAGGTGATTCATTAACAAACACAATAAATCCAATTAGCATCTATATACCTATGGTTTTAATTTATCTTACAAAATATAAAAAAGATGCTGGTGTCGGAACTATAATTTCTTATCAAATTCCATTTGCAATTGCATTTAGTATCGTTTGGATTATTCAGCTTATCATATGGTATCTACTAGGTTTACCTGTAGGACCTTTATCTCCTATTTTTTTAAGTTAAGAAAATTTGTTAAAATGTAACTATAAAAACTTATTAAACTATCATTTGTCACAATTTGATTACATTTTGTTGAAAAAATTCAAGAAATAGTATATAATATATAGTGATTAATAAGCATTAAAAACGTTGCTTATTATAGAAAGAAGGCAGAGTATGAAGAAATTACTTTCAAATATTGATGAATTAGACAAATTAATTTTACAAGAATTAATGAACAATGCTCGTATTTCACTAGTTGATATTAGCAAAAAAGTCGGAATTTCTCGAGTTGCTGTACGAGCTAGGCTTTTAGAACTTGAAGAATCTGGTTTGATAGATAAATATACAATCATTTTGAATCCAGACAAAGTTGGACATAGTATTTCTGTTTATTTTGATATACAAGTTAGTGTAGAAAAATTGACTGAAGCATGTGAAATATTAGCAAATGAAGATAGTATATACAAATTGTATCAAATGACTGGCAATGGCAACCTTCATGTTCATGCTATGTTTGCTAATAATAAAGAGCTTGAAAAAGTTTTGAAAGATGTAATATATAAATTGCCTGGACTTGGACAAGTTACATGCAATACTATTATTGCTACAATTAAAGATGATACTTCGTTAAAAGTATTGTAAACATAGTTATATAACTTTAGCTATTACACTTTGAATATTGTTTTCTTTGCTTTCTTTATATTACATAAAAATAAATGATAATCACCTTGCGATTTTATATTAATATGTGGTACAATTACTACTGCTGAACTTTTATGTTTTGCAAAAGAGACTGTTATTCAGTCGAATCTATATAATATTAATGGAGGTTTTTATTAGTGCAAAAGAAACCAATTTTACTGCTATCTATCGTTCTTTGTATGTCAGTTATAGGTTGTTCACAATCATCAGATACCCCAAACAGCGAACCTGTGACAGACAATATTCCAACTAATTTATCCTATGAAGAAATTTTTAATCAAGTTATGTCTGAAGCCTCAGATCCTACTTCAGCTCATTTGAAAATGTATTCCCAAAGTGAAATGATATCATCTGATACTTCTACTCTAATCAATGCAGAACATGAAATTAAATATGATATGAGAGAAGAAAATAATACGAAATATCATAGTATTTCAAGCTCAAACTCACCAATGCTTGAACAAGTTGGAGTTATTGAAACATATTATTTAGATGGATATTTCTATACATCATATGGTGATAACAAGATGAAATCCAAAGTTGATGAAGGTGTGATTTTTCCACAAGTAGATTATTCTTCTGTGCAATTTAAAGCTGAAGAACTACTAGATTTTACTTTTGAAGAAAAAGAAGAATTTAATATTTTTACATATTCTATAAAAGAGGAAAATTTGCCACAACATATTGAAGAAATAGAGCAAATGCATGGAATTGCCGATGGAATAGAATTTATAGACGCTAGTGGCGAAACAGTTATATCTAAAGATGGAAAAATACTTCAAAGCGATATAACAATTGAAGTAGAAATAGACTCCCCCGCTCTTTCAGCAACGATTTTAACAGACACTTTCACCGAATATTATAGTATAAATGGTGATGTTAATATAACACCTCCACAAGACTTGCAAAGTTTTATAGAGTATTAGTCGTATTTAAGCACAATATTATTCAATCTTCTAATCTCAAATTAAATAAAAAAGCATTATTTCTATCATAATCAGATAGAAATAATGCTTTTTAAATGTATTATATTAAAATATGGGTTTTAAAACTGAAATTATGTTAGTAGTACCATGTTCGATATCAGTTCCTTATAATATTATTATTTATCGCTATAAACACAGAACATCAGTTAGAACATAAAATGCATAAATATTGCAGTTACAGGAATTGCGATAAAGGTTCTTTCAAAGAAACAAATGATAAGTTCTTTTAATTTAATTGGCATTTTAGTTGAAATCATTACAACAACTGTTTCAGAGAAGAAAATGATTTGAACCATAGAAACAGTAACTACCATATATCTTGCAGCTTCGCTAATTACATCAATTTTATCAGCGATTAAAAGAACTGGTAAGAACATTTCAGCAATACCAACAGGGAATGAAGGTGCAATAATTGCAGCATCAGGAACTTGAAGCACATTTAAAATTGGAACAAATAATAATCCAAACCAATCAAAAATTGGTGTATAAGTTGCAATTATCATTGCAATTGTACCAACTGCTGTAAGCAGAGATACAACTTTTGGCAATACAAAGTAGCCATCTCCAAGGCTATTTTTAATTTCAGAGAATAAGTTTGGAGCTACATATGCTTTTTTAACAGCTCGAGATAAACCAGTTTTTAATACACCATCAACAGGTTTCTTTTCTCTTGCTAAATCTTCTGCAGTTTGAATTCTTCCATCTTCATAAACATCTGGTTTATTACATAGAGGTGGAATTCTACTCATAAAGAAAGAAACTATAAGTGTAATTAACATAGCAGAGAAATAAACAGGGATAAACATTTCGCTAAGTCCAGCTGTTTCTATTACCATATAAGCAAAACCAACACTTACTGCACTAAAACCTGTTGCTATAATAGCAGCTTCTCTTTTTGTATAAACACCATTTTTTAAAAGTTTACTTGTAATAAGAACACCAACAGATGATGAGCTTACAAATGAAGCAATAGCGTTAACTGCACTTCGACCAGGAACTTTAAAAACAGGGCGCATAATAGGCTCCATTAAACTACCAATGAAATCAATAATTCCATAGTTAAGTAAAAACGGCATAAATACAGCACTTACTGGAATAATCCAAGAAACAGAAATCGCAACTGGAATAACTGACCCTGCTGTATGTGCGCCTACCAAAAATTCAGGGAAATTAATGCCGAATGTGGTATTAAGTAGGTAGCCTATTGAAATAATAGCACCAGTTAGATAAAGCAAAACGTGCACTGCACTATCTTCTTCATAATATTTATAGATTTTATCCTCTTTATTCTTACAGACAAATTTTCCATACACACTTAAAATACCATTAGTAACAACAACTCCACCCATTATCATCCACATTCCGAAAGTACCTAAAACTTTTTCAATGGTTTTATAGATAAATCCAAATGTGATATCAGTTTGTCCGTTTATAGTAATAGGTACAAAGAATACAAATACAGCTATAATTGTGAAAAATAATGATTTTAATATACCGTTATTTCTTTCTGCTTGAGTAAGTTCTAAAGCATCAAGCACTCTATTATCGTTGTAGTTTTCTTTTCCTATTTTGTTGTCATTTAAATTTTCATTTTCAACTTTATTACTCATTTGAATGCTCCAATCTTATTTTTTGCTAAATATAACTATATACCCCTAAAATAGTTATATTTTTCAGTTACCCATTTTTGTTTTTCTTTTTAAGTGCTAGGATGGATAGATATTCAAATACTATATTAGCTGCCATATATGAAGTAACTTCACCTGAATCAAATGCAGGTAATACTTCAACTATATCAAAACCAATATAATTTAAGTCTTTAATATTTCTAATAATTTTTAAAGTTTCATTTGAAGTAAATCCACCAACTTCAGGAGTTCCTGTACCCGGCGCATAAGCTGGGTCTACAAAATCAATATCGAATGTTAAGAAACATGGTTTATCCCCAACTCTTTCTTTAATCATCTCAATAATTTTATCCATACCCATGTCATGAACTTTGTGTCCTGGGATAAGAAGCATACCTAATTCAGCAGCCATCTTATGCTCATCTGGGTCATATAAAGAGCCTCTCATACCCACTTGAATTGAATGTGCAGGGTCTATTAACCCTTCTTCGATTGCACGTCTAAACGGTGTACCATGATTGTATTTTTCCCCAAACACTTCATCACATAGATCTGAATGAGAATCAAAATGTACTAAAGCTACAGGTCCATGAACTTTAGCTACAGAGCGAAGTTCTGCAAGTGTTATAGAATGGTCTCCGCCTAAAACAATTGGAATAGCTCCTTTTGAAACTATCTCATCTATTCCTTCTTCAATATATTTATAAGATGGATGAATATATCCAGGGACAACATTAAAATCTCCTATATCTCCACCTTTTAATGATTCCATAATGTTAACTTGTTGAATAACATTATTAGGTTTCATCATAACAGAAATATTTCTAATAGCATTAGGTCCAAATCTTGCACCTGATCTAAAAGAACTTGCTGTATCAAATGGAGCTCCTGCGATTACGAAATCAAGTCCTTCAGCAGATTTAACTTTTTCCATTCTCATAAAAGTACCCATGTTACAGAATCTTGGTGATGATAATGCGCTAGTTGGTTGATTGTTGCTCATAATATTGTCCTCCTAATATTTGGTTGATATGTTAATTATAGCACTAAAAAATGCGAGTGGTTATACACATATGACATTTGTTATATGAAAAAATATATAGCAAATGGTGTTGTTATATGTTTTATAATATTTTATTATCATTTTACACTTATTTAGTCTACACTAACCCATATTTATATATTTTAAACAAAAAAATATTCGAAACATCTATCTTTTTATATATAAAGTATGTTACAATAAGTTTTAAGAAAAAAACATCGAGGTATGTATGAATATTAAATTTTTAGAATATATTGTGGAAATAGAAAATTGTGGCTCTATTAATAAGGCTGCAAACAACCTTTTTCTCTCTCAACCAAACCTTAGCAATATAGTAAAAAATGTAGAACAAGATTTAGGTTTTTCAATTTTCAAGCGAATGAATAAAGGTGTTATTTTAACAAATGAAGGTAAACTTTTTTTGAAATATGCTAAAAATATCATTAATGAAATGGATAATATAATGCGAATACCGATGCATTTTACAGCAGATTCTCAACTTTCTATTTCATGTACATATTCTTCGACTTTTATGGAAAGTTTTATGGAACTAAAAAAAGGCTCCCCAAGTGAAGAATTAGAAGATTTATTCAAAGAAACAGGACTTATACAAACACTTCAAGATGTAATTGAAAAGAAATATAAATTTTCATTATTTTATTGCTTCAATGAACGTTTAGCTGTTCATAAACAAACTGCTGAACGATACAATCTTGATACAATAATTCTTTCAAATAGCATTAGACCTAAAGCACTTGTTGCATCAAAAGGAATTTATAGAAACCATACTTCCATTTCTTTTAAAGAATTAACTCAGGCAAAATTTGTGACTTATGAAAATTTCCAATATGAAGATTGGCTTAAAATTTTAGGGAGACTCCCTTTTCAAAAGACACTTAATGTTTTTGATAGAGGTGGACTTATGGAAAGTGTGCTTCGTGGTGACTACATTTCTGTTGTTATGGGCGATATTTCCAAAGAACAGACATTATTAGGATGTAAAACACTTCAAATTGATGACTTTCCTCATGATTTATCTGTATGTCTTGCTTTCCAAAAATTATATGATTTTTCCCCAAGAGAACGAGAATTTTTAGCTATATTAAAGAAAAATCTTAAAGAAATTTCGTAATTTATTTTAAAAAATGTAAAAAGTGTGATGAAATTCGAATTTTCATCACACTTTATTTTTTAACAGAAGATATGATAAAATTTATCATATTTCTCTAATAATTATCCTAAAATATAAAAATACCCCATGCATAAAGCAACAATCAGTAAAGAATTATACCAAATTCCTATCCAATCCTTGTTCTTAATATTAATTCCAATGTTAATTATTCCTAAAGCCACTGTAGCTATGACAGCAATTAACCACGTAAATAATCCCCTTACAAAAATAAATTCTAATGCTGTAAGTGTTCCTATCACTAAGAATAGGACTTGCATAATTTTATCCTTTTTCATATCAAACTATCTCCTTTCGACTCTTTCAGCTAGACTTTTAACAGTTTTGTACACTTATTTTTCTTCATAACATTCATTATTTTAATATAAATATCACCTTTTTGACTTTTTCACACAATGCAATATACATTTAATAATATTAATAGTATTATTAAATTTTCTTATATTATTATGACGAAGACATTAAATCAAATGTTCCTTATATTTTTTTATTTTAGAAAAACTGTTATAGTGACTGACTGTTTACGTCAATCGATTTAACTCAATTAGGTTATAATCAAGGCTGAGCATATGAAAGCGATAGTAATTTATTTTTCTGAATTTTCATCATTATTTAATCCTATAAAAGGAAATGCATTATAAACCGGAATTGCTTTAGAAAATAGATATCCTTGTATATAATTACATTTACAAGAAATACATAAATCTTTTTGTTCGATTTCTTCAACTCCTTCAGCAATGATTTTTTTATTAGTAGCTTTAATCCCTAAAACAAGATGTTCAAAGAATTTTCTATTTTTTTCAGATTTAATAGCAGAAAGCAAAAGACTTCTGTCAATTTTAATTATTTCCAGTGGTAAATCCAAGAATACACTCATATTTGAATATTAACTACCAAAATCATCAAGTTCAAAAGCAAATCCTTTTGCGTGCATTTCTT
>CAYJKB010000054.1:0-11498 GCA_964370625.1 uncultured Oscillospiraceae bacterium | reverse complement strand
ATTTTTATGAAATTCTTCATTTACTTCATAAATATCACGACGCATAGCAATAATAATATATGGTTGTTTTTGAACATCAGCACAGGCTGTATTCCCAAAAAAGATATTTGTATTATCTACAAGGTCAACCGAAATATCATCACGATATTTATCATAATACATATAAAAAGCACTATCTCCATTGACACACGCATCATAAATCATATAACGATTAAGGTTTTTAAGCTTGCTTTGTTCGATTATATTTTTAAGCAATGCATCAACAACTATCATTTTATCTTCGCTATCTGGAGTTCGGTCTACAGGCATTACCTGTGCTGTAACATCATCAGATACTACAATTGATACAAAAACATTCACCACTCTGCGAAGCACATTGAAAATCAATGGGTCAAGTGTTGTAACATGAAGCCCTTCCCATTGTTTGCCGATGACAAAATTTTGATTGTTTTTGACAGTGTTATAAAGGTCTATCGAGTGATTATAATCTTGTCCTTTTTGATATTCAAGCCAAATTTTGCGTGCAATATCATTCATCTTGACTTTCACCTACCTCATTCATATCCATATTAGGAAAATAATTCATCAAAGCAGAAAAATCATCGCCAAATGATGCATCTTCCTCTTTATAAACTCTTTTTTCTTTGTCAAAATCAAGCCTAAATCCACCTGATACAATTGCACCTGCAATAAAACTTAAAATTTGACATAAACAAAGCAATACTTCCATAAAGCCTTTACCTTTCTATCTGCTATTTGAACATTAAAAAATCGGTTATTTCTTCGAAGTTATCTGAAGCATCTATAGTTTTTGAAACTTCATCTCCAAAAATTGTAACAGCAAACCCACGAAGAGCATCAGGTGCATGAGTTAGTTCATGTGGTGTATTTGCGACATCATTAGGATTTTTCTCATCATGTCGTAATGCCGGCAGGGTGCGAATTAGATTTGAACAATTTTCAAATATTTTAAGTCTTGTTTCAAACATGCCCTGTTCGTTTTTTACAGCCTTTAAATATTCTAAAAGTGAAAGCCAACCATGCACTCTATCATTAGAAGTTTTATCAAAGCTAAGCCCTAAATCTTCAAAAATATCAATAGCAGAACGACCTGTTTCCTGACGTCTATTCCATAAATCAGGAGGCGCTAACCGTCTATAAATATTTTCATCTTGTTCTAAACTTATAATCCGTTTAGCTGCATCAGATATAATAAGCCCACTTTGATATAATTCTCTATAAACGTAAGCATTACCTTTGTCATCAGTGGCAATCCAAAGCGCTGCTAACATATCAAGTCCATAATCTATGGTGAGATAACGCTGATATGCCTGTGGAATAACAAAGGGTTTAATAACATGTAAGTTGCGATTAAACTGAGAGAAAAATTGTCCTTCAAAAATATCCCATGAACCATCAAGAAGTGCTTTTTGATTTTTTTCATCAAGTTGACGTAATCTGTCGATATACATAGGGTCACTTTTCATAAGGAAGGTGTTTTCTTCGACTTTTGCAGGAATAAAAATTCTTGTATTATTTCCTGTATCAAAAATATTTAATGGCGGCATAGGGTCTATATATCGACTTTTCACCCAATCATGACCTACTCCTCCTGGGTTTGTTGTGCTTTTTACATATTTAGGATAATCATTTGCACCACGCAAGCGACTTAATAAATATGTAAATTGAAATTTTGTAAAATGTGTTAGTTCATCAAAGCGAATGACATCATATTCAGCTGATTGATAACGTGTTACATCGCTTTCGCTGTCACAAAAACCAAATTCAACCGATGAACCATTTGAAAAAATCCATTTATGGATTGTTTCGTAATACCTACATATACTTTTAGGATACATGGTGAGCGATACTAAAATCAGCGACCTGCGAAGTTCTGGAAAAGTTCTTCTAAGCATCAATTGTTTTGATTTTTTATATGTCAGTGCATAAATAAAAGCATCAATAAGCTGTGCATAACTTTTTCCACCCCCAGCGGCTCCACCAAAAAGTGTCTCATCGCATGTACTTCTGATGAACGCAAGTTGTTTTTTTGTTATTTTAAATTCCAAATCACTCAACAACTTTCAAAATTATAACAATTTCTTTTTCTTGTTCCGACTCTTCTAGTTCTGTAACTACCCCTTTGCCAACAGAACGTTCTAAAATTTCTTTTGCAGCTGACAGTGCTGTTGATGACGATGTATCTTCATCTTCTAAAATTTCACATAATCGTTTAACTGCAAGGGGTGCTTTGTCTATTAGGGTATCTGCTATATTACTTATATGCTTCTTTCGGTCTACTTTCTTTCGCCTTGCCAATACATCACCTCCCAAGTTGCGTAAACGAAACTAATTGGATATAAAAAAATTAAGAGCTTTCGCTCTTAATCAATTAACTGTTTTATTTAAGTTTCGTTTATGCAACTTATAATACTATGCTTTTTTGTATTCGTCAATAAAAAAACATATAATTTATAAATTTTAGTGTATTTGTATATTTTTCAGATTTATTTTTATGCACAAAGTATAATGTGTGACAATTTAACTTGCATTTTCACATGATTTTGAAGTATAATTAGCTGAGGGCATAACCTTTTTAACTGGTGCCCACACAAAGCGAGAAATCCCAAAATCCACCATGCTGTGTACAAATGTCCCTACACCAACAAGCAGTAATACAGACGTTATAAATGTATCATCTGTGATAGACACCCCGATTTTACCATCAAAATAGAAAAATGCTGAAACTAAAATTTCTGGTATTGCATGTAATATTGATATACATATGCAAAAGATGATTTTTGATATTTTATTTTGCATTACACTTGGAAATTTTTTAATTATTAATGCTCCAATTGTCGCAAAAATAACATGTGAAAACGCTCTAAGTACAATTATCGGGCTAAATCCACCGAAGAAAAAGCCAATTGTCGTGCCTATTGACACACAAAAAGCAATAAGTGGAGAGATAAACATAGCTAAAAATATTGGCACATGGCTTGCTAATGTGAATGACGCTGGTTCTAATATTACTTTAATGGGGGAAAACATAGGTATTACAATACCAATAGCAGATAACATAGCAGCTATAACAATATTCTGCGTTGACTGTGCTGTATTTCTTTTCATTTTGAACCTCACATTATTTTCATAAATTTGTCTTATTATACATCATATATATACATGTGTCAAGACACTTTACGTTTTAGTAAGGTTTTCCTTTTATAGCAAAAAAATCTTTACTAATCGCCTGAAAAGATGTAAAATAATATAAATTATACCTTCAAGGAGTTAATCGCTGTGGCACGACAAATTGATTTGCTAAAAAATGGATATTCTTTAATTCAAGATGATAACTTCTTTAAGTTAGGGCAAGATAGTGTAATGCTTAGTAACTTTGTGAAGTTGCGTAAAAATATGAAAATTTTTGATCTTGGGTGTGGAACCGGTGTAATTATGTTATTGCTTGCACTTCAAAAGGATAATATTTATCTTGATGGAATAGAAATTCAACCAGAAGTGTTTGAGTTGGCACAACAAAATATAAATCTTAATAATCTTCAAGATAGAGCAAAGTTATATAACGGTGATATGCGAAATGCTCATCGTTTTGTAGCACCTAATACATATGATTTAGTTGTTAGTAATCCACCATATTTTAAAGCTGGTTGTGGAATTGAAACTGAAAGTGTGAATAAAAAAATTGCACGTTTTGAAAATGAATTGACTTTAGATGATGTTTGCAAAAGTGCAAAACGATTGCTGAAATTTGGAGGCAAATTCGCTTTAGTGCACAAACCTGAGCGTCTTTGCGAAATTACTACAGTGATGTCACGTAACAATATAATTCCTAAACGAATTTGTTTTGTGCACAATAAAATTTCTATGCCACCGTCAACTGTATTAATTGAAGGTAGACTAGGCAGTGCTGATGGTGTTCGCATCGAACCACCAATTATATTGAATGAGGAACAAAATGTCAAATAAATTATATATAGTCGCAACTCCAATAGGAAATCTCGGTGATATTACTTATAGAGCTGTAGACACTCTTAAAAATGTAGATTTTATAGCAGCAGAAGACACAAGAGTTACAGTTAAGCTATTAAATCATTTTAATATACAAAAACCTCTTATTAGCTATTTCGAACATAATAGAGCAAAAAAAGGTGAACAAATCGCAGAGCGTATATTAGCTGGCGAAGATTGTGCATTAGTTAGTGATGCTGGTACACCTGTAATTAGTGACCCCGGCGATGACCTAGTTTCTATCTGTCGCAGTCACGGTATTGAAGTTGTGCCGATACCCGGTGCATCTGCTGTAATTACAGCTTTATCTGCTTGTGGTATTTCAAATGGCAGATTTACCTTCGAAGGTTTTCTATCAACTTCAAAGAAAAATAGACAAGCTCATTTAACATCACTTGTGCGTGAAAGTCGAACAATGGTATTTTATGAAGCTCCACATAAATTAAAAGCTACTTTAGCTGATTTATATAGTACCTTAGGCGATAGAAAAGTTGTGCTTTGTCGAGAGCTTACAAAAATTCATGAACAATTTTTAAGTGTGGATTTATCTGAAGCTATAGAGTATTATAATGAAAATCAGCCACGTGGTGAATTTGTCGTTGTAATTTCTGGCATTAGCGAACAAGAGCTATTAAAAGATGAGCTTTCACAAGATGAAAAAATAAATTTAGCTATAGTTGATGTATTATCGGCAGAAAATGACGGAAAACGTCTTAAAGATGCTGTGCGTGATATAGCTTTAATGTATGATATTGCAAAGAATAAGCTTTATAATGCAGTTTTGTCATATAAGAAGGAAAATGATTTTGATGAATAGATATATTTATTCATCAATAATAGGGGAGGTGAGATATTATGTTAAACAATATGGATAGCGAAAAAGTATATGATGCTTCATTCGATTTCACAGGGAATAGAGCTGTAATATATTATAAAGAAGGTCAAAGCGAGGGACTAGAGGCTAAAGTAGTTTCACATAATAAACAATTTCATACAATTATGGTATCTTCCAGAGATATCAAGTTGCTAAATAGTTATTCACATGTACTTGTTATTATTTTTGCTGATGGACAACTCGTTAATTATAAGGGGACTGTTCGCAAAAGTCATGATTCATCTTCTGTAGAAATTGCAATTTATAATGGTACAAACCAAGAATCACGTAGACATAAACGTTTTGACGTTAATATCAGTGCTTTTGTTGACAGACTTGTAATTTCTGATCAATCTGTTACTTTAAGAAAACCATTTGACATATTATTTCTTAACATGTCAAGTAGTGGTGCATTAATTCGTACATATCCAGGTGTATTTTTCTTAGGTACCGTTTTTCGTACAACAGTTGATATAAATGGTTCTGATATGGTTGTATTATGTATAGTTGTTAGAGTATCAGAAAAAGATATAGAAACTTGTGACTATGGTTGTGAGTTTTTAGAAATTGAGCAATAGTTTTTTTGGGGGTGTGGATAAATTGGAAAATCAAGAATTTGTGTCAATGGCTTTTGACTATTTATATCCAGGTCTTGTCGTTCCTGATAGTATTTATAATTTTAATGGCAAAGTTATGTTGCTACGCAAAGATGAAATTTTAGACGAACATAAAATTATGCGTCTTAAAAAATTTAATGCTGGCAAACAAAATGTAAAAGTATCTATTTCTACTTTTGAGGAAATAGTTAATAACAGAGACCTTAAAGGTGTTTTAACGCCGAAACATCTTGAACAACAAACAGGTTATACAAATTTTAGAACTTCTGTGCATTCTATTTTAGCTCAAAGTGCAGCTTCTGGGCAAATTCAGCAAGCACAAGTAGACCATATCAAAACAGATATTTTTAATAAAATAAATGATGAGGAAGCAAACAGTATTCTTCAATGTATTAATACTCCTCGCCCAATGGATGAAGACTTAGAACGACATTGTCTTAATGTTTCTATTATAAATGGGTTTATGGGTAAATGGCTTAAATTATCCGATGCTGAAATTAATGAATTAGTTTTAGCAGGACTTGTACATGATATAGGTAAAACTAAAATTCCTGAAAATATATTAAACGCACCTCGCAAGCTTACAGATGAGGAGTTTCAAATTGTAAAATCCCATACAGAGCATTCTTATAAATTATTATTAGCAGATGAATCTTTTTCTGAAGAAGTGCGAGTTGCTGCTCGTTATCATCATGAAAAAAATGATGGAACAGGTTATCCTGATGGAATTTTCGGTGATGAAATTCCACTTTTTGCTAAAATCACAGCAATTTCTGATATTTATGATGCTATGGTATCTAAACGTAGTTACAAAGAAGAAAATACTCCATTTAAGATTTTATCAATGTTTTCGCAAAACTTTTTTAAACATTTAGATGCTAATTTAATGACATTATTTTTAAATAAAATGCCATTACAATTTATTGGTAAATCTGTGCTATTAAGCGATGGTACACTTGCTACAATTCGCTATATCATGTTTAATGACATAGAATATCCTATTGTTGATTTAGATGGCAAAGTTTTCCAAACTGATGAGAATTTATATTGCATTAAAATTGTAAATGATTAAGATAGGTAAGATTATATGAATTTTTTAATTGATTTCGAAAATGTATCAGACAATGCATTTATAGGGCTTGAAAATCTTGCTGAAGATGATAAAATAATTATATTTTATTCTGAGAAATCATCTAAGATTTCGATTTCAACTCACTGTAAGCTAGAACATTCAAATGTCATGAAAGAATATATAGCTATTAAAACAGGTGGGAAAAATGCACTGGATTTTCAGCTTGCCACATATCTTGGCTATTTAATTGCACAAGATAAAACGCAGGAATATGTTATTGTCAGCAATGATACAGGATTTGATTTTGTCACTGCTTTTTGGCAAAAAAAAGATATAAAGATACGTAAATGTTCTAATTTATCTATGGAGCATATTAAAAATATTGATGATGACATAGCAAATGTATTAGATGCAACTATAGTTGATGTGCCAAAAGTAATTGCACTTATCAAAAAATATAAAACCAAGCAGGGGATTAATAATGCTTTAATGAAAGAATTTGGTTCTGAAAAGACTGGCATTATTTATAAAGCAATTAAACCTTTAATATCTGAAAAGAAATAAAGTGGGTGTGACAAAATTCGTCACACCCACTTAGTATATATATTATAAAATTAAGCCATTTGAGCTTGAACAGCTGTAAGAGCAACAACTGCAACAATATCTTCTGCTGAACAACCTCTTGAAAGGTCATTTACAGGTTTTGCGATACCTTGAAGAACAGGTCCATAAGCTTCAGCACCTGCAAAGCGTTGTACAAGCTTATAGCCGATGTTACCAGCATCAATATCAGGGAATACTAAAGTATTAGCTTTGCCTGCAACTGTGCTGTCAGGAGCTTTCTGTGCGCCTACTTTAGGCACAATAGCACTATCAAGTTGTAATTCACCATCAAGTTTAATGCTAGGAGCTTTTTCTTTAGCGATTTTAGTAGCTTCAACTACTTTATCAACATCAGCATGTTTAGCACTGCCTTTTGATGAATGAGAAAGCATAGCAACACGAGCTTCTTTGCCAACAAAAGCTTCATAAGATGCAGCAGCATCAATAGCAATACAAGCAAGTTCAGCTGAATTTGGATTTTGGTTTAATGCACAGTCAGCAAATACTAAAATACCGTCATCACCAAATTCTTTTTTATCACAAACCATGATAAAGAAAGAAGAAACAAGTTCTGTACCTGGTTTAGTTTTTAAAATTTGAAGAGCTGGTCTTAAAGTGTCAGCAGTTGAATGGATTGCACCAGCAACCATACCATCAGCAACATCTTTTTTAACAAGCATTACAGCAAACGCCATTGGGTCAAGCATTGCTTTTTGAGCTTGCTCAATTGTAACACCTTTGCTTTTTCTAAGCTCTGCAAAATATTCTACAAATTCACCCATTCTATCATAGTTTGCAGGGTCAATAAAGATAGCTCCACTAAGATCAAGTTCTGGGTGAAGTGCTGTGATTTCAGCTTTATTCCCGATTAAGATAATGTTAGCTAGTCCTTCTTTAAGAATAGCATCTGTAGCTCTTAGGTTTCTTTCTTCGTAAGATTCTGGTAAAACAATTGTTTTTACATCATTTTTAGCTTTTAATTTCATTTGGTCTAAAAAATTCATGATAATATCCATTCCTTTCATTTTAAAACACTAAATCAATTATATACAATTATTTACTGCATTACAAGAGTTTTAATTAAAATTTTATTCATATTAACTAATAAAATATCAATCCCTTGCTGTATCTTCATTGTGTCTTTCCTAAAGGTCAAAATGATGGACTAAAACTGATATAATCCAGCCGTTATCTGCCACCTTTACAGGAAGTATCACGCAGTGACAAAGGATATTCTTTAAATAAAATTTATTTCCTTTTTAATTACACTGTTTAGATTGTGCCTTGTGGCAAAAGGGGATTGCCAAGAGAGTGGCAAAGAGATTAAAAAAATAAAATAATTTATTTGAAAATAAAAAAATCGCTCTTACGAACGATTTTATCAGTTGGTTGGAGATGGTGGATTCGCTTTTCTGCGGAAAAGCCACGACGGTTCTTTGTGCCACTGGCACAAATTTAAGAGCCGTCTTTCAAATCAATTTTACGTAAAAACAAAAAAACCATTCTTGCGAATGGTTTTTTAAATGGTGGGAGATGGTGGATTCGAACCACCGAAGTCGAAGACAACAGATTTACAGTCTGCCCCCTTTGGCCGCTCGGGAAATCTCCCAAATATAAATGTTGCTGACAGTCTGGAGCTGGTGGACGGATTTGAACCCCCGACCTGCTGATTACAAATCAGCTGCTCTACCAACTGAGCTACACCAGCGTGTCTATCAGCAACGTAATTTATCTTATCATGGTCTTGCCTATTTGTCAACACTTTTTTAAAAACTTTTTTTATTTTTTTGAAAAAAGTTTTTTTCAGGTGTTTTTTACTTACTTATCATCTTCTATTTTTGTAATAGTTTCTGTTGTTGTTTGAAGCAAAGAAAACAGTGATTGAGAAATCCCTGGAAAGTCTGCCGAAATGCTTTTAGGGCTCATATCAACTTGTTTAACGTCTTCAGCGGTCACCCCGAATCCAGACAGCCCACGTGAGGCTTTAAAGACTCTAAGGCTTGCCATTTTCATTCTGCAATCACAAAGTGCCTGAGAATCGTTTATATCCGTTCTAAATGCGGCTTCATCATTTAAGTCACCAGCACTATAAAGCGAGCGGAACATATTATATATCGCAAGTGATAAATAAGTTGAAATTTCTGAAATAAGTTGTTTTGATCCAAATCTTGCAGCAAGTTCAATTAACACTGCCACAGAATTTACTAAAAGCTTCTTATGTAGCATGGCTGAAACACTGCCTTTTAATACATTGTCTTTTGTCTGCGTTAAATCTGGAATTTGTTCAGCTGACACAGCAGAACCTTCTGGTGTCATACTTCTGCCCAATAAATAATCACAAGATACTCCATAGAAATCTGCAGCTTTTGCTACAAAAGAAAGTCCTGGTTCTCTTAATCCATTTTCATAATGTGATAAAAGTGCTTGTGATACAGATAATTCTGTCGCTGCTTTTCGTTGGCTGATTTTTTTCTCACGTCTTAATAATGCAAGAGTTCTTGAAAAATCACTCGACATATATATCGTCTCCCCTGTATTTATATCTTTATAATGAGTTTATACTAAAGCAATTTTAACATCGCCTTAATGCAATCTACATCAATGATTATACAAAAAGTTATATTATTTGTAAAGTGTTAATTTTACAAATACGGCATATTTTTAAAAAAAATCTATTAATCATGACATATTTTGCACTTTGAAAAGATAGTTATAACATTGTATTTTTATTCTAATATCACACTTGTAAACCATTGTTTTTTGTGTTAGAATATCATAGCATTATATTTAGATGAACGCTAAAAATCGTCTATTTTTTTGATTTTTACATAGTTTTTTAGGGGGGGTAATTTATTGTTTTCTGCATTTCGTCAAGATAGTAAATTTTATAAAACACTTGCACTTATAGCTTTTCCAATAGCAGGGCAAAGTCTTATATCTTTTTCTCTTTCCGTAACTGACACATTTTTCTTAGGCTTAATCGGCGAAAGCGAAATTGCTGCTGCAACTTTTGCAAATTCACCATTTTTTATCTTAACACTTATTATCTTTGGAACACAAAGTGGTGCATCTGTGCTAATTAGTCAATATCATGGTAAAGGTGATAGAGATACAATTAACCAAGTTGTCGGTATTGCTAGTATAATAGCTTTTATAATTGCATTAGGTTTTGCTCTTGTGACCTTTTTATTTCCCTATGAGATAATGAGCTTCTTTACAAAGTCACATCATTTACGAGTGCTTGCAGCCGAATATATGACTATAGCTTCATTTGCTTTTCCAATAAGTGTTTTTTCACAAATGCTATTTTCAGCACACAGAAGCATGGGTAATGCTACTACAGGATTTATATTTTCGCTGATAACAGCAATTTTAAACGTGGTGCTAAACTCTATTTTCATCTTTGGACTTTTAGGTTTTCCAAGAATGGAAGTCGCTGGTGCAGCTCTAGGCACACTTATCGCACGTATTGTGGAATTTTTCATCGCTGTAGTTTATAGCAGAAAAAGCACATTTTACAAAGTTGATTTTGCAAAATATTTTAGACCATCACGCAAAATCACAAAGGACTATGTTCATTATGCAGGTCCTGTTGTGTTAAATGAGCTATTTTGGGGTACAGCAAGTGCGTTATATCCTATAGTTTATGATAAATTTGGCGAAGAAGTTGTTGCAGCTTATTCTATCGGAGTAAATGTTGAGCGATTATTTGCAGTATTCGGACGTGGTGTAGGTGATGCTGCTTGTGTTATGGTCGGTGGTGAAATCGGCAAAAATAATTTTGATAAGGCTAAAAGTTATGCACGAACTCTTATTGGTGTTGCTGTAGTTGTTGGAATTATTATGGGTATTGCGCTTGTATTATCTTCTCCATTTATTGTAGATATTTTTGAAGTATCTGATTACACAAAACATGTACTTTCAATTTTCTTTGTAATTTTAGCTATTAGAACTCCGTTTTTATCCCTATTTTATACAATGCTTATAGGACTTATGCGAGCTGGTGGTGATACCAAATTCGGAATGATTGTCGATGCTAGTTCTATTTGGATTTGTGGGCTTGGGCTTGCGTTTTTAATAACTTCTATTACCAGCAATTTATGGATTATCTTTATCTCTAAAATTATAGATGAAATGGTGAAATCTTTGATTATAAGTTTTAGAATGAAATCTGGTGCTTGGATTAATAATATTACAGTTGATATGCCAACATCATTTAAAAAAGATAAACTTTCAAAATAAATCCCTGATTTGTTTTAGGGGGGTGTGTCTGATTGCGACACACCCCCCTTTTTTTATACTT
>CAYJKB010000053.1:8674-12878 GCA_964370625.1 uncultured Oscillospiraceae bacterium | reverse complement strand
GCATATGTGAAACATCAGCTTCATTTAGTCTAGCGTGTGCAAGTGCTATTGCTTTTGCTTCAGCTTCGCTGATTCCTGTATGTTCATGTGTTATTACTTTTACTTCAAATTCACTGATATAATCAGTTGTGCTGTCAAGCGTAATGCTTCTCATCTCATCATCCCATGCCACGCCTATATCAAGTGCTTGTGCAAGGTCACGTAGCTTAAAGTAATTGTTGCCACTGATAATATAAGCCTCAAGGTTTAGCTTATTACCATTCATGTAAACACTTGCATCAGAAGGCGTGGACGCTACCATAGAAGATTCATAGTTCATCTCCATTTCGCTACCCTCTGCCACGTACTGTGCGTTTGTAGTTAGTGTGATAGAATTTGTTGCATTGTCCCAACCTACTGAAAATTGTTTGCTTGAACCGTTTACTACTGTTGCAAAATCACGTAGTTTGAAATAGTTATTTCCGTTAATGTTATAAGCCATTATAGTAATTGGCATACCATCATAAGCAATTGCAATATCAGTGCTTGCGATTGCAGTTACTGAAATAGATTTAGGTGTATCGACAACATTTGACAAAGGCTGTACTGTTAAAGTAGTTGCAACATTTCCAGTTTGTTTATAGGTAGTTAGCTCTGCTTGGGACATTGTCATAGATTTTGTAAGAGCCATAACACCACCAGTTAATGATGCTGTAAGAAGAACAGCACAAGAGATAATGCCAAAAGTTTTTAATGTGTTTTTTGAATTCATCATAAATACCTCCTCGTATTTTGTTTCACAGTTCTTATTGATGTTTCAATCTTATACCCAAAAAATTAAAGAAACATTAAAGCTGTGAGAATTTCTAAATTATTTTTGTTGTTCAGTTATTGCAGGTTGTGTTTGTATTAGTTCAGCAGATGTGTCTTTATTTTTATCACTGCCCATAAATCCTTTAGCAAATGCCCATGTTGCCACTATTGGCAATGCTATGGCAATGATTAAGAATATTTCTTCCTCATCAGCTAATACAAAACCGCCTACACTCATTATTGCTAAAAAAATGCCCAACAGCATAAATTTCATATTATTTGTCATTTTAATCTATCCTTTCTTATTGCTTTTGTTTTTTAGTTAAAAACCACTCTATAGTTTAGCTTGGTCATCCAATAACTAAATTATAAAGTGGTAAAATTAAAATAACATTAAAACTGTAAATTTTATTTTGGGAATGTCACAGTGAATAAACTACCCTCATCAAGCTCGCTCTCCACCTCTATTTTTGCACCATGAAGTTTTGCAATTTGTGCCACCATAGATAAACCTAAACCCATACTTCCATGCCAATTTGCTGTGCGTGAGCTGTCAACTTGGTAAAATCTATGCCAAATCTTTTCTATATGTTCTTTAGCTATTCCTATTCCGTTATCTTTCACTGACAGGATAATGTTTGTAGCTGTTTCAGTAAGCATTACATGGGCGTAACTATTATCTATTTCCTTTTTGTGACGAAATGAATTGCTAATTAAATTTGTAAGCAGTCTACTAATCATAGCATTGTCAAATATTCCACTTATATTAGGTGCAATATCATACGTTAAATTGAAGTTTTGAGGGGAGATTAGTTTCTGCTCCTCGCAAACTTCTTGAACAATATTACTGAGGTTTATTTGACGAAGTTCTGCTTTTTGAGTACCTCTATCCATACGTATAAGATTTAGTAAATTAGAAATAAGATTTGTCATCTTGAGAGCTTGCCGTTGCACTGTTTCAAGTGCATCTTCTTTATCTTCTTCTGAGATATTTTCTCCAATAGCATATTCACATTGTGCTAAAATAACAGCTGTTGGTGTTCTAAGCTCGTGAGAAACATCGGAAGTAAATTGCTTTTCTGCTTCAAATGCACGCTCTAAACGCTCAAACATTTTATCAAATGTATCAGAGAGCTTGCGTATTTCTGGACTTCCATTTTGTAAATCAATGCGCAAGGCAAGGTTTTCGCTATCACTTATTTCCTCTGCTGTTTTTACAATTTTATCTATGGGGCGAAATGTACTTTTTGCAATAAAATAGCACCCAACTGCTCCGAAAATCACAAAAATAGGTAATGAAAACAATGCCATCTGTAAGATGTTATTTGTGACACTTACAACCTCATCGACTGCTATAACACCACGCATCCAGATAAGTGAGCGAGAGTCTTCGACTGGGGATAACCTATCATAGATATAATAAAGAGTTCCATCGGTTGTAAACTCGCTTATTTCTTTGTCTAAAAACGGTTGTGTAGAGATGCTATCTTCAGGGAAATCTCCTGCTATATACTCACCATCCTGTGAAAAGAGTAGGGTATACACACCATTTTTAAAGAAATCAATATCACCAGTGTCAAGTTTTCCGTCATCAAATTCAAGCTCGTCCGAGTTATCGTCTATCACCTCTGTTAGCTGTGATATGCTGTTTGCCATAACTATATTATCACTGAGCGAGAACATCAGACCAATTAAAACACCTGCCATAAGTAGCATAAGAAATGTCGTAAAAAGAGTAAGTCTTATTTTGGCTGATATATTTTTCATAGACCCTCCCGAAGCACATAGCCGCTTCCTCTTACTGTGTGAATAAGTTTTGTATCAAAATCGCTGTCAATTTTCTTTCTGAGATACCGTATGTAAACATCTACAACATTTGTGCCACCCTCATATTCATAATTCCAAATATGATTTTCGATTTTTTCCCTTGAAAGCACAATTCCAACATTATACATCATATATTTGAGAATTGCATACTCTTTTGCTGATAAATTTATCACCACATCTCCACGCTTTACAATGTGCGAGCTTATATCAAGTGACAAATCCGAGGTAGATAGTATACTTGTAGATTTTCCAGATTTCAATCTTGTCATCACACGAATACGAGCCATAAGTTCTTCGAAAGAAAAAGGTTTCACAAGATAATCATTAGCACCTAAATCAAGTCCTTTAACTCTATCCGATACAGCATCTCTCGCTGTTAAAAAAATCACTGGAGTTTCTATACATTTTGATCGCATTGTTTCAAGGACAGAGAAGCCATCACGTTTGGGCATCATAATATCAAGAATTACTACATCATAATCAGTACTTGTAATATATTCAAGTGCTGTTTCACCATCAAAAAGGCTATCGACGGCATAACCTTCGGACATTAATTTTTTTGTGATAATCTTATTCATATCTCGCTCATCTTCAGCAAGTAAAATTCGCATAAACAACCCTCCTAAATAGGTTTTGATTGTATTATAACATAGATTTATTAAAATTTGATTAAAGTAAATATAAAAATGTATATTTTCAGAATGCTATTGGCAAGAACTAGAGAACAAATTAAGAATCTGGGTATTTTAGTCCGTTAGAGTACAGCATAAAATACCAAACTGCATAAAAATAGTGTAGCAACTCTCGTTACTACACTATTAAGTCTAACTATTGGGTGTTGGTAGATTTTAATATCAAGACAACATCACGCAATTAAAGGATAACGCCTTGACACAAATTTACTTTTAAACTATACCAAATCAGTTTATTCTGTTGGTGAATTTAGGTATCTCATAAGCATTACTGAAATTTGTGCTCGTGTTGCTTGACCTTGTGGTGCAAGGATTGTATCAGTCATACCAGTGATAATACCTTCTTTTACAGCCCATTCCATCGCTGAAACAGCATATTCAGAAATATCATTAGAATCAGTATATTGACCGAGCATAGTTTGAGTTGTCATAGCAATATTGCCTTTAGATTGTTCATATCTAAATAACATAGTCACTAGTTGTTCACGAGTTATTGACATATCAGGACCGAAAAATCCTTCGCCGATTCCGTGCACTATTCCTGATTTACTTGCCCAGCCTACAGCTTTTTCATAGTAAGACATTTGAACTACGTCATGGAAGTTTGCATACATTAAAATATCTTCAAAGTCAGGTTCGCCTTCTAATCTCCAAAGAATTGTAACAAACATTGCACGAGTTGTAGGGGAATTAGGGTCAAAAGTGCTAGTTGTTGTACCATTCATTAGTTGATGTTCAAGCACAAAGTTTACAGCTTCTGCAAACCAATCGGTAGACGATACATCGCTGAAAGCATCAAGTGCATTAAGTGGAGTTTCAACATCATCGATGTCTGTTTCATCATCGTCATTATTGCTTGACGAACCACCGCCACTGCTTCCACCTGTTGAACC
>CAYJKB010000053.1:0-8574 GCA_964370625.1 uncultured Oscillospiraceae bacterium | reverse complement strand
GCTTCCACCTGTTGAACCACTTTCATCAGGTGTTGCTATAATGTTTGCTCTGTCGCTAATTCTTATGCGTGCATTAATATCAGCGTATGAGCTGTCGAATGAGGCAAGACCAATTGCAGTTACTTTTGCACCGACTTTTAGGTTTGCAATTTCTTTATCGGTTGTGATGTAGCTGTCGATAAAAATTCTAGATTCTTCTCCGCTAGCATCTTTAAAGTAAATGCTTTGAGTTAATCCGTTTGCTTCGACAATTCTTGTAATTTCGCCTGAAACTTTTACAAGCGAACCTAAAACGCTTTTGTCATTAATTTGTGCTGCTGTTGCATTTGTCGGAGCAGGGACTGTGCTTTCACCAATTTTTTTGATTGAACTTACATCTAACTGTCTTTCATCTTGATACGAGCTAACTTTGCCCATAACTTCGACTACATCTCCTGCTTTTAGATTTTCATTTACTGGCGATAGATTAATTCCACCAGTGTCGTCTTGCATGTATACACTTTCAAAGAAAGCTGTGTCTTTGTCATATCCAGAAGCATTTGTTGTCAATACACCCCGGACTGTGAATTCTTCACCTATTGCTCCATTTTTGACTTCTGAAACATGTGAAATATCTGGAATTTGTACAGGATTTATAAATTTCATAAGATTTTCTGCAATAGTGTAGTTTGAATATGCAGGTGTGCCGTAGTTGTCGGCTGTGACCTGAATTTCAAAGTTACTCATAAATACAGAACCTGCGACGATAATTGTTGCTGTTTTGTTATTGTCGTAAGCGATAGTTTCACTTGCTGCTGATAGATATTTTCCATCATACTTCGGAATATCTACGCTAGCATAATTATCGCCATCATCATCTGCTGAATAACTTGTTTCAAAACCATAAACCATTGTGCTTACGCTTTCTGGCAAGGTGCTTGTCGGCTGTCCGTCTTGACCAATTGCATAAATTGTTGAACCACCGTAGTTTGAATAAACTTGTCCATCCACAATGCCATCCATGAATATATTGTCCTCGTTGATTTCAGTTAGGTACAGTCTTTGTGGTTGACCACCATTATTTGTATTGTCTTTTAATTCATCATCTGAAATTCTAAGGCTTGTGCCCAAAGCTTCTAAAAGTTTGTTTTGTTGCGCTGCCATGTGATCCTCAGCTGGGTATTTTGTAGTGTCTGTTTCGTAGCTTTCATAATAATCACCCCAACCTGTGACGATTACAGTTTTGCCTTTTTCCGCAAAGCTTGCAATAGCATTAATTTCATCGTCTGTCCAGTTTTGGTAGTCAGCGAGAAGTGAATAACCATCTCTACGTGTTGGTGGAGTTAAAATGAGTATTTCATACTTATCGTTTTCAGTAGCTGCGATTAAGTCAGCTTCAGTTTTTAACTCAACCACACGGACATCATATTCAACTGCAAGGTTTGCAAAGTTGCCCATGCTGTCTTTGTAATTGCCGTTTACATATTCGTTGTAGTTTGAAGCGTCAATTCCAACATAAACCAGTTTTTCAGCATCACGAACATCAAGCTCTACAGTTTGTGTGTAGATAGTGTTGTCCATCAAAACTTCAACTGTAATTGTTTCTTTTCCAACATTTTTCGGTGTATATTCGAAAGTATCTTCATAAGTTGTGTTTGAGGCAAGTGCTATATTTGAATGTGTCGCTAAAACTTCTTCACCTAATAGGTATTTCACTTGTTCAATTTCCTTTGATTCACTTTCATTGTTAAAGATAGTAGTTGTGATTGTCAAAGCTTCGTCTGTAACAGGAAGTTTTGTTGAAACTTCAACATCATTAATTCCCATAAGTGGAGCAGAGCCAACCCAAACAGGTGCTGTTACAGCGATGTTTTTATCCGCTTGAGTTATGCGTAAGTAGTAATAACCCTCGTTAATGTCAAGAGAACCGTCCCAAGTTACGTTATTGTCATTGAAACTTTCTACCTCTGCAATTCTACCGCTATTTGTGATAATTTCAATTTTGCTAATATTATCGCCATTATCAGGGTCATTTACTGCAACTGAAAAATTGATTTCAGAGGGAATTTCTTCGATAATTGAACCCATTATTTGACCATTAATTTCAAAGTCAATTTCAAGGTTTTTGTCTTCTGTTGAGTAGATAGAACGGTTTGCCATACCTTTTAGTAAATCTTCCTCTGAATTGCTTGCAGCTATAATAACTGTACGAGCAGTGTTAGCATTACCCCAATTACCTTTGTGGTTATCTTGGTTATTTGTAGGGGCAACGTGCCAGCCTTTGTCCAGTGCTAGAGTATATTGTTCATAGCTTGGGAAATATCCGCCTGAACCAACTGCGCCTTCACCGTTTGCAACTTCTACCATTACCATTTTGCTGTCATAAGCAGGAGTGTAGTAACCAAAGTCGGCAAAGTTTCCGAAAGTCGTTCCTGGGTGGTTAAATTGTGAAAGGTTAGCTAGTGGGTCAGGGTTTGCAATCAATGTGTCATAATATGCTTTCATTCCACTATCAGCATTTTTGTCATTTAAAATAGTATTATTACGGCTGATTACACCTTCAGAATTGAAAGTGTTGATATGTCCAGGACCACCTGACCATGTCATTTCAAAACCTGCGAGTGCAGAAACATCACTTGTAGTATCATTGAAATCATCAACTGCTTTGGTGTATTCTTCCCAAATGTCCGCAGAAGCTGATGTCATTTGACTTGCATCATTTAATGCCTCTGCTGGGTTTGGCGCTGATGTTGTGTCAAAGCTGTTTGAGTGGTCAGTGAACGAAACAAAGTCCACATTATCACTGCTTGGAATACTGTTGATATAGTCTAAAGCTTGGCCTAGTGTGCCTGAACCGTCTGAATATGTTGTATGTGAGTGGAGTTGACCGAAATATTTGTCATATTCAGCCGTACCAACTGTAAAGCTCCAAGCCATTTCGCTTGTCACTTGGTCAGCTCTTGTAACAGTTACAAAAACTTCGATTTTTCCGTCAGATAAATCTGTGGTTGGTGTGTAAACATAGTTGCCTGTTGTCGCATCAAAAGTCATGTCAATTGCTGTACCCGTTCCGATAGCAATTTTAACACTTGGGTCTGTACCTGCATTTGTGACAGAAACTTCAAATGTTGGAGTTTTGTCATCGCCTGTCTGGCTATTTCTTAAAGGTGAAACAATTTCAATTTGTGGCTCATCAACAACTATAACAGGGAAATCGATAGTTGAAGAATAGTTATTAGGTTCAAATTTATCTGTAGCTAAGATTTTGAAACTAAAACTGTTTACATCAGCAAACCTATCAGCAGTAACAGTGTATTCATATCTTCCTGTTTCTGCATTATAAGTCATATTATCTTGGTGCGCTCCGCTACCAATGCCCACTTGAATAGATACAGCTCTAATACCACTTACGTCAAAAATATTTGCTGAAATTATGTAATCTTCGCCTTTAAACGCATTAGGGATAGTATCTGGAAGTGTGATTGTTGGCCCTTGTGCATCGTTTGACAGCACATAAGCACCTTCGCCTGTTGCAAGTTGAACGCTAGTATTATAAGTAGAAATCATAGCGTATAGGTCAACCACATCGCCAGCCTTTATGCCCTCTGGAAGTACATACGCCTGATAGATATTAATTGTGCCTGTACCGTCTGAAATTGGAGTGTTGTTTCCACTTGCTTCGCCTATGGTCGCATCTTCAATTTTGACATATCTGCCGAGCATATTAAGTCCGTTTGCCTTAATTTCTGCGACTGTATATGTCATAGCTTCCATTGGTTGTGCACTGCTTACAATAGAACTTGCGCTAACTCCAGCCAATTGTGGAGCACCATATCTTATATAAAATGTACCTGACATGGAAATTATATCACCAATTTCTGCACCATCGGGAGCAGAATCGTAGACAAATAGTGAATAAATTTCTCCGTCAATTACATCTTGTAAAACTGCATTTCCGTAAGATGAAGTTGTGTACACTAGTTGACCAGCAACTGTGATAGCTGCACCGGAATTTTGGCTTGTTGCAGTTGAACTTGCTAGTGCTTCTTTGATGTTCAAAATACTTTCATCATCGAAAATTGTATCATTGTCTGCAATTGGGTCAGCTACTTCCTTGCGGATCTTAAAGGAGAAAGTAGAGGTTTCACTGTCATCCATTCCATCTTTTGTAGCTTTGACATAGTATGTAATCTCATCTGTGATAGTAACAGAATTACCCTCTGTCCAAGTTGCAGTATCAGAATTTTCTGTGCTGTATAAAATTGTTGCACCATCTGTTGCTGAACTGAAAGTAACAGTTGTTCCACTAGCAACTTCGTTAGTTTCACTAGCAGTTGGAGCTTTTACAATATTTGAATGAGTTTCAACAATAACGTCAATTTCTTGAGCCACATTTAGTTGGTAATCATCTCTGAACTGACCAACTACAGCAGTAACTGTCAAAATATCTCCAACAGATAATCCATCAGGGACAGAGCCTTTATATGTTTTAATTGTGCTACTGTTTTGACTTAGTGTGAGGTTACCGGAACTGTCAATCTCAGTGACTTCTACACTTGTTAGCTTTATACGCTCGGACTCATATTCTTCACCAATATCAGCAATAACGATTTCATGTGGTGCTGGCAGTGTCCAAACTTCTATTTTTTCATAATGTGTAGCACTGATTTGCTTGAGATTGTTATATTCGTTAACATTACCTGTCACGACGATGGTATCATATAAAGCAAGATCAGCTGGAGCGTCACCATATGTATTAATCCCAGCTTCTGCATCTTGAATAACTACATTTTTACCATTGATATATGTGACAATTCCTTTAACCGCAACAAGAGAACCTGTTTCCATCTCTCTAGCTTGCGCAACTGTAGATGTTGCTGAATCAGGGTCGGAAGGCTCAACGCCATCGCCACTGTTGCCTGTGGCATTTGTAACGGGCATAATTCCGAATGTCATGCATAACACAAGAATTAAACTAATAACCTTTTTCATTAAAATTCCTCCTACCTTATTTTGTAATCTATATAAAAACGCAAATCTGCGTTATTTACCTTTAAGCATATATGAACCTAAAAACGCAACAAGTGGAACAGTCAAAACAATTCCGATAGAACCACAAAGCCCCTGAATAACTTCAATTGCAATTAGGTCACTATTCAAAAGCTGCAAACTAGGATAGTCGAAAACTTGAAATAAAATGAGAGTGTTTAAAGAAGTCCCAGCAAAGGCTAAAATAAGCGTATTTGCCATAGTTCCCATGGCATCACGACCAATATTCATACCTGATTTTGCCAGTTCTTTTTGAGAAATGTTAGGGCTTTTTTTGTAAATTTCAAAAATCGCAGAGGTGATAGTCATAGAAACGTCCATAACTGCACCTAGTGAAGCCACTAAAATTCCCGAAACCAAAAGTCCACTTATTTGAAGTCCGCTGTTTGAAGAACGCAAAAGCAGTTCTTCTGCTTCAGGCATATTAAAGCCGTTTATGGGGGTTAATTCCCCGACGACCATAGCCGACAATCCTGCAATCGCAACTCCACCAACACAACCGATAATCGCACAAGCAGTTTTTTTAGAAAAGCCGTTTAAAAATACCAAAGTACCACTTGAAGCTAAAGCTACCAAAAAAATCGCTGACATGATGGGGGAGTGTCCTCTTAAAATCATAGGTATAAAAATGAACCACAGGCAAAAACCAGTGTAGAAAAGTCCGACTAGCGCAGAAATACCTTTTTTGCCTCCGAAAAAAATAAGAAGAGAAGAAAACACAAGAAGTAAACCACCCAAAACAAACATTCGGTTGTAACTGTTAACAGCGACTATGTAAAGTTCATCGTTTTCATCGTGGTCGAGTCGTAAAACTACATTTGTCCCAAGTTTTATATCAATATTTGAATATGCTACTACATTATTTACAGCCATTAAGACTGTTCCATCATGCTCTCCTCCGTCAATCTCAAAATTGACCAGCTGAACACCAATTCGTCTGCCTTCTGTCCATGTATCAGATGAAATTTCTTCTTCTACTACTTCAATAGCGTGTGCTCGTACGAATAAAACTTTCGATGCTGCTGTTGGTGTATTTTCGCTTGATATGTTAAAATAAATTGCAGCAAAGACAGGGAGTATCAGCAAAAAAACAGCTAATATCTTTGTCTTGTGAGCAAATTTCATAAATATGACCTCCAGTGTAAATAAACAAAAATTATATATTTAGTTTAACATAGTTTGGTAGTTATTTCTAGTAAAATATGTAATAAATGTAAATTAAATTTAATGTATAGGTTTAATTAGAAATAAAGGTAGGACAGGCTCTATTATTTAGTTGAAAAATTATCTCTATACAATCTTTAATATATTTGATGTTCCAGTTGATAAAGATGATGATTTTATAGAAATGGCATACTGAGCTAGAATGAATATTATAAAAAGCAAAATTGAAGACGACATAAAATCAATCGAGCGAAGTAGAAAAGTACTCAAAAGATGTGTTCAGAAGAAATTTTTATCGTTATCGTAATGATGCGATTAATCACTTACGCTCAGTGTTGTGGGGATATACCAATTATGAGTGCATGGATAAAAAAGTTAGTTTGGAAATTTTATTTTTAAAATATGAATAATAACTTATATATTTCTTATTTGACATTATAATAATTTTTTTTGCTTATTGTAGATATATAGTATCCTATACAGCAGAAAGACCTATTTCCAATACAATTACATTTTTTAATAAAGTTTTTGTTGACAAATAAAAAACACTATATTATACTAAAATAGTTAGCTTAAACTAACTTACGGTGATGTGGAATATCTACATTAACTCTACACTTATTAAAGGGGAATACAAATGAAAAAGAAACTAGGTTTAACGGTATTGGGAATACTTACAACATCGGCACTTCTACTTACTGCTTGTGGAGAAGAGGAAGCACCGCTACAAGGCTCAAATCAACCTGTCAGCGAACAGGAGCAAGACTCTAATCAAGTGCAGGCAGATGCTGGAAAAGTTGTGTTTACAGATGCAATGTTCACACTAGGCTCAGAAGAAAATGGAGTTTACTCTGCTAACCTTTCATCAGATCACTCTCACTTCAGATTTACAGAAGAGCCTGCTGTTCCAGAAGATTATGCAATCACAGTAAAAGTCATGGCTGGTGATCAAGATGTTACATCAAGCTTCACTTATGAAAAAGAAACACTAAACTGGACTGAGGCTGTAACTCCTGCTGTTTATACAGTTATTGTCAGTGATGCAAACGGAAAGTATGCTGAATATTCTCAAGAGTTTATGCTAGTTGCAGATGGTGCTGCTGCAATGTTCACAGTTGGTACTCAAGATGAAGATGGAAATAGCATAGCAAAACTTTCTGATCTTGAGACACAACTTTCTTACAACGAAGTACCAGAAGATTTTGAAATTACAAATAAAGTAACGTTTGGTGATGAAGATGTGACAGCTAAGTTTACATTTGCTGAAGATTCTATATCTTGGACTGGTGATCTTATGCCTGGTTCGTATAAATTTATCATGAGTGATGCAAAAGGATTTTATGTAAACAATGTTCAAACTCTTACTCTAATGGCTGATGGTCCTGTTGCAACCTTTGATGGAACGAAAATAGTAAAACTTGAAGGTGCAAGCGATGAAGCATTTACAGCTTTCCTTGCTGGACTAGGTTCTGCTACTGTTCTAGAAGAGGGTGTTGAGGAATCTTTTAGAATTCGCTCTGGACTTATCGCAGAGGACGGAAGTCTAGACTTCTCTGTAACTCGTAAAATTGACGACGTAGAAGTTCCAGCATTTACACAAGGAATATCTTACAACATAACAGTGTCTTGCAATGGATATGATCCACTTGTATTTGATGTTGTTTATCAGTAATTGTTTCTAATAATACAAAATATAATACATCCTTTGAAAAGTGGAGAATCTCGAAGTTTAGAGATTCTCCACTTTTGTTTGCAAAATAGAATAGTTTTTTTAAAATTAGGATTAAACGATTTTTAGTTTATGAGAAGCATTAATTACAAATCAAAACAATTTAGCTGAAATACGATTTATATTTGAGTATTTAAAGTTAAGTAATAAATATGGATTTATGAAGATTATATATTGCTAAAAAGCACATTTAGAAATAATGCGTTCATAAATAATTCATACTTTTTCAACACAATTACCTAAAAGGTGTTGACATCTTTATTCAATTAGCATACACTAACTAAACGGATTGGTCGGAGATACTTAATTATCATAGTGAATAAAAAAGTAGACAAGGCAAATTTAAAAAGCAAGGAACCTAAACGTTTTATTAAGGAGAATATATGAACACTTTATATAATTGTAAAGATAATACAGATTGTCTTATAACAAAAGTACCAAATGTACCACTTTTGGGTTCATTAGGTATTTTCAGTGGTGCAACTATTTTTAAAAAAATACTTTTAAAAGTGGTGGTCCGGTATTAATCGTAATCGGATCAAGAGAAGTTGCAATTGGAAAAGAATATGCAAATTTAATAGAAATAGAAAATATAAAAGGTTAAGTTTGAAAAACATCTTACTTATATAACACAGACCATATTATATTATAGT
>CAYJKB010000052.1:0-13685 GCA_964370625.1 uncultured Oscillospiraceae bacterium | reverse complement strand
AATTATATATACAAACACTAAAGCAAGCATTAACTTGATTATCCATTTGATATTAATTTCGTCCATCGCCCATACCTAAATAATAATATGTTATTTCTGCTGTTCTAGCACTTCTCATTCTAATAAGTGCTGCAAAATTTGTAGTTTTCATAATTCATTACCCCTTTTTAGTTTTCTTTAGTGTTAAGTTGAAAACAAACCTCCTTTTTAGTCATCGCATAAAAATACACTAACTTATATATTATAACACAAAATATTACCAAGAATCAACTGAAACTATAATACAGATTATAGCGATTTAGGACTTAGTTAAAATTGCTGATTACATGATATTCTACAATAGTGTGCGTCCTCAATCATATTTAAGGTATAAAACACCTGATAAATAAAGACTTTTAAAGATTAAATCACCCAATCTAATTAAAACACTTAGAGTAAAATGTTCTAATCAGACAGGGTGATTCAATTTGGCGGAGAGAGAGGGATTCGAACCCTCGGTACGCTATTAACGCACACACGATTTCCAATCGTGCGCCTTCGACCAGCTCAGCCATCTCTCCATCAATATTAAGTTAACTTGTAACTATAATAGTATATTATAGTTTTTATAATTTGTCAAGAAAAAGTTGAAAAGTTAAAATCCCTTAGAATCTCAGTCTAAGGGATTTTTTAGTATATAAATTTATTATTTAATAAACATTTGAGCCCAAGTATAGTCGTTAAACCCTACTCCAACATAATTATAATCTGGATTTAAGATATTTTTTCTATGTCCTTCTGATTTCATCAAAGAAGTAACAACATGTTCAGGAGATGTATGACCTTTAGCTAAGTTTTCACCTCTATAATCAGATATTATACCAACTTCATCAAAAACAGTTGAGTATTTTGTGCCATCAGGACGTGAATGTGAAAAATAGTCATGTGCTTCATCTGCACGAATTTGTGCAGCTTCATCAAGTGCAGGTAATGTTGTAAGAGCATGTAATCCAACTTTTTGACGTTCAACATTAATAAGCCTTACAACTTCAGCTTCGTATTGAGAAGCTTTAGAAACATCTTCAGGAATATAATTATTATTCGCATTCGTATCCATTGGAGTTTGAGGATTTAAAGTAACTTGTGTATTTTCATTAGTTCCATTACTATTAAAAAAGTTATCAATATCATTTGATGTTAAAGCTTGTTCAGAAACATAATCTTTACTTGTATTAATTAAAATAGAATTAGTATTGCCGTTCCAAACAACACCGAAATCAAATAAAATACCTAGTTCACGTAACATAAAGTAGTTATTTCCATCAATGTTATATACATTTAATACAACTTGAAGTCCATCTTTATAAATAGCTGATTGTGTTACCTTAGCTTCTTTGATTTCATTGCTTAAAGGTGAAAGTTCATTTCCGAGTGGTGTATAAATTTCGTTTGAAATTAAAGAAATAGCATTTTTTTCACTATTCCATTCTACTTCAAATTTTTTATTAGTATCATTTAATATCATGGCAATATCACGAAGTTTAATAAAATTATTATCATTGATATTATATCCATTAAAATTACATTCTTCACCATTTAATATAACTGTTGATGAGGTTGGCTTTGCAATAAAAGTAGAAGTTGGATTTTGATTGATTATTTCTATTTCATTATAGTATTCGTCAGGCAATTGTATTGCATTTGCTGATACATTAGATAAAATTAATGCTGATAAAAGCGCAATTGATATAATTTTCATATAAATACCTCATTTTAATTATATATACAAGTTAACATAAATACCATGTAATGTCAAGACAGTTGATAATATTTACCCTTTCACTTATATAATGCACAAGGTATATAAATTATTGCATAAAAAATAAAATATTTTATCTTAAAGTTTTTTAATATAATTTATTGAAATTTATCCATTTAATCTATAACCAGCACCCCAAACTGTTTCAATTATCAGTGGTTTTTTAGGGTCTGTTTCGATTTTGTCACGAATTCTGTTAATATGAACAGTTACAGTGGCACTATCACCAACATAATCATATCCCCAAATGCGTTCAAACAAATGATCTTTTGAAAAAACAATATTAGGGTTTTCGGCTAAAAACAAGAGCAATTCAAATTCTCTATTAGGAAGAGCTATTTCAACATCATTTTTTGTTACTTTCCAGCTTTTACGCATGATAGTAATATCAGAAACTTTGATTTCATCATCGGTTATACCTTTATCATTTGAAGTAAGCCTGTTAAAGCGTGATAAATGAGATTTAACACGTGCGACAAGTTCAGAAGGGTCAAATGGTTTAGAAATATAATCATCAGCGCCAATGCCAAGTCCACGCACTTTATCAATTGATTGATTTCTAGCTGTAACCATTAAAATAGGAACATCGATTTCATTTCGAATTGATTTGCAAATTTCATATCCATCAACATTAGGTAACATTAAGTCAAGTAAAATCAAGTCAAATTCACCAGATAAAGCACGTTTTATAACAAGTTTTCCATCAGACACAATTTCACTTTCATATCCATGTATTTCCAAGTAATCTTGTTCTAAAAGAGCAATTTCTCTATCATCTTCTGCAATTAGTATTTTAGACATATTCATTAATCCTTTCTTGGGAGCTTGATTGTAAATTTAAGTCCATCTTGGTTTGAAGCTTCGATTGTTCCACCATGTGAATTTATAATATACTCACAAATATAAAGACCAAGCCCACTTCCTTCTTTTTCATTTCTTGTTTTATCTCCACGCCAAAAACGTTCAAATAAAAATGGCAATTGTTCATCCGAAACACCAATGCCATTATCAGAGTAAATTAAAGTTGCAAAATTAGCATCATGACTAAGTTCAATTTTAATTTTCAAATTTTCGGCATTCGAATATTTAACAGAGTTTTCTATAAAATTTGATAATACACGCTGTATTTGTCCGTAATCTAAGTGAAGCATACATGGTTTTTCAGAAATTTCAGTATAAATTTCAGCATTTATAGTAGAAAGTTCAGGTGTAGCAATGAACACATAATCTTCAATAACTTTTGCAAAATCTATAAATTCCTTTTGAACAGGAAGTGTTCCTGATTCTACTTTTGATACATAAAATAGTCTTTCAAGTAAAATATCCATATCACTAGCCCTTTTATAAGCTGTTTCTAAATAACGTTGACGTTTTTCATCAGTGTTTGCAATTCCATCTTGAATACCTTTTATATAGCCCTTTACAGATGTAAGTGGAGTTTTTAAATCATGGGAAATATCTGCAATCATCTCTGTTCTAGCTTGTTCTAATTTTCTGGTTTTCTCTTGTTCCTCTAAAAGGCGTTGCCTCATTTGATTAAATGCTTGACATACTTCGCCAAATTCATCATTACTAACATAGTTTATCTCAGAAGTTAAATCACCTTCTCCGATTTTCTTTGCAGCTTTAGAAAGTTCTGAAAGGGGCACAGTGATTTTTTTTGATGCAAAATACGTAAATACAAGGCAAGTAGCAGAAATTATAACTAATGTCAGTAAAAAACCACCTTTAGAAAGCTCTACAGACCTTGTGAAAATATCTTCCTCATTTTCAAATTCACGAGGTATTGGGATAATCCTTAAATCATATTTTTCAAATTCTTTATCAGTTAATATAAACATTTCAACAACCTCTTCAGGAGGTTTTACTTTGGGAGTTTCATTTAAATTTCTCATACTATCTCTAAATATATAAAAATTAGCAGACACCACAGTGATTAATGCTATTAGGACAAGCACCACAGTTGATAATAATATTTTTGTACGCATTTTCATACGATAAACCACCTTTAAGCTTATTAATATCATTATAATATATGTTGCATATAAACTTCAAGCATGAAAATGATAAACAAAATATAAACATTCATTATTTCAGGAAATTTTACTTAAAATATACTCAAATAAATGATTTAACAATGTTTCTTGCATTTATACATTATAATATAGCAAATTTAATCATGTAATTTTTTTGTTTATATACGTTTATATTTTGTTTATGTTTTTTGAATTGTCAGTTAACATTTGAATTTTATACTAGTGTCAAAGTTAATTACGAAAGGACTAATTCACATGTCAAAAAAGTTTCCTATAAAAAAAACACTTATAGGTGTAGGAGTGTTAGCTATAGCTGGCGCTGCAGCATTTATGTTTATGCCACAAGATAATGCACGAGCATCAGCAGAATTAGAATATACTACACTAAATCCAACTGTAGAAAATTTATCAGAATCAATTACAGGAACAGCAGCACTTTCAGCAGCAGATTCATATACAATAACTGCACTTGTTGAAGAAGAAATTTTATCAGCTAATTTTGAAGAAGGTGATGTAGTTTCAAAAGATGATGTGCTTTATGAATTAGATAGTAGTGATGCACAAAACAGTATTGAAACTCAACAGATTTCACTTAATTCAAGCCAAAGAAGCTATAACAATGCTTTAGAAGATTTATCTAATCTTACAGTAAAAGCAGAAGCAAGTGGCACGGTTACAGTGCTTAATGTTGAAGAAGGTGATGATGTTTCAACAAATCAGCCTATCGGAACAATTAGAGATGATAGCACAATGGTGATAAAAGTTTTATTCCCAGCTGATGATGCACAAAATTTTTCAAATGGAATGTCAGCAAATGTAACATTAGATGGCTCATATGAAACTGTGATTGGAACAGTTACAAACGTTTCACAATCAACTACAATTGGTGTAGGAAATATGTTACAAAAAGAAGTGGAAATTTCGGTTTCAAATCCAGGTGGGATTGCAAGTGGTGCTTTAGCTACAGCAGAGATAAACGGAGTTTACAGCAGTTCAAGCAGTGCATTTGAATATAATAGCGAAAAAGAAATTTTTGCTGATGTTGCAGGCACGGTTGAAACTATACATATAAATGAAGGTGATATGGTATCTGATGGCCAAACACTTTTAACACTTTCAAGCGATAACTTAGAAGATAGCATACAAACACAATATGATAATCTGCAAAAGTCTGAAATTTCAATGGAAAATGCAGAACAAACTTTAGAAAAATATGTAATTACATCACCGATAACAGGTACAGTAGTTGAAAAGAATTATAAAACAGGCGAAACAACTGAACAGGGTCAGCCACTCGCAGTAATTTATGATTTAAGTTATTTATCTTTAGTTTTAAATATTGATGAACTTGATATCGCACAACTTGAAGTAGGCCAAAAGGTTACGATTACATCAGATGCATTACAAGGGCAAAGTTTTAATGGACAGATTACAAAAGTAAGCATCGTAGGTCAAACATCAGGTGGTGTTACAACTTATCCTGTAACAATAGAAGTTGAAGCATCAGAAGCTTTGCTTCCTGGAATGAATGTTGACGCTGAAATCGTTCTTGAAAGCGTAGAAAATGCCCTTACAATACCAAGCACAGCACTTGAAAGAAATAATTTAGTTCTTATAACAGAAACTTCACCAAGTGCAGCTAATGCTGTTGATATGGAAGCACCGGAAGGTTATAAATACGTTAAAGTTGAAACAGGTGTTGTAACAACTGATACAGTACAAATTATATCAGGACTTACACAAGAAGACACAATAGCATATATGGAAATGTCAATGACAATGCCAGAAGGTATGGAAATGATGCCAGGAATGACTGTTTCTCCTATGGGTGGAACAGGTGGAGAAATGCCATCAGGCGGTGGCGGCGGTGGAAACCGACCACAATAACTATTATGGAGGATTTGTGTTATGAAAAGAAAATTATTAATCGAATTTGACAATGTTTCAAAATATTATCAAATGGGAGATACAACTATAAAAGCTGCAAATGGTATTTCTTTTAATATCCATGAAGGTGAATTTGTCGCTATAGTAGGCTCATCAGGTTCTGGTAAATCAACTTGTATGAATATTATCGGTTGTTTAGATGTTCCAACAGATGGAAATTACCGTCTAGCAGGCCATGAAGTTGGAAGTATGAGCCAAAATGAACTTGCAGACATTAGAAATAAACAACTAGGTTTTATATTTCAACAATATAACCTATTACAAAAATTAAATTTACTTGAAAATGTTGAAGTACCTTTGATGTATGCAGGAATGTCACCATCAGAACGCAAAACTCGTGCAAAAGAACTGCTAACATTAGTGGGTTTAGGCGATAAATGGAGACATAAACCAACAGAATTATCTGGTGGTCAACAACAAAGGGTATCTATAGCACGTGCATTAGCTGCAAACCCATCAGTGTTACTTGCAGACGAACCAACAGGAGCACTAGATTCAAAAACAGGTCGTGAAGTGCTTTCAATGTTAATTGAATTACACAAAAAAGGCAGCACAGTGGTATTAATCACGCATGACAATGATATTGCAGTTAAAGCTGATAGAATTATAAGACTTGAAGATGGAAAAGTGGTTTATGATGGTTCATCTAGCAATCCGCTTGCACTTGTAAGACATAATATAGATGAAAACGAGGAAGCAGCATCATGAAAATCACAGAAGGTTTTACCCTTGCAATAAAAAATATCTTAAGTAGTAAAATGCGTGCATTTTTAACTATGCTAGGTATTATTATCGGTATACTTGCTGTAATTATCATCGTAGGGCTTGGAAATGGGCTTACAGCTTATGTAGAATCAAGTTTTGCCGATATGGGAACAAATGTTTTATCTGTTAGTGTAATGGGGAGAGGATCATCAACTCGTACAGTTTCAGATGATGATATATATGAAATAGTTGAAGAAAATCCAGAATATTTACAAGCTATGTCACCCACTGTTTCAGTAAGTTCTTCTGCTAAAGTTGGAAGTGAAACACTGGAAAGTAGTATTACAGGTGTGTCAGAAGATTTTTTTGAAATAAAGGGTTATGAAGTTTCACAAGGAAGAAATTTAACTTATTCAGATGTGGAAAGCAGACAAGATGTAATTGTTATTGGTGAATACATAAATTCAACTTTCTTTAATGGGCAATCTATTGGTGAGACTATTCGTATAAATGGTATACCGTTTACTATTGTAGGTGTCATGGAAGCACAAACAGAAGATCTTGAAGAAGCTGGAACAGATGATGCAATTTATATGCCTTATACAACAGCATCAAGAACATTAGGAAATGGTGTAATTTCTTCTTATTCTGTAATGATGGTAGATGAAAATTTAGCTTCAGAGAGCAGAACAGTGCTTGAAGATGCACTATATGAACATTTTGAAAGTGACAGTGCATATAGAGTTATGAGTATTGGGGAAATGCTTGATACAATGACAGCTATGATTGATATTTTAGTATATGTATTAGCGGGAATTGCTGCGATATCACTTTTGGTTGGTGGTATTGGAATTATGAATATCATGTTAGTATCAGTAACAGAACGTACACGTGAAATTGGTATTCGTAAATCTCTTGGCGCAAGGCAATCTTATATTATGCAACAATTTGTAATTGAAGCAACTTGCATAAGTGCTTTAGGTGGTGTTATCGGAGTTGGTTTAGGGTATGGATTATCTAGTATTGCAAGCACAGTTGCAACATCACTGCTTGACACACCATTTTCTGTTGACCCTGGTGTAGGAGCTTCAGTTTTAGCTTTTAGTATTTCTGTAGGTATTGGTATACTATTCGGATATTTACCAGCAAAAAGAGCAGCAGCATTAAATCCAATTGATGCGCTTAGATTATAAAATTAGTACAAACGATGAAATGGAGTTTGAAAATGTTTAAAAAAATTACAGCTACAGCTTTAGTAGCATTAAGTTTAGTTTCAGTTTTACCATTAAATGCGCTAGCAACTTCTGAAAGAGTATCTACGATGGATGCAGTGGGCATAATTGATAGTAGCACGAATTTATATTCAAATGTTACAAGAGGAGCATTTGCTGAAATGCTAGTTAACGCATCAGTATATGCTGAGGGAGTTGGCACAGGATATGGTTATTCACTTTATACTGATGTTAAATCAAATCACACACAAAGTGCTTATATAAAAGTAGCAGCAGAAAATGGCTGGATGACTGGATATATAGATGGTTCATTCAAACCTGAGCAAGCAATGAAACTTGAAGAAGCAGTATCAGCAATATTAAAGCTTTTAGGATATACAAATGCTGACTTAGTTGGAGCATACCCTTATGCACAAATGTCAAAAGCATCATCACTGGGTATACTTGATGGTGTAAGTGCTGTACAAGGGCAAACAATTACAACTGACGATGCTGTAGATTTATTTTACAATGCACTGCTAGCTGAAAATAAACAAGGCATTGTATACGGAACAACTTTAGGTTATTCTGTGTCAGGAGATAGCATTGATTATGCAAGCCTTGTAAACGAAGGTACAAAAGGCCCATATGTAACATATGATGGTGGAATTTCTGTTCCATTCTCTTTGACAGATGCTACAATTTACCTTAATGGTGAAACAGTAACTGCTGATAGCATAGATGCATTTGATGTATATTATTATCATGCAGATATGAATACAGTTTGGGTGTATGATGATAAAGTTTCTGGAACAATCACAGCAATAAGCCCATCAGAAGTAGCACCAACTGCTGTTACAGTAGCTGGAGTTAGTTATTCAATTGGTACTTCAAATGCAACATATCAATTATCAAGTCAAGGTACTTATAAAGTAGGGGATACTGTAACGCTTTTATTAGGTATGGATGGTAAAATTTCTGAAGCTGTAGATAGTACACAAATTAATAATGAATATTATGGAGTTGCTATTAGTAGCACAACAACATCATCTGCAACGGGTGAATTTGTGCAAACATCAACAACAGTAGCTTGTACTGATGGAGTTGAGAGAACATTTTTACATAATGGCACAGCATATGAAGATGGAAAAGCTGTAAATGTTAAAATTTCTTCACAAGGAACAGTTATCACAGCACTTGCGGCAAACAGTATTTCTGGGACAGTGAATAGCACAGCTACAAAACTTGGTAATTATACATTAGCATCAGATATTGAAATTTTAGAAACAGATGATGATGGCAATTATACAAAAATTTATCCATCAACACTTGCTAATAAATCTTTAAATTCACAAGATGTGTTATATTATAAATTAAACACAAATGGTCAAATTTCACATTTGATTTTAGATGGTGTAACAGGAAACACATACACTTATGGGTATGTAATTTCTGAAAACGAAGTAGATAGCGGGATGCAATTGATGGGCACATATGAAGTTATGATTGATGGAAAAATTCAAACAATGACAACAAATGGTTCACTTTTAAATGTAAGTTTAGGTGGTGCTAGCATCAGCTATGATGATGGAAAAGTATCATCAATCAATGAAATGAACGAAGTGGAAATTGATGAAATTAATGGATTTACAGCTTATGATAATGATACAAAATACACTGTAAGTGAAAATGTAGATGTTATTTTAAAAGATGGTACAAATTACATTGCAACAACACTTGATGCTGTAGAAACAAGTAATTATAACCTTACAGGCTATTATGATGACACAGGAAAACAAATAAGAATTTTAATCGCTGAAATTAACTAAAGTAAATCGGACTGCTATAGAATTTATAGTAGTCCGATTTTTTTACATATTTTTGTGAAAAAACTATAATACTAAGCTAGGTAAATTTTCAACAAAAGCTTTCATTTCTTCTTTGCTTGTGATTTTTTGAACTTGAGATAAAAGAGCTTGCTTTTGAGCGACATTGCAAGAGAAAAAGAAATCAGTAGCTTTTGAATCTTGCATTAAATTATTAGCAAAACCTTGTGGAAAATCTTTGATAGTTAACATAAGAGCACTTCCTTTAAATAAAATTTACTAATATTATAAGCAAAAATTTAGCATTTATACAAAATATTTAATTTTTGTAAATATTGGTATTAAACCATTGTATTATTTTATTAAATATGGTAATCTAAATCTAACAAAATGCAAAAACTAATATTGAAAAAGGAAAGGGAGAAATAACATGAGAATTGATATGAGATTTTTTACCTGCAAACACTGTGGCAATATTATCGGATTTGTAAAAGACAAAGGTGTTCCTATTCTTTGTTGTGGTGAAAAAATGAGCGAAATTGTTGCAGGTTCAACAGATGCAGCAGTAGAAAAACATGTTCCTTCTGTAACAATTGAAGGTAATATTGTGAAAGTACAAGTTGGCTCTGTTCCACATCCTATGACGGAAGAACATTTTATTGAGTGGATTAGCTTACACTCTAAAGAAGGAAATCAGAGAAAAGGTTTATCACCGTCTGATGAACCATGTGCATGTTTTGCATTGTGTGATAATGATTCAGTAGAAATTGTTTATGCATATTGCAATCTACATGGGCTTTGGAAAGCAGAATTATAAAAAATTACAGGCTGTGCATTTGCACAGCCTGTTTTTTACTTAGTAACTAAACTCCATTCAGCATCTTTGAAACCTGTTAAAACAAACTTATCACCTATTAAAAGTGGTCGCTTTACAAGCATTCCATCAGTTGAAAGCAGTTGAAGTTGTTCATCTTCGCTCATAGTTTGCAGTTTGTCTTTTAAATTCAAAGATTTATATACAAGTCCGCTTGTGTTGAAGAATTTTTTAAGTGGCAATTTACTTTTATTATGCCATTCTTTTAATTCATTAAAATTCGGATTATTTTCTTTGATATGTCGCTCTGTGTATGAAATATTATTATCATCTAAGAATTTTTTTGCTTTTTGACAAGTGCTACATTTAGGGTAACAAACAAATAACATAGTATTATCCTCCATAAAATTTGAATTATACAAATACTATATTCCAACATATACTAAATATCAAGAGAAAAATCGAAAATTAGAAAATTTCACTTAATTTCCACAAATTATTAATTAGAAAATAATCACTTTTTGTAAGCAAACTCATATAATAATTATATATTTACTATGTGTGAGGAGTGAAGTTATGCGAAGAAGGCAAAATTATATAAAAACCACATTTAAAGAACCAAATATTTCGCCAAAAGATTATGGAGGATTACCACTTGTTGTAAATATCGATGAAATGACAACACAAAATTCAAATTATCTACGCACTTTGTGGACGGGTGAAAAGATGCAAGTTACATTGATGGATATAAAAGCAAATGAAGAAATTCCGATTGAAATACATGAGGGGATTGACCAATTTATCAAAATTGAAAGTGGATTAGGCATTGTTCAAATGGGTAAAAACAAAAATGCACTTACATTAAAAGCAGTTTTATCTGAAGGTATGGCGATAATTATCCCATCTGGAATATGGCATAAAATAATTAATACTAGCTCGAGCTCGCTTAAATTATTTTCAATATATTCACCAGCAGAACATAAAAAAGGTACAGTTATACAAGCTCCATAAAGAAAGGCTGTGATGAGCAATTTCATCACAGCCTTTAGAGTACCAAAAACATTGAAAACACAAAAAACTTTATTTTCTTCGTGCTATAAGAGTCGAATTTTGAATTTTAATCTATTTCCAATTACATAAAGGATAAGTCTGCTCAAATAATTCATAGAAGGATTTGACATTTTCACAAATATCATTTGAAAAAACAGCAGATCCAGCAACAATAACATCAGCACCGGCTTTAATAATTTCAGCAGTGTTAGAAAGCTTTGCACCACCATCAATTTCAAGTTCACAGTTTAAATTTTTTGCTTTAATTTCATTTCGAACAGCTGTAATTTTATCCATACATTCTTCGATAAAGCCTTGACCACCAAAACCAGGTTCTACAGTCATAATAAGAACCATATCGAGTTCAGGCAATAATGGCAAAAGTGCTTCAACAGGTGTCTTGGGTTTAATAGAAACACAAGCACGAACACCAGCAGATTTAATTTTACGAACTTGTTCTAAAACATCTCCGTTTGATTCTAGATGAACAGTGATAATATCAGAGCCTGCAGCGATAAAATCATCTAAATATTGAGATGGATTTGCAATCATTAAATGAACATCAAGAACCTTATCAGTACATTTTCTAAGTGCTTTAACTACAGGCGCACCGATAGTTAGATTGGGAACGAAATGACCATCCATAACATCTACATGTATGTATTCTGCGCCAGCTTCAGTAACCATTTTAATATCTCTTTCTAAATTTGCAAAATCAGCAGATAGAATAGATGGGGAAAGTTTAATCATAATAATAGTGAAACTCCTTCGAAATTGTTTTAACTTTATTATACATCATTATAAAATAATTTCAATAGGTTAACTTTTAGTAATTAAATTTGTATACTTTTTCGAAATGATAAATTCAAAAATTGATTATTTATTGACATCACATAGGAAATATGAGATACTAAAATCAGTAAAAAAATAATAGAATGGAGCATTGAAATGAATAATTCTATAGAAAAACTTTTTAAAATCAATCTGAATATTTTGATTGGTGGAGGACTGTTGTATACATTAGTATATCTTTTAAGTGGAGACTTTTTAATAGGGATAACAATAGTTGCTTCAATCTTTATTATAATGGGAATTACTCGGTTTATATATAATAAAGTAGGCCCTAATACAGCAATCTATACACTTACCATTATTCAATTTTTTGTCGTTGTAGGTATAGGATTAATAAGTAATGAATTTGCTGGCGGATTTCCACTGATTATTTCAGTTGTGGCTATCAGTTCGCTATATTATATTAAGAAAATAGTATTAATTCAATGGGCACTTTTGGATATTATTATATTAGTAAGTTTGTTATTTAGAGATGCACTTTATGTAGGGATTTCAACTTCATTTATATTCCGAGGTTTATTAGGTATAAACTTTGCATTATTTTTCTTATATTTAATCCTTTCTTGGGGAATTAATTCACGCAGAGAATCTCAAGAAAAAGAAGAAGAATTACAAAAGCTATTAAGTGAACTTAATGAAACAATGGAAGATGGTAAAAATCAGGTTCAAACTAGACTTGCCGTTTTTAATGAAATTAAAACAAGAACAGATAATTTAAGAGATACTTCAAATAATATGTTATCATTTGCAAATTCATTATCTGATAACTCTGTTGAACAGTCAGAAATTATTGATAATCTTAAAGAACATAGTATAAATATTTTTGAAGAAATCAAAAAAGTTCAAAATAGAGCAAACTCTGCACAAGAAATTGCAACAGAAAGCGTAAATAAAGTTCATGAAAATAATGACAATATGTCATTAATTGTTGAAACTATAGCAGATATCGAAAAATCAAGCGAAAAAATCGTGGATATTATTAAAAGTATAGAAGATATTGCATTCCAAACAAATATTTTAGCATTAAATGCATCTGTAGAAGCAGCAAGAGCAGGACAAGCAGGTAAAGGATTTTCTGTTGTAGCATCAGAAGTTCGAAATCTTGCATTTAAATGTTCTACAGCAGCAAGTGATAGCACAGTTTTAGTAAATGAATCTATTTCCGGAATTAGATTAGGATCAAAACGCATAAAAGACACAGCAAAAGACATATCAAAACTTATAGATTATTCAAATGCAACAGCAAAAGAAGCTCGTGAAATTAGTCAAATCATGTCATTACAAGTTGAAAATGTTGAAAAAATGTTAACAGAAATTGATGTCATTTCTGATAAAATTTCTGATACTGCAAGAATTGCTCAAGATAGCAATCAAATTGCAAATGAAGTTTCAAACGAGATTCAATTTATTAATACTGCTATTCGATAAGAATATAAAAATGGGGTG
>CAYJKB010000051.1:8051-14280 GCA_964370625.1 uncultured Oscillospiraceae bacterium | reverse complement strand
AAAAAATAATTTTATATAATATAAAATCTAAGGTGTGACATATCTGTCACACCTTAATATTTAATCAATTATTTCATATCTTGTGGCACTCGTACATTTATTGCCTTCAATATCAAATATTGCACCAGACAAGATGCAATCTCCAGAGGCAGCTTTAAAGTACTCTGTTAGGTCTCCACGAAACATAGCTATAGATTGAGCCGGCTCAACCCCTAAGACAGACAAATAAGGACCTGTCATTCCGATGTCCGTAATATATCCTGTGCCTTTAGGCAAAATTTTAATATCAGCAGTTGGCACATGTGTATGTGTGCCATAAACTACAGCAACTTTACCATCTAAATGAAATCCCATTGCAATTTTTTCACTCGTTGCATTTGTGTGAATTTCACAGATGGCAGTATCATATTCGCCTTCACATTTTTTTAAAATACGTTCTACTTCAAGAAATGGATTTTCATTTCCAAACTGCATATCACATCTACCAATTAAGTTAATAACAAGTATTCTGCCAAGCTTACCTTCATTGTAAATATAATATCCATATCCAGGAAGTTGTGGCGCCATATTTGACGGACGCAAAATATATGGTGTATCTTCAAGATAATTTGCTATTTCACGTTTTTTAAACACATGATTGCCTAATGTTATAACGTGTGCACCTGCATCGAAAATATCATCAGCTTGCGATGGAGTAATTCCCACACCACTCGCATTTTCACCATTTACAACCACAAAATCAATATTTTCTTGACGTACTATTTTTTTCAAATGACGTGATAGCATATTAATGCCAGGTTTTGATACCACGTCACCTATTGTAAGTAATCTCATTTTCACCTATTAATCAAAAAGCATAGAAACAGAAACTTCTTCATAAATACGTGCAATAGCTTCTGAGAACATAGGGCCTACTGAAAGTTGAGTGATTTTATCAATTTTCTTATGTTCTGGTAATGCTATTGTATCAAGTAAGAAAAGCTCTTTGATTACACTGCTTTGCAGACGTTCGATAGCAGGGCCTGATAACACACCATGTGTTGCACACGCATAAACTTCTTTTGCTCTACCTTTTTCAATAAGAGCAGAAGCTGCATGACATAAAGTGCCCGCTGTGTCAATTAAGTCATCAACTAAGATAACTGTTTTCCCTTCAACATTACCGATAATATTCATAACTTCCGATACATTCGCACGAGGACGACGTTTATCGATAATTGCAAGAGGATAATCAAGACGTTCAGCAAATTTACGAGTGCGAGCAACAGAACCTAAATCAGGTGCTACGATAACCATATCATCACGATTATATCCGAATTTTTGTGCCATGTGAGGAATTAGAATTGATGTACCAATTAAGTTATCCACAGGAATATCAAAGAAACCTTGTAGCTGAGGTGCATGTAAATCCATTGTAAGAACTCTGTCAGCACCAGCAGCAGAAATTAAATCTGCACATAATTTAGATGTGATTGGATCACGTGCTTTGGTTTTACGATCTTGTCGTGCATAACCAAAGTAAGGAATAACAGCAGTAATTCTACCAGCAGATGCACGTTTACAAGCATCAATTAGAATTAAAAGCTCCATTAAATTGTTGTTTACAGGTTCACAAGTTGATTGAATTAAAAATACATCAGAACCACGCACTGTTTCATTAATAGATACTGAAATTTCTCCATCAGAGAAAGTGCCAACTTCACATTGACCTAGTGTTAATCCTAGGGATGTTGCGATTTGCTTTGAAAGTTCTTGATTTGCATTGCCTGAAAAGATTTTAATTGTTTTACCACTGGATACCATTTTAATTTTCCTCCCAATTTAGGGCATCACCCTATGTCGTTTAATACTTTCTTATTATATTTTTCTATTTTTTGCTTTTTTCCATTCTTGCACGTCTGTTGTCTGCCCATTTTTCTTTGTTGTCTTGACGAACACGTGCAACTGCTAATGCACCATCTGGCACACTTCTAGTTACCGTTGAGCCCGCTGCTGTAAATGCACCTTTTCCAACTTTTACAGGTGCTACTAGATTTGTGTTGCAACCTATAAATGCATCATCTGCGATTTCTGTTAGATATTTATTATATCCATCATAGTTTACAACCACAGTGCCACATCCAAAGTTTACATTCTTTCCAACTTTAGCATCGCCGATATATGTTAAATGAGAAACTTTTGTACCATCATCGAGTGTAGCTTTTTTAAGTTCGACAAAATCACCGATTTTAATATTATTCCCTAGTTTACAATCAGGGCGAATATACGCAAATGGACCTACTGTTCCATCTGTTCCAATTTCGCTTTGATAAACTTGAGAGTTATTAATCTTTGTTCTATCCCCTATTTTTGCGTTTTCAATATAGGAAGATGGGCCAATTTTTGCATCTTCTCCGATAATCGTTCCTTTTATAATGATACTATTCGGAAGTATAACAGTGCCTTTGCCAATAGTACAATCAGAAGAAACATATGTGTTATCCATATCAACAATATGAACTCCCATAGAAATCAAATGAAAGTTCATGCGTTGGCGATATGCTTTTGATGCATAATAAAGTGTTACAATATCGCAAAGCTCACAAAGCCCTGCTATTGTATTTTGTTCATGCTTTACATCTTCATATGCTAAAGCTGTGTTTATAATATCTTGCACTGTACCAATTTGTAATGTACTTACTATTTGTGTTAAAAACTGTGTGTTGATAATTACAGTGCTAACATTATTTTGTCCTGTAGACAAAGTTGAAATTTGCGCTTCTTTGTCTGTATGTTTTTGACATAATACAGCATAATCATTTCCTATTAATTCTGGGATTGGATATGCTGTAAGAACAAGTTCGTCAGCTTCGAAAAGTTGTGGCGTAGATGCTAAAAGTTCTTTTATTACTTCTACTTCACTTTGTGTTTCATTGCCATCATGAACATAAACGCTACCTAATGTTGATAATGCTGTAAGTGTTAATTCACACGCATCTGAAAAAAATATTTTTCGTGCAAACGGCAACACGCCATCAGCACATGGTTTATTGTTAAAAATTATACTTTTAAGTACACTCATTTAAGTTTCTCCTTATGAAAACATTATACTACATAAAATTCTAAAAATCACGAGTTTTTTTTAAAAATAAATGTAAAAAACTTGTAATACACATAAAACAGGACATTTCCAGCATAAAAAATAGTGGAAATGCCCCAAATAATGTAATATGTGTAATAAAGTTGCTTTAATTAAATCAGCCCATAAAAAACTATTGTCGTATCAGAAAAACTTTGAAAATCAAAGTGTAAAAAGTTCAAACTATGAAACATATTTGATATATGTTGCTAATGCTTGAATTTTTTCATGCAATGAAAATAAAATCATTGTAATTTCATTTCGGATTTTGTGTTTTCAAGGTTTTTTAGCAGCTATAATTAAATTTCAATAATTTGATTACGTGCAGGGCCTACACCAAGCATCTTAATAGGACAGCCACAAATACGCTCTAGCGCAACAATGTAATCTTTTACATTTTGTGGCAATTGGTCATAAGATGTAAGGTTAGTTAAATCTTCTGTAAATCCTGGGAATTCTTCGTAAATTGGCTTACAATGCTCTAAGTCAGCAAAGTCAGCTGGGAAATCTTCAACCCTTGTTCCATTCATATCATATGCTACACAAACTTTAAGCGTAGGCAAGCCACAAAGTGGGTCAATCTTGTTGATAACGATTTCTGTCAAGCCATTTACACGTACAGCAAAACGAGCAATAACTGCATCAAACCAACCTGTACGACGTGGGCGACCTGTAGTAGTCCCAAACTCAAAACCTTTATCCCGAATATAATCGCCTGTTTCATCAAATAGCTCAGTTGGGAAAGGACCTTTACCAACACGAGTTGTGTAACTTTTGCAAATACCTACGATGTCATCAATCGCAGTAGGTCCTACGCCTGAACCGATAGCACAGCCACCAGATACAGGATGAGAAGATGTTACATATGGGTATGTGCCCATATCAAGATCAAGCAATGTTCCTTGTGCACCTTCGAATAATACATTTTTATTTTGTTTAATAGCATCATAAACCATAACAGATGTATCACGAATGAATTTTCTAAAACGTTCTGTTAATGGTCTATATTTTTCGATAATTTCTTCAGCATCAAGAGGTTCTGCTTTATAAGCACCTTCGATGATTAGATTTTTTCTAGCACAAGCCGTTCTAACTACATCTGCAAATTTTTCTTCGTTAATAAAATCATGCATACGGATACCAATACGTTCAGCTTTGTCCATATAACAAGGTCCTATACCTCGTTTAGTAGTTCCGATGTCGTCACCACCACGAGCTTTTTCAGAAAGCTCATCAATTTTAATATGCCAAGGCATAATAATATGACAACGTGCATCTATAAATAAATTGTTAACTTCAATATCTTTCTCGATAAGTCCATCAATTTCGGCCATAACAACAACAGGGTCTATAACTACCCCAGGTCCGATAATATTAACACAGGATTTATATAAAATCCCTGATGGGATAACATGAAGCTTGTAAACTTTTTCGCCAACAACCACAGTATGTCCTGCGTTGTTACCGCCTTGAGAACGAACTACCATATCTGCACTACTTGCAAAAATATCGATATATTTTCCTTTTCCTTCATCGCCCCACTGAGCGCCAAGAATAACTTTGCCAGGCATATTTTTCTTGCCCCTTTCAGAACTTTATTCTGTATTTTAGACAACTATAAATTGTCAAAAATAAATTTTACATTGTATTATAACATTATTATTATATTTTATCAAGATATAATGTTAAAATCACTATTAGAAAAAAACACAAAAATATATCATGAATATTGTAATTATTGTGACAAAGGTGTATAATACAATAAAAAACGGAGAATTCAATGCATTACTTAGATAATAGTGCCACAACGAAGGTACTTGAAAATTCAGCAAAAAAAGCATATGAAATGATGACTTGTCACTTTGGAAATCCATCTTCTGTGCATAAACTCGGTATTTCAGCATTATCTGAGCTTAAATCAGCTCGAATATCTGTGGCAGATTTATTTGGCACTTCTGCTGACAGAATTTTTTTTACTTCTTGTGGAACTGAAAGTATTAACACTGCGATTTTTGGTGCTACTAATAAGCTTCACAAGCGTGGTAAACATATAATTTCAACTAAAGTTGAACATAGTGCAACACTTAAAGCCCTTGAAAAGCTTGAAGGCAACGGTTTTGAAGTGACTTATCTTACACCAAACAGGCAAGGTATAATTTCGCTAGATGATTTTAAAAATGCACTGCGTGAAGATACCATTTTTGCAAGTGTTATGCATGTAAACAACGAAGTTGGCACAAAATTTGATGTAGTAGCTATGTCAAAAGCACTTAAAGCTAAAATTCCTCATGCACTTTTTCACGTTGACGCTGTTCAATCTTTTGCTAAAGTTCCTATGAGTGAAGTTTGTTCTCATGCTGATTTTATTAGTGTAAGTGGGCATAAAATCGGAGCTCCTAAAGGTATTGGTGCATTATACATTAAAAAAGGTGTTTCAATCACTCCTTATCTTTATGGTGGTGGTCAAGAAAATGGTATGCGTTCTGGAACTGAGAGTTTACCCTTAATTTGTGCTTTTGCTGAAGCTTGTAAAGAACGAAAAAACAACTTGGACAAGAATAATAAATATGTAGAAGGGCTTTATGATTATTTGGTAAATACTGCACTTGAAACCTTCGAAAACAGCAGTCTAAACGGTGAAAATACTATACCTTATATAGCAAATATATCTTTTAATGGGCTTAAAAGTGAAGTTATGCTTAGAATACTTCAAGATTGTGATGTTTATGTATCTGCTGGTTCTGCTTGTTCTAAAGGTAAAAAAAGTTATGTGTTATCGGCTATGAATGTTCCTCATAATTTGATTGATAGTGCCTTGCGTATTAGCCTTTGCCCAGAAAACACAAAAGAGGATATTGATGCATTTATAAATGCTGTTAAAATAGGTCACGATAGACTACTTACACTCAAATAGAATTTCAATCAAAAATCCAAAACCATAATTTATGTAACTTATATTTAGAGGTGATAACATGGGTTTGCATGTTAGGAAAAATATACGTTTAAGTGACTATAATTATAACCAAAATGGTGCATATTTTATAACAATATGTACACAAAATCGTGAATGTTTGTTTGGTGGCATTGTGTCAAATGTAGGGGACGGCGTCC
>CAYJKB010000051.1:0-7951 GCA_964370625.1 uncultured Oscillospiraceae bacterium | reverse complement strand
CGTCCCCTACAAATGCAATTATACCTAAATTCATATCAACATTAAAACGTTTTACCAATAAAAATATCGGTTTTTCGGTTTGGCAACGTTCATACCATGACCATATTATAAGAAATGAACAGGAGTACCAAAAACTATGGGAATACATTCACACTAATCCATTAAAATGGGAATTAGATATAAATAACCCAACCTCACAACTTAACAACGAATTGGAGATAAATAAATGAAAGAAATATTATTACTAAAGTGTGGCGAACTTGTGCTAAAAGGCTTAAATCGCCGAAAATTTGAAAACAGACTTATGGATAACATCAGACGTAGACTAAAACCTCTGGGTGAATGGAAAATTTATTCTATTCAATCAACTATTTATATTGAACCACAGGGCGATGCTCCAATTGATGAGGGTGCAAAAGCGCTTACTAATGTCTTTGGTATAGTTGCTATTTGTCGTGCTGCTGTTTGTGATAAAGATATTAACAACATTATCGAAATTGGTACAGAATATTTACGTGAAACACTTGAAAACGCTAAAAGTTTTAAAGTGGAGGCTAAACGTTCTGACAAAAAATTCCCGCTTAAATCACCTCAAATTTCTGTCGAAGTCGGTGGTGAATTACACGAAAAATATCCACATTTAACACCAGATATGCACAATCCAGAAGTTCTTGTTATGGTAGAAATACGTGATAAAAATGCGTTTATTTATGCAGGACGTATTATGGGTGCTGGTGGTATGCCTGTTGGTGTTAACGGCAAGGCAGCGCTTTTATTATCAGGTGGTATTGATAGCCCTGTTGCAGGTTATATGATTGCAAAACGTGGTGTAGAACTTGAAGCAATTCACTTTTTCTCATATCCATATACATCAGAACAAGCAAAAGAAAAAGTTCTTGATTTAGCTAAGATTTTAACTAAATACGCTGGCAGAATTATCGTTCATGTTGTACCATTTACAGAAATCCAAGAACAAATGCGACGTGAATGCCCAGAAGATTTATTCACTGTAATCATGCGTAGATTTATGATGAGAATTGCAGAAAAAATAGCAATAGAAAGAAGATGTTCAGCACTTATAACAGGTGAGAGTTTAGGTCAAGTTGCAAGCCAAACAATGCACGCTATGCACGCTACAGGAATTGTGTGTGATATGCCAATACTTCGCCCTGTAATTGGTATGGATAAAGAGGAAATTATTCAAATATCTCGTAAAATTGATACATTTGAAACCTCAATTTTACCTTATGAGGATTGTTGCACAGTATTTACTCCAAAACACCCTGATACAAAACCTAGACTTTATAAGGTTGAGGCTGGCGAAAAAACACTTGATATTGACAAACTTGTAAATGATGCTATAGAGCGTGTGGAAAGAGTGGTAATTGAACTATGAGTGCAAAAAGTGCAGAAATAATTGCAGTAGGTACAGAGCTTTTACTTGGTGAAATTGTAAATACAGATGCAAAAATCATTTCTCAAGGTTTGTCAGAACTTGGGATTAATACATTTTATCATACAGTTGTCGGCGATAATCCAAACAGGCTTATAAATGCTATCGAAACTGCTAAATCACGTGCTGATATAATTATCACAACAGGTGGTTTAGGTCCTACGCTTGACGATTTAACTAAAGAAACACTAGCACACGCTTTCGGCAAAAAACTTGTAGTGCACGAGGAAAGTATGCGTGAACTTGAAGAATTTTTTGTAAAACTTAACCGCCCTATGGCTGAAAACAACAGAAAGCAAGCTTATCTGCCAGAAGGTTGTACAGTATTCAAAAACGATTGGGGTACAGCACCTGCTTGTGCATTTGAAAGCGGTAATCATACTGTTGTTATGCTCCCTGGGCCTCCACGTGAATGCGAGCCACTATTCAGACAAAAAGCTATGAAATACCTTGCTAAATTTTCTGGTGGTGCAATATATTCTACATTTATTCGTACTTTTGGCATTGGTGAGAGCGATATGGAAGCTAGACTTCATGATAAAATGGCAAGCTCCACAAATCCTAGCATCGCACCTTATGCTAAAGAAAATGAAGCACTTGTACGTGTAACTGCTAAGGCTGAAACAGAGGAAAAAGCAAGAGAAATGACAATCCCTGTTGTGCGTGAAGTGTGTGATGTTCTTGATAAATATGTGTATGGAATTGATGCAACTTCACTTGAGCAAGTAGTTGTAGATGAACTTATTCGCCAAAATATCACAGTTTCATTTGCTGAATCTTGTACAGGTGGTTTAGTGTCAAAACGTGTTACCGATATAGCCGGCTCATCAAAAATCTTTTTAGGTAGTGTTGTCACGTATTCAAATGAAATGAAGCAAAAGCTTGTAAATGTAAAAGCTGAAACACTTGAAAAGTATGGTGCAGTGTCTGAACAAACAGCACTTGAAATGGCTGAAGGTGTTGCAAAACTTGTCGGCAGTGAAATTGGTATCGGCATTACAGGTATCGCAGGGCCTGATGGTGGTACAGATGAAAAACCTATAGGTCTTGTATACATTGCGTTATATCGTGATGGTAAAACTACAGTTCGTAAACTTAATGCTGTGCCAAAAAGAGAACGAGTTCGCAATACTGCATCATCTGTTGCATTAGATATGTTGCGTCGTGAACTTAATATTTTTATATAAATTTTAGCGAGGAATAGAAAAACAATGTCAATTTTTGATATATTTAAGCAAATCGAAGAAAAAGAGGGAAAAAGAAACACAGCAACAGGCAGTGTATCTCATATTATTGTTGGTTTAGGTAATCCTGGTGATAAATATGCAAACACACGTCATAATGCTGGGTTTTTAGCTATTGATAGATTAGCTGACAAATTAAAGGTTAAAATAAATAAAATTAAATTTAAAGCGACTACAGCAGAAGCGACTATTGGTGACAAAAAAGTGCTTTTAATGAAACCACAAACTTTTATGAATTTAAGTGGCGAAGCTGTAATTGAAGCTGTAAATTTTTATAAGGTAGAACCACAAAATGTAATAGTTTTATGTGATGATATTTCGCTTGCTGTCGGTAAAATTCGCACAAGGGCAAAGGGGTCGCATGGTGGTCAAAATGGACTGCGAAATATAATTGCACTTCTTGGCAGTGATGAATTTCCACGAGTTAAAATCGGTATAGGTGGAAAACCTCACCCTGATTATGATTTAGCTGATTGGGTTTTATCTGCATTTGTTAAAGACGAAGAAGCTGATATGATTAAAGCATTTGATAATGCTAATGGAGCAGCACAAGAGATTGTAACAGGTAGTGTGCAAAGTGCGATGAATAAATTTAATGGATAATCAAAAAAGGGGGTGTGTCGTAATTAGGCACACCCCTTAAAATAAATCAATATTTGTTTTAATTGTTTCATAGATAATATATATTAGAATAAGGCTGTGACTGAAATTTTAATTTCGTCACAGCCTCTTTTTGATGTTATTAATAGATTTTAAGGGCGTGGAAAATCGGCAGAATAATCTCCATGTATTGTTTTTCCATTAACTAAATCCACAGCTGGGTAATAGTTGTATTCACTGTCCCCATATGGCACTGTAACAATTTCTACTTCTGAATGAATATCGCTTTCATTGCATTGTAAATACAAAACATTTCCATCTGTTTCATAGAGCAATTCACCTCGTGTACCATCTTCTGAATTCTCATATACTTTTATATTTGAATTCCAAGTGCTTTTAATTAGATAAAGTTCATCTCCATTTTCTGTTGAATAATATTCTAATTTTTCTTGTTCTTCTTGCATTATAAGTCCTTCAAATATTGGAATTTCAAGACCATAAATTTCATTTATATCACTGCTATAACCAACAAAAGAAACATAAAACGGGTTATAGCTATCTGGCGTGCTTGTATACATATCATTTGAATAAAAACTATCTATAAAAATTGTTTGTGCAGAATCTTTATCATCAGTTATAATCCACATTGTTCTGTCTGTCGGAAATTGGCTAGTAAAATCTACTGTTTCTTTATCATGAACGCTTACAGCTTCACATTTTACGATTTTAGGATGATTTAAGTTGTCTATATCACCATTTTCTTCAATTTCATTAGCTAATCTAATTGAATCTTGTCCTGCTTGGTCTATATCCATCGTCGTTATATCTGTTATAATAATTCCTGGCAACATATGCCCTTCATTTCGGTTAACTTCTATTTGTTTAACCCAGTCTTCATTCTCAACAAGTTGTCTTATTGTATCAAAATCATTTAATGCAACTGCTCTTAAATATTCGATTACTACATCTTCTTCTAATTCTGAAGGATTATCTTCAATTATGACAAACCACCCATTATTAAAGATTGCGTTTTTGCTAATGCTATTTTTTGCTGGATAATCAGCTAAAAATTGTTTGGTTTGCTCTAATTTTTCTGATGGTGTTGTTTCAAGCTCTTTAGATATTATTGCATGATATTCTATATTATCAGCAATCGCTTTATATTCACTTTCATCTACTTGCACGCCATCAATATAATATGTAGTTTGTGTTTCAATATTTTCATATCTTATAGTACAAACTGGCAATAATGAGCTTGCTTCTCCATTATTCACATATTTCCATAATGTTTTTTCTGATGCACCTTGTAAAAATGGGTCACTGTATCCACCTGTTACAAGGTAAGTTGTACCGTCTATTGTTGCATAGCCTATATCATATATTCCGCCTTCTTCAGGATAGAATATTAACGGAAAGCTGCCTGCATGTTGCAGTTTATTCATATTATCAATTGAGTATACTTGCACCACTGGGTTTTCCCAATCGCCTACAAAAGCATCACTAGACCAGTCGATATATTCATTATTTATCCCATGGAAAATTCTTATAAGTACAAGTTCTAAAATGTCATCCCCATTAAAATCAACAAGGTTTGTATATAATTGTCCTGTGGACTCACCAGTTGGGGAAATCATTGCTTTTTCATAGCTTTCAATAAGTGAAGAATATTGGCTGTAATCAATATTTTCTGGTGTGATAACTTGCTCTTTTGCAGTGTCTTGTTTCTCCCAGTCAAACCACATATCAGCAACTATATCATACCAGTATACAAGCCCATCAGAAGCTACAGCAATGCGTTCTTCTGTTACAAATTGTTCTTTTCGGTTTGTTCCAACCGCGAACACAGCACAAGTTTTTTCAAGAACTACTTCATCTTCAATACGCATGAATGCTCTATCTTCAAAAAACTCATTCCCTATAACCTCTAACATTGTGGCTTCATAATCAATTTCTGTATCTTTTGTTTGATTTGCCTGTTGAATATTTTCAGGTGGAGAATTCTTATTTATTTTATTTGGTTGTGATTCTCCACAACCATTTAATAGCAAGACTGCTGATAAAAAAGAAATTAATATTACATTTTTCATATTCTCAACCCTCTTTTTATTATAATGTTACATTTTTGGTTAAAATCTATTATTTATTTTATCATGTTGATTATAAAGTTTCAACAACTAGAAAGTATCCAAAATGTAAACTTTTTATTGCTAATCGAAATTAAAAAAGTGCTATACTTGTAAATTTAAGCATAGCACGAAATTTTAATATACTTCAAAAGTTTATTTTGTGTACTCATCATAAGTTACGATTAAATCGGCATTATGCCCCTTTGTCATCTTATGGCGTGCTTTGCGATTTGCCACTGTATCAAAAATTATAGAAAAATCATAATCTGGTGGATAAAGCTCCGCTGCACTTGTTTTAAGTTTTACTTTTGTATGGTTTATTTCAATTTTCTTATCTTTGACTTGAACAATTAAATTACCTTTATCATCTGCTGGTTTATAAACTATACCAATGCTATTATCAGCTAAAATCGTGACACTATCTCCCATTTCAAATAAATGTTTTACTGCATTTATTCTATTTGGAATATCTCTGATAATTTTGCTTGCTTGTTTCGGTGAATTTGATTCCTCTGCTACAAAATCTGTAAATCTTTCAATTTTGGTTTTAGATTTATCGTAATAAGCTTCTTTTTTTGCTCTTTCCAATAAATGCATAGGCAATCCTAATCGTTCTGCAATTGAAAGTGCACAACTTTCTCCCGCTTCACCTATTTGAAGTTTGTATAATGGTTTTAGGTTCTCTTTATCAAATTCCATACGTGCATTAATCAGTGACGGTGTATTTTTTGCATAATCTTTTATTTCTGGATAATGCGTTGTAGCTAAAAACAGACAATTCTTTTTTCTAAGTTCATCTAAAATTGCAACAGCAATTCCCATACCTTCAGCAGGGTCAGTTCCTGAACCTAATTCATCTAATAAAACCAAGCTTTCATGTGAAACTTCTTTTAAAATTGCAACGATATTTGTAATATGTGCAGAAAAAGTTGATAAATTTTCTGAAATACTTTGTCCATCACCGATATCACATAAAATATTTGCATTCATAGCAAGTGTGCTACCTTTTTCGGCTGGTACATGAAGCCCACATTGAGCCATTAAAGATAAAAGTCCAACTGTTTTTAGCGATACAGTTTTCCCACCTGTATTAGGTCCTGTAACAATAATTCCTCGGTAATTTTCGCCTAAATTAAAATCTAATGGTATGCATTCATCTTTATTCAACAGTGGATGTCTACCTTTTATAATTTTAATTATTCTATCTGTATTAATTGGCACTTCATTTGCTCTTAATTCATAAGAATATTTAGCTTTAGCAAACACAAAATCAAGTGTTTCCATGTAATCCATATTTGTTTTAAGTGATAACATATTTTCATCAATAAATGCAGATAAAGTGTATAAAATTTTGCGTACTTCATTATCTTCTTCGATTTGTAGAACATTAATTTCTGATTGAATTTTACCTATAGCTGATGGTTCAATAAATATTGTGCCACCTGTGTTAGATGTATCTATTATTGTACCAGAAATTTGATTTTTATACTCTTTTTTAACAGGCAAAGCATATCTTCCGTTACGAATTACAATGTTATTATCAGATAAATAAGCTTTTTTACTTTTAAGCACAGCATCTAATTTAATTTTAATAGATGACTTTGTATTTTCAATTTTACGCCTTATATCTTGTAAAGTTTTTGATGCAGAACTATCAACTTTATCACTTACTATAGAGCGTTCGATTTCTTCTCCTAAATCAGATAAATCTACAAAAGACATACCATAATATGCAAGATTTACTTCAAGCACTTCTGCTTTTTTTAGAAAAGTTATCATTCGTTTACATGAATGAATAAAAGTTGCAACTGATGTTAATTGTTCTGGCGTTAACATAGATCCTTTTTCAGCTAGAACAAGAATTTTATCAAGTTCTGTCATTGTAGAAATTGGTGGCGAGCCTAAAGAATCAATAATTTTTTTAGCCTCTGATGTATCTTTCATATTTTTTTTACAATCACGTTCACTTAAAAATGGTTTTAATGCAAGTATTTTATCTTTAGCATTTTGTGATAATGCAAATTCGCTTAAATTATTTAAGATATTATTAAATTCTAATGTTTTAAATGTGTTTAACATGTTTTTTATCCTTTATTTCACATATTTTTTGTTTTTGGACAACAAAAAAGGTATATAGCACACCTATACACCAAAAGATACACTTTTATCATTAAAATAAAAGCAACTGTTATGATAAGTGTAATTTACATTAGATGTAGCCCAAAAATGTGTACAACAAATAGACGGAACTATTCCGTTATTATATTATAATCCATATTTCTGTTTTTGATTTAAGTATTAAACAAAAATCAAAACTATGCTACATTTAACAAAAAGACACTCCTTTTCAAAATTAATTTAACAATAGTATAACATAAATATAGTGAAAGTCAATAAGATTCTTTTAAACACTGTGGGCAGGCTCCCATATTTACATAATAAAAGCAGATAGGCTGTGCCTATCTGCTTATTTTGGTGCGAGTGATGGGACTTGAACCCATACGTCTGCGACACACGCCCCTCAAACG
>CAYJKB010000050.1:9767-14494 GCA_964370625.1 uncultured Oscillospiraceae bacterium | reverse complement strand
CCCCAGCTCACTCCTATTTGGAATAGCTTACAGCTATCAACTACATTTTTTATTTTTTGCAAATCATCTGTATTTATTTCAATTGAAAGTAAGCTTGTGTATCCAGATAAATATTTTTCTGCTAATCGCTTTTGCGTTCCTTCAAAGCATTGTGGGTGATTAATTTTTATTACTGCAGGATGTGCTTGAAGCATTTTAATTGCCTCTTGCGTAGTTTTTTTCTGAAATTCCAGCCTTGCTGCCAAAGTACGTAAGCCTCTTATTAGTAACCATGCATTCATCGGGCTTATTGCTGCACCACTAAATTGATGTCCAATTTCAAAAATCTTATCAACAATTTCATTTGTGGATACAACGACTCCTGCTAAAACATCGCTATGTCCACCAATATATTTTGTACAAGAATGTACAACTATATCAATACCATGTAATATTGGTTTTTGATATAAAGGAGTTGCCCATGTGTTATCTGTCATTGTTAAAATATTATGTTTTTTTGCAATTTTTGAAATTTCATCTAAATCCAGCATATACATCATTTGTGTTGATGGGGATTCAAAATATATTAATTTTGTATTTTCTTTTATATACCCCTCAATTTCTGATGCTTCTTTCACAAAAACATTACTATTTTCTACACCATATTTTTCCAAAACGCCACAATATGAAGTAGCAGGACCATAAACATTATTAACCAGTAAAACATGGTCGCCTGATTTTAATAATGTAAACAATGTTGCTGATATAGCTCCCATTCCAGAAGCAAAAACTTTAGCACGCTCTCCTCTTTCAAGTTCTGCTAATTTTTTTTCAAGAATTTCTGTTGTTGGATTTACACCTCTTGAATATACATAGTTTTCTCTTTCATTTGTAATAGCACTTATAAATTCATCATATGTTTTATAAGAAAACAATGTTGTTTGAACAATGGGTGGTGTTACTGCTCCATAATAGTTTTCATTATTTTCAAAATCGTGTTGGCAAATATTTATATCCATATTATAGTTTTTATTATTCATAATAATTCATTCCTTTCTATATATTTTATGCCTTTTGTTAGAAATACTAGCAAAAGGCATAAAACTTTTTTAATTTGAATTCGAGTTTTAAAATTATATTTTTTAGTGTTATGCTACATTAATGCTATCAACTTTTTCTTCATTATTTTTATCTTTGTAAGAAAAGGCAAATTTGCCAATCGAATCATATGTTAAAGCATAAATAATAGAAATTATTGTACAAGAATAATTAAATACAGCGAACGGAAGATAATCCATCGTTGCAACGCCTAATGTTGTTGCCATATATATACCTGAAACTGTCCAAGGCATTAAGCCCTCTGTTACTGTAACAAAATCTTCTAAAACGCGAGATAAATTTTGTTCTTTTAAGTTGTAATCTTTGAATTTTTTGCCAAATATATTTGATACTAAGAAATAAGAAATATATGAGTTTTGTGCAATAGCAACTATTGTAGCTGCTGAAAACCCTGCTGCATTAACAAAACTTCTTGGAGTTTTTAAAGGTTTCATAACTTTGCGAAGTGCTATTTCTAAACAATTTGTTAGCTGTAAAATACCTCCGAATGCAAAAGCAACTACTACATAAATAGAGCCTTCATACATTGAAGTTGCACCACCCCTGTTTAATAAAGTTAACACTTCTGGTGAAAACTCTACTCCTGCAAAAGCTACACCTGCATTAAATCCTGATTTTGCAGCATTCATTGCAACATTCAAATCAAATCCTTGCACGAATATAGCTAGTAAGATAGCAACTGCTGAAGAAGCAATTAATGCTGGTACTGTTGGTTTTTTAGTAATTGCACCTAAAATAACAATTACAGGTGGTAATAGTAATAAAATATTAAAATCAAAATTTGCTGAAAGGTCTGCAAGCATATTTGTATAAATTTCTGAATTTAATGTTGTAACATCAATATTTAACCCCCAAACAGTAAACACTATACATGCAATAATCATAGCAGGAACAGTTGTTACAAACATTTGTTTAATATGATCATATAAATTTGCTTTTGCAGCTAGTGCCGCCATATTAGTTGTATCAGAAAGTGGTGACATTTTATCACCAAAATACGCACCTGAGATAACTGCACCTGCAACCATAGGTAATGATATATCAAGTCCAATACCAACACCTATTAATGCAACACCAATTGTACCAACCGTTCCCCATGATGTACCTGTTGCAATTGATATAACTGTACAAACTAAAAATGCTGTAACAAATAGATATTGAGGATTTACAACTTGTAACCCATAGTAAATCATCGCTGGTATAGTACCTGATGCCATCCAAGTTCCTACTAGTACACCAATGCTTAATAAAATAAGTATTGCTGGAACTGCTTCAGATATTTTCGCTGAAACAGCTTTCATCATATCTTCCCAAGAATACCCTAGAGAATATGCAAAAATTGCAGAAATAATTGTTGCTATTGTTAGCATAATAATCCCATCAATTTTTAATACTGCAAAGCCAATAATTAATGCCAATAGAATAGATATAACCGCCAAGACTGCCTGTTTTTCTGTTGCTACTTTTTTAACTCTTTCTTTCATAAGTATTTTCTCCTCATATTTTATAATTTTATTTTACATAATTCCATATGTATCAAAAGCTTCTTTTGCTCCCATACCAGCTCTTATACATTCACCAACCGTTTTCTCTCCAACTGCTTTTTCATATGCTTTTTGAATAACTTCTTTTTCTACCTCCTTTGGAATAATTAATACACCATCTAAATCGCCAAAAACAATATCACCTGGATTTACTCTAACACCCTCTATTTCTATTGGTACACGGAAATCTATAACTTTGCCTCTTGGTGCTTGGTCTTGAGCATATCTACCATAAGAAAAACAAGGGAAATCTAGTTCTAATATTCCTTTAGTATCACGATGAAATCCATTTACAACAGCTCCAGCTGCCTTTAAAATTTTCATTCTGGTACACATTATTTCGCCAACTAAGGCGTATGTAGGTGATGAACCTGTGCAAATATACACTTCATTTTCTTTTAAATCATCTAATGCTTCGAGCATTAATCCGAAAGGTTTTCTTAGTATTGGGTTTTGTCCATTACTCAGCTCCTCAAATGTGTCTGCTTCAAGCACAGTCATTGCTCTACCTGCCACAACCATATTGTCTTCCATCGGCTGAACTTTTGATGGTAAAAATTGATGATAATATCCCATTTTATCTAAAATATCTCCAATAACAGCTGTGTAAAGCTCTGATTTCATTATTTTAAATAGCTCATTATCATTGTTCCATTGAATTTGCATATTTATTTCCATTCCTCTCTAAACTTTTTATTATTCTACAACAGCACCCTCTGCTGCTGATTTACTAATTTTTCTATACGTGTTTAGGTATCCATCTGGAACTGTTTTTTCTACACGTACCCAGTTTTCTTTTCTTTTTATAATTACCTCTTCATCTACTAATAGTGATATACTTCTATTTTCAATATCAATACTAATTAAATCTCCATTTTCTATAAATGCAATATATCCACCCTCATATGCTTCAGGAGATATATGTCCTACAAAAAGACCTCTATTAGAACCTGAAAATCTTCCATCTGTAATAATTGCACAACTATCTGAAAGTCCCATACCTTCCAAAGATTTCATGGGTCTATACATTTCAGGCATTCCAGGCCCACCCTTTGGTCCCTCATACCTTAACACAATGGCTGTACCTGGTGAAATATCACCATTTAATATCGCTTCGCAAGCCTCATCTTCACTAGAAAAAACCCTAGCTTTTCCTGTGTAGTTTTGCAAATGTTTTGGTATTGCTGCTGGCTTACAAATTGCACCTAATGGTGCTAGATTTCCCTCCACTACAGCAATTCCTCCATTTTCGCAAAACGGCATATCCATCGACTTAATTATATCGGTATATTCACTAGACTCAATACATTTCAAATTTTCGGAAACAGTTTTGCCTGAAACTGTTAAACATTCACCATTTATAACACTTTCCAAAGACTTCATTACTGCAGGAACTCCACCAGCATCATAAAAGTCCACCATATCATATTTCGATGCTGGATAAACGGATGCAACTTGTGGCACTGTTTTGCTTAGTTTATCAAAAGTGGAAAGTTTTAAATCACCAAGAGCTGCTTCCTTATGTATAGCTTGAAGATGCATAATTGCGTTTGTTGAGCCACCAATTCCCATAAGCACTGTTATTGCATTTTCAATTGCCTCTTTTGTTATAATATCTCTAGCATTTACTTTATTTCTAACTAATTCCATTATTGCTGTGCCAGTTTCAAACGCTACGGACATACGCTTTGAATATATAGCTGGAATTACCGCACTACCTAACAAGCTCATTCCCATCGCTTCTGCTAAGCACCCCATTGTATTAGCTGTACCTAACATTGCGCAGCTTCCAACGCAAGGCTCTGCTAAATTCTCTATTTCAAGAAATTCAGCTTCATTAATTTCACCTCTTTTTTTCCACCCTATTGCCTCTGTTACAATATTGCCATCCCAATGCTTACCTTTATAAACAGCTGGCATCATTGGACCACTATTACAAAAAATAGCTGGTATATTAAGCCTTGCTGCTGCCATAAGCATTCCTGGCACAATTTTATCGCAACTACCAAGCAAAACCATTCCATCAAATTTATGTGCTTTCACCATACATTCTATACTTGAGGTTATTAAATCTCTACTAGGAAG
>CAYJKB010000050.1:3188-9667 GCA_964370625.1 uncultured Oscillospiraceae bacterium | reverse complement strand
AGGTTATTAAATCTCTACTAGGAAGAATATACCTCATCCCTTCATGTCCTTCGGCTATTCCATCGCATGGAGCAATAGTTCCAAAAACCATTGCAGTACCACCATTTGTTTCAATACCTTTTTGCACATGCTGAGCAATATCATTCAAATTATAATGCCCAGGTGTTGCGTTTGTATAGCTATTAACTATTGCGATAATTGGTTTTTTAAGTGCATCATCTGTGTATCCCATCGATTTATACAAAGCTCTTTTTAATGCACCAGCATCCCCTTGCAATATTTTATTATAATGCTCCATCTACCTCTCCTTTAATCCACAAAATCGTTTGCTGCAACTACTGGCAATGTTGCCCCACCATCAATCGTTAATGTAGTACCAATAATATACTTTGCATTATCTGAAGCAAGATATATAACGCCTTCTGCTATTTCTTCTGTTGTTGCAAACCTTTTTAATGGTAGCCTTTCAGCTGCTTGTAACCTTATATCTCCTTTTTCCCAGCCCACATCTGTATATCCTGGTGCTATCGCAACCATCCTTATACCTTTTTGTGAAAGTTCCATAGCTGCATTTTTTGTAAACTTTGATACTGCTGCTTTTGCAGAAGCATATATAGTAGCCCTCGGCCAACATCCTTCAACTTGATTAGAAGTCACATTAATAATAACTCCTTCAACACTTTGTTCTATCATTCTCTTAGCAGCAATCTGGCTACTAAAAAACAGTCCTTTCCAATCAACTTGCATTAAACTGTCAAAGTCTTTTTCAGTTGCATCTAAAAAATAAACTTCATTACTCACCCCTGCATTATTAACAACTAAGTCTAGTCTGCCAAGTTTATCATAAACTTCATCATACATTTTCTCTAAATCATTAATATTTCCCACATCAGCATAAACACTTATCGCCCTTACTCCATACCCATTTGCAATCTCGCAAACTTCTTTTGCTAAACTTTCGGTCGAGTGGTAATTTACAGCTATATCATATCCTTCTTTTGCTAATGAAATAGACACTTGCCTACCAATCCCTTTTGCTCCACCTGTTATTAACGCCACCTTATTTTTCATTCTTATATTCCCTTCTATTAATATTTGTAATAATATTCCATAGTGCCTTTTGTATTTGTTTTTATATAATATACTGCACCTTGTACCTTTTCTTCTGCTGCGGTTGTTATAAATAATGTATCCATATCCTTGCCACCAAATGCACAAGAAGTAACATTTTTTTCTGGTAGATTTATATTATAAATTTCAGTCTTTGTTATTGGATTTATACAAACAACTTTACCTGCTCCCCAAAGTGCAACCCACAAATTTCCATCAACATCTTTACAAAACCCATCGGGGCTACCTGCATATTGTGAAAACTCTATAATATTTTCCCTTTGCAATGTCTTATTCATTTCATCATATTTACAAATCTGAATTGAATTTGTGGCTGTGTCTGTATGGTAAAAAGTTTTGCTATCTAAGAAAGCAATTCCGTTTGGGATTGAATACCCAGCATTTTCAAAAACAACTTTATTGTTTTCAATAAGATAAAAACTGCCACCACCTTTTGCAATATCACTAGATTGGTCGATTGCCATTGTACCAACCCATATTCTGCCCTTATCATCGCACTTACCATCATTAAATCTAAGTCCTTCTGATATATTGAATGAAGCTAATACACTTGTATTACTACTTTTTAAATCAAATTCTACAAGTTGATTTTTTTCTGCAACCACTAATGTGTTTTCATTTTTTAAGAACAAACTACCAACAAAATTATTTAAAACTATATGTTTTTCAATTCCTTTTTCAATGCTAGCTATAAAAACACTTTTCCCTTCTATATCAATAAATGCTAACTTTTGATACTCACTCAACCATAGAGGACCTTCTGCAAGGCGAAATCCTTTTGACAAACATTTTAATTCTGCATTCATAAATTAATTTACTTCCTATCTTGATTTTACATTCTATCATTAGTATAATTATAAAAAACTGGAGGTATATAGTATGTATTTTAATTTTTGCATTTCTTCAAATCAAGACTATAAAAAACGACTTGGTCTGGATACTATTTTCTATGTGCAAGGAGACAAAAATTATAGCACACCTTATAAAGAAATAACCCCGAATAAAATATATTTTGCCTATACTTTAAAAGGTGATGGCACTATTTCTTATGATAACAAAACATTTTCACTTTCTGAAAATGAATATATATTTATGACACCTAGCAAAAGCTTTAATTATCACTGCACAAATGAAATATGGGAATTTTGGTGGTTTGAAACAACCGAAACTCCTCACCTTTTACCTCTCAACATCCCTATCAAATCAAACCCTGGTGATATAAAATTAGAGTTATTCAGTCAAAGTTTGCAATGGGCAAAAATTGATAGATGGGATATTGCAGAAAATCTGTATGAAGCAGCAATTGGAATTCTTCATCATTACCATACATCTAATAATAATACTAAAAATCAGCTTATATTTTCTTCATGTGACCAATTTATACGAGATAATATAAAAACCGTAAATGTTCAGGTTTTATGCGAAACACTCGATATTAAACCTCGCACTTTAAGAAATATTTTTTATGCTACACAGGGCTACGGACCAAAGCAATATATAGATAATATTCGCCTTTCATTTTCTTTGCAATGGTTAGAAAATACAACACTATCAATTCAAAAAATTTCAGATGAACTTGGGTATAGCAGCCAATTTCATTTTAGTAAAGCTTTTAAACAATCTTATAATGTATCACCTGCACAACATCGCGCTCAGCACCATATAATTAAATGATGTTTTTATGATATCATATTTACAAGAAAATCAAATAGCTAAATCGGAACTATATATATTTTTCGGCAAATTAAATTATAAACTTTTTATGCTTTTTTTATGTAATTTCACCAAATATCAATATTTCGATTAATTTATAACCACAAAAAATATCCAATCAGATTTTATTACTAAAAACTGATTGGATATTTTTATTTACTTTTAATATATTATTTTTTAGTTGATTAAGCTAATATTATTAATCAATTGCTTGTTAGTATTTTTTCTCCAGGTCTAACGTTTTCTTTAACTTCTGATAAACTTTCATCCTCTTTTAAATATCCAAGTAAGAAATCTTCACTTTCAACGCAAATCATTTTCATTGCCTTTGTAGGGCATGTTTCTACACAACATCCACAACCCATACAATTTTCTTCAACAACAAAATGTTTTTCCATACCTGTTTTTTTATTATATCTAATATCTATTGCATCAAACATACATCTTTTATCTCTACATTTTCCACAGTTAACGCATTTTTCGGCATCAATTACTGCTCTAAAGCGAGATTTCCCATAATATTGCCATGGCTTAAACTGACTTCCGAGTTGTACTGTTTGCTTTAACAAAACACAGGCATCTGGGGTACAAGAACAAAAAACTTCACCTATTGTTTCTAAATTATCAGTATGCTTATTTATATGACAATGTGGTTCATCTTTACCTCTTTTTTGAATATAATCAAATGCTTCTTCCCACGGAATAATATTCCCTATCTCAACTTTTTCAGCCATTTTCGCTGTGTTATTAAAAGCCATACAGACATAAGCATCTTGATTAAATTCTGGATATCTTATACGGCACGCACATTGATTTTGGGATACATATTCTCTTGATTTGAATATTTCTTTAACATTTTCTGCTGGAAGTAAACCTTCATAATCTTTTACTGAATCATATCTTGGAACTATTCTCGCCCAACCCATTTTCCCATCTTTTTCATATTTTGCAGCAATCCTTTGGTCAATTTTTGCAACATCATTTTCTACAAATGCAGCCAAACATTTATAATATGCAGGACCTAATTTATCATACCATCTACGGCTATTTTGTAAGTCTAGCCATGTTCCAGAACTTGGAGTTATCATAGCGCCTTTATCTAGCCACATAATTTCCCCGCTAAAAAATCTTTCTTCTAGTTGTTCTTCTATATACTTTTTATCCATTCCTAATTTTTGAGCAAATTCATCCGAACATTTAAACTCACCCATATCTGCTGTCCAGTTTATATCTGGTAATGCTAAAACTACTTTAGCACTATTTTCATCCATTTTATAAGCCAAAAGCCATGGCCATATTTCTGAATTTGGTATTCTTTCATCGATTTTTTTTGCAAGTTCAATGAATATTGGAGATATCTCTTTTTTTAATATCATATTCATTTGCTCAACAAGTTCTTTTGATAATCTTCCTTCTTTTCTCATAGTTAATATTATTCCTTTCTTAATATCTTATAGTTTTAATCAAAAAAATTAGTATTCATTTCAAGTTTTACAACTTTTACATCTGTTGTAACCCAAAAGCCAACATCTACTTCATCGCCATTTCTTTGATTGGTTGTAATATAATTTCCTGCCTCATCAAAGTATCCCTCGCTAACGCTTAAAAACGGCTGTGTTCTTGTGTTTAAATGGTCGGCACTATGTGCAGCACCAGTTGCATTTTCAATCCTACCTTTCGGAAATAGCATAAGCCTATAATTATTCCCTGTAAGATAAAATACCCCATCACCCTCATAAACAATGAACCCTTTTCCACGTGATTTTGTTGTAGGGTCTGCAAAATGCCTATTATCCATAGATAAAACTGTTTTTCTTGCAAGTAAGTCACCATTTGTATTAGTAAATCTAACACTTCCAGCATAATCTTCGAAATCAATATATTGTTCTGATGCGCCCTCATATTGTCCTACTGCATATAGTTTCCCTGTCCCTTGATATTTTTCTATTAAGTGAACACTATTACTTATAATTTCTGCTCCATCCATTGCATCTTTAACTAAAGGCAATTTTACTCCATCTGGGGATATAAACATATCCATAGCAAAATAATGCACTCCACACAAACCGTAGTTTGCAATTGAATTAATTGCATTTGTTATTGCTAAATCAGTTGGTATCATTTCTGGTATATAATATGGTTGTTCTCCATCTCCGTAATGCTTGTTTAATATATCCCATGTGTCCCTATCCTGCAAATAAATATCAGGAGATATTGTTTCTAAATTTTTCGCACACAATCTGAATAGGCCTAAGGTTTTGCAAACACCTCCACCTGATGGATAATCAATGCCTGCCACTCTTGCGTGCATTTCACCAAGCCACACATTCGTATACATCGGTAAATCAAGTTCTTCTTTTCCTGCCTTTGCAATTTCATCTATATATTTTGCTATTGTGTATGTAGTAAAAAACTCGCCAGCATCATATCCGAAAACTTCTTCCCATGTTCCGTTTTTGTTATAGAGTTTTATCACTTCATCTGGCACATTACTTTTTAAAAGTTCTGTTACAGAGAGGCTATAGTCTCGAGAACTACCCATTATCCCTGGCTCATTCTCTACTTGTACAGCAATAACCTTTTTTTGAGTGTCGTATTTTTTTATATGCTTGCAAAATTCTACAAAAGCTTTTTTATCGCTATTTTTTGTATTTTCGCAATGTGGACTTAGCGTTGCCACCGGTATCCCATCGCTCCCTTTTGCCCAAATAAATCTTTTCGTATCTTTTTTCACCCATTTGGGTACATAATGCGAATTACCATTTTTCCATGTTCCAAACCAAAGTATAACTAAATTAATATCATATTTCGTTACGCTGTCGATAATCCAGTTTACTTGTCTTACATCAAATATGCCCTCTTCTGGCTCAAATAACTCCCAATATGCAGGGATAGCAATAGTGTTATATTTCATTTCCTTAGCAATTTTACAAGCATAATCAATCTTTTCTAAGCTATAACTTGTACTATTATTAACTTGCCCACCTATTGAAAAAAAATCTTTTCCATTCACTTTAAATAAACTATTCATAAAACTCCACCTTTTTCTATTAACTTATGTTATGGATGAGGGTGTAAAGCAGTTGCTTACACCCTCATAAATCCTATTTATTAATCCCATTCAGCTCCTGTAATAGTTTCTAAATCATTTCCTTTTGTTTCTTTTAATTTGAACGCTATTATAATTAAAACTGCTGGCACAAATAATACTGCCATTGTTAAGCATGCTGTTGATATAGTTCCTACAAATCCAAGAAGTGTAGCTATAATTATACCTGAAAGCATATATCCTAAACTAAACACAAGAGATAAAGTTCCTAGCACTGATGCACGAATATTAGTAGGTGTTGATTCTGTTGGAAGAATAATAAATATCAAATCATTTGTTCCCCATAAAAATGCTGTAAAAATCCCAACTAATGCTCCTAAAATCATTGGTGAAAAGCCCGAGCTTGCGCCATAGATCAATAAACAAAGTGATGTAACACATAAAATACCTAATGTTAAAGCAGATTTTTTACGGCCTAACGCATCTGATAAAAATCCTGTGAAGAATGTAATTATTGCATTAAATATAGGGAAATATAATAAAGCCTCTGTAAACTCTTCAGTGGATAATCCACTTGTTATTAATA
>CAYJKB010000050.1:0-3088 GCA_964370625.1 uncultured Oscillospiraceae bacterium | reverse complement strand
AAATATAATAAAGCCTCTGTAAACTCTTCAGTGGATAATCCACTTGTTATTAATATAGATGCTAAATATCCTGCCACTCCTGCAAATAATGAGAATAACATACAAGCTATAACATTATATTTTATTTGTTTATGTTTAACAATAAATTTAACCGCTTGCCATACACCTGTTTTTTGTGTTTCGGCTTTCACATTCACTGCTTCTGCTATCATACTTGATTTGTTTTCAAGGTAAGATATTCTTTTTGCTAGGAAAACTGGAGTTTCCTTAAAGAAAATATAAGAAATTATGCTAACAGTTACTGCTAATATTATAGGAAACATATAAACATTTCTCCATAAGCTTTCATCATTGTTCATAACTGTTCTCATTAATATTGGAACTAGTGTAACGCCTATATATCCAATCGATTTTGTTATTGATGCAATTTTTGCTCTATGTTTTTCTGGTGCTACTTCCATAATATACATAACCTGCATATCATTAGGAATAAAAAATCTAGTAATAAGAGTTCCTAAAACATAGATATAAATATTCGGAGCAATCATACAGACAAACATTGATAAGCCCATACCAATCGTATTTAAAACTAAAAATGTTTTTCTGCCGTATCTATCTGCTAGTGCTTTATAAAAAGGCAAAATAAAAATCAAAAAACTTCCTGGTGCGCTAAGATATGTTAGTGTTGCTAAGCCCTCATTATAATCTACTCCTTGTGAAACAAAAAAATTATTAATAATGAATGGTTGCATATTACTTCCTATATTTGAAGTAACTTCATCAACTATGTATATAATCGCAATAAGTGCAATCATAATCAAAACATAGTTTTTTGCAGTTGGCATTGATGACTTTCTCTTTAACGAGTTTAACTCTCTACTCTCTTTTGGGGTAAGTGCTGAAACTTTGCTAGCTTCCATAATCAATTCCTCCAATTTTAAACTTATTTTAATTTATATTATAAATACAAAGCGTATTTTATAATTGATTTTATTTATAAATATGCTACAATATTTATAAAAGTAAAATATTTCCAAATCATTAAATAAATATTAAAACAAATTAGTTTATTGTGATTTTGTACTAAATTTTTATTCTATGTTATAATTTTATGTGATTACATCCAAGTTTTCAATATCAATTAAAGTGTTTTACACAAATTAAGCTGTATCATTTTCCGACTTTAGTTTTAGGAGGTTTTATGTTAAGTAATAAATTGCTGTATTCAAATTTTAAATATAGCAGTATTGAATGTTATTTCTCACACATCAAAAACAATAAAGAAGCCATAAACATTAAAGATGAAAAATATGCTTCTAGCAGAAATTTCTCTGAAGAAATTGGAATATTGTTTTTAGGTGTCGATGATTTATATATGTTACATGAATTTTCAACCCCAGCTAAGGGTGTTCTTTCTGGTATTGCGAATAAAAAAGATTATACACGAATTTTACATAGTCATAACTACTTTGAATTGATAATGGTGATTGATGGTGAAATTGAAGTTCAAATTGAAAATAAGTTCAAAACATATAAGCGTGGTGATTGTTATATCTTAAATAGAAAAATTTATCATGTAGAAAATTACACTAGTAATGCTTGCGTAGCCTTTCTTTGTATATCAGAGGAATTTTTTAATAGTTTTTTAAATATACACCATCTTGAAAATACAAAATCAAAGTTGAGCTTTTTTTTAGAAAATATTAATAAAATTATTTTTGAAGGTACAACTAATAATAAAATTTTCTGGGAATTTATAAATAATAACGACTTAATCATCGATAATATCGTAGAAAATCTTTTAGATATAAAAAATGAGATAATCAATAATTTTTCAGGCTATAAATATATTATATACGGACTGTTACTGAGACATTTTTCATACATCATATTTACTGATGACTACACCTACAATCTAAACACGATTAAAACACCTATAATAGAAAGCCTCGCCCACGAAACAAAGCATTATATAGAAACTTATCGTCATAGATTAACAAGGGATGTTTTAGAAACCGCTTTACATTATAATGCTGATTATCTTAATAGAATTTTCAAAAAAGAGTATGGATATACCATAGGTGAATATCAACGTAAAATATGCCTAGCAGAAGCCGCAACTTTACTATTAAGAACTAATAAAAGTATCGTTGATATTTCAGAATTGCTTGGCTTTTCCAATAGAACACAATTCTACCGTTTATTCCATAAATTCTACAATATGACCCCACTCGAATATCGTAATATAAATAAAGTTCTTCCAGTTTCACATAATAACAGATAATTGTACATTAAATTTTAGAATTTATTTGACCAAAATAAAAGATGAGTGAATTAAGGTTCACTCATCTTTTCTAGTGCTACTAATATACTTCATCATTTTTGGTAAAAAAACGTAAAGCTGATATAATAAAAACATCTTAAACCTTAAAAAGTGAAAAATCATCACATATACTCTTTATGAGCAAAATCTATATAAGCAAGGTTAGACAAGCGTTCGATTAATTGTCGTGAAGTCATTTGTTTTGTAACTTTTAAGACTATATGCATTCCTATAGCATTTTGTTCTAGCTTTGGTTTTTCTGATGTTAGACTATCTATTATTATGTTATTAGTTTTAAAAAATGCCATTAAATTTTGTATTTCACTTGTTTTTGTAAGTTCCAAGTATACATCAACAAAATTAATTCTCTCCCTTTGTTTCTTATCAACTATTCTCAAAGTTTTAAGAACTAGTAAAGTAAGAATACATGTAAGCAGTGCATCAAGATAAAACCCTATACCAATAGCTAGTCCCATACATGCTGAAACCCATAATGCCGCGGCCGTTGTAAGACCTCTAATTTTTTTACTTCCTGAATTTATAATAGCTCCTGCACCTAAAAAACCAACACCATTTATAACCTGCGCCCCAAGTCTTGATACGTCGGAATTTGTGTTAGGAAAACTTAAAACAATGTATGGATATTATTTTAACTCACATTTCTCAATTTAAATATGTCATATAAGTGCAATATATCAAAAATAATTAGTAATTTTAAAAGCTGATATGTGCCATAAATGACATATATCAGCTTTTAATTGTAGA
>CAYJKB010000049.1:0-14808 GCA_964370625.1 uncultured Oscillospiraceae bacterium | reverse complement strand
GAGGCACATAAGGAAGTTATATTTAAGTCCAGTCATCTTGCGAAAGATATAATGTAATACAAAAGCAGAAAGAGTGTCCTTACGGACACTCTTTAAAATATTTTATTTCACGCAAAATTGAATATCAAGCAGATTATCACTATCAGCTTTTTGAATTTTACCATTTTCAGCTAAATGAAGTGCTACTTTTAATACATTTTGTGGTATATCATAGCTTAAAGCCTGTGCTAATGTTTCAGCTGTATATGCTGTTCCTTTATTAGCATTTAAGTGTGCTATGATAGAATTTTTAAGGTCTATAATTGCACTTGCAGCTTTTTTACCGTATTCTACTGCTGGTTGGTCATATGCGTTAATGTTAATTAAAGTTGCATAAAAACCTACTGCACGCTCAAATAATGCGATTAGCATACCAACATAATAAGCATTAACAGTTGGAAGTGTAAGAGTCATATTAGGGCGATTATTAGCAGTTAACGCATATTCTGTCCCTAGCATAAATGCTTGTAAATAATCTCCACTAGTGCTATCTTCTCCAACAATCAAATCTTCTCCGTCACGATCTTTTAAAATTGAAATGAAGTTAACAAAATAAGGGTCGCTTCCTGCAACTAATTGTTGTCCGTATGAATGTTGGAATGTTGTACCTTTATTGCCAAATACACCAAGTCCTTGACGAACTTCTTTACCATCTAAATCATATTGCTTTCCTAAAGACTCCATGATTAGTTGTTGCAAATAATTTGCAAGTAGTTCTAATTTATCTTTGTAAGGTAGAACTACCATAGCAGTGCCACCTTTTCCTCCACTTTGAGCATACCAAAGTAGTGAAAGTAACATTGATGGATTAGATTTAGCATTATCTACACGTGTTAAAGTATCACAATATTTAGCACCATCTAATAATGATTTTACATCTAAACCTTGAAGTGATAGAGGTAAAATACCAACAGCTGATAATAATGATGTACGTCCACCTACCCAATCCCACATCGGGAATACAGATAACCAATTTCCTTCACCATATTGATATAATTTACTACCAATTTGAGTGATGCATACTGTGTTTTTAAAGAAATCAACATTGTTTTTATCATAAAAAGCTCGCATTTCAACCATACCATTACGAGTTTCAATTGTGCCACCACTTTTTGAAATTACAATAATCATTGTTTGTTCTAACACTGGTGCAATTTTTTTAAATACAGCTTCCATTCCTTGCGGGTCTGTATTATCTATAAATAGTATTTTCATTTTATCATTTTCATCTGATAATGCTGAAGAAACTAAAACAGGACCTAAGTTTGAACCACCAATACCAATTACAACAGCATGAGTGAATTTTTTTCCAACAGAAGATAGAATTTGTCCTTCATGAACTTTTTTTGTGAAATCTGAAATTTCTGCTAAAGTTTTTGTGATATCTTCTTTTTGTTCCACTGGTGCAATATCAGCATTACGAAGCCAATAATGTCCTACCATGCGCTTTTCTGAAGGGTTTGAAATCGCTCCATTTTCAAGCTCTTTCATTGCTTTAAATGCTTGTTCAATTTTTTGAGCATTTGAATCAACAAAGTCACTTGGAAAATTCATTTTTGAAAAATCAAGCCATAGACCACTTTTAGAGTCATAATAGTTGTTTGCTAAATAATTGTTCATAGATGTCTGCTCCGTTTCTCATATTTATATTATAAGTTTTTTAATTTGGTAATCTTTCATATTTTTTCACAAGTTCATAAAGCCTTTTTGCATCTTGTTCTTTTAAATCTTGTGCTGAAATTTTAAATGTCCAGTTGCCACTCGCCACACCTGGTGTATTCATACGTGAATTATCATCAAGATATAATACATCTTGTATTGGTATTATTGCAACTTTAGATTTTGATTTATATATTGATTCCACAACTTCATCAACCATTTCTTGTGCTGTTCCATCATATCCATTTGCTTGGCACCAACTAACTGTCGTTTGATTATCATGTGTAGCACTATAGAAAATTCGATTATTTTGAATACATTCTGGCATATTTTCCATTTCCTGTTTATGAAAATGATAAATATTCATTCCTGGAAATCCTGTATACCTCATAAGGTCATATACTGAGCTATCTAATATTCCTAAATCTTCAGCGATAATTGGCAAATCTCCGAGTTCTTTTTCCATAATTCTAAAGAATTCTTTACCAACGCCAGCTTTCCAAAATCCGTTTTTAGCTGAATTTCCTTCAGGAATTGCATAATATCCGGCAAAGGCTCTAAAATGGTCAAGCCTTACATAATCATATTTTTCTACTGAATATTTAAGACGTAATTTCCACCAATTATATCCATCTTTTTTCATCTCATCAAAATTATAAAGTGGATTTCCCCAACCTTGTCCTTCTTCCGAGAAGAAATCAGGTGGCACACCAGCTGAAAGTGCTGGATAACCTTTTTCATTTAATTCAAATAAATTTCTAGCTGCCCAACAATCAGTGCTATTATCTGATACATAAATTGGCAAATCTCCAATTATTTCAATATTCTTAGATTTAGCATATTGACAAATATTTTCCCAAGTTTTCCAAAATGCAAACTGACGTACTTTATGTTCTTTAATAGCATCTTTATGCTCTTTTTTAATCTTTGTTAAGTTTGTTCTGTCTTTTTCATAATCTTCCCAAACTTGCCAAGGTTTGCCCTCGTATTTATCTGAAATTGAAGCAAATAATGCATAATCATCAAGCCAGAAACTTTCTTTTTTGCAATATTTATCAAATTCTTTTGTATATTCTAAAAGTTCTAAATCTTTTCCATATAAAAGCTTGTCATTACCAGCAAAAACGCTTGATGTAGCATATGGTGAACCCATAAAATCAACAGGGTTTAATGGCAACACTTGCCAATAACTTTGACCTGCACTAGCTAAATAATCTATAAATTTTTGTGCCGAAGCATATAATCCATCTTCATCATGTGGCAAAGAGGATAGGTGACATAAGATGCCTGCTCCATTTTTCATTGTAATAGATTTCATAGATGAAAAATTCACACATATTAATGTTGCCGATAATGGCTGAATATCTATAGTTAGTTTTCCATTTACAATTTCATGTTTTTGCGAAGTAAATAAATCAATAGCATAAAATCTATAAATTTCAAATAGTTCATGTACATTTAAATTAATTGTTTTATTTGATGTACTTCTATTTGATATAGCAAAAACGGCATAATCACAGCCTTCTTTATGTCTCCAAAATGCATAAATATCATCATCGTCAATTTTATAAGGCAAATATTCCCCATCTTTTAAAACAGGATATAAATTTCTTAAATATGAAATTGTTTGATAATGTGACAATATTTCAGTATCTTCATTGCCCCAAGGATATGTTCCCCTATTATATGGGTCACTCCAACCTTGCACACCAGCTTCATCACCATAATAAATTGATGGGACTCCTATAGATGCAAATTGCATAGTTGCAAGCATTTTAAGCCTTTTTTTGCCTAAATCATATTCTTCACATGTTAGCTTGCAAAATTCTTTTTGTTGTGCTGTATGTGGAATATTTGAAATACCTAGCAAGGTAATCAATCTCTCTGTATCATGTGAACCTAATAAATTCATTAGGCTATAAAATATTTCTTTTGGATAATTTTCTTTAAGTGACATAACTGCATTTGTAAGCCTTGTTGCACTTATTTCTCCCAATGCAAAACCTACCATAACACTCCTAAATGGATAATTCATAGTAGAATCAAGCTCACGTCCTAACAGATATTCTCTTCTTCTATCATAGCTTTCTTTATAGCTTGCATCTTCCCAAACTTCACCAATTACAACACCTTCTGCATCACAACGCTTTACTGTGCTTGTAAGTTGTTCTATAAAAGAATCAGGAAGCTCATCAGCTACATCTAGCCTAAATCCTTTAACACCTTTATTCATCCAATATGGGATAATTCCATCTTTTTCATTGAATAAAAAGTCTTTAAAGGAAGCATTTTCTTCATTTACATTTGGTAAATCAACAACACCCCACCAACAATCGTAAAAGTTTGGGAAACGTCTGAAGTTATACCAAGAGTGATATTGTGAATCTTCACTTTGGAATGCACCCACACTATCATAATTACCATATTTATTAAAATAGATACTGTCAGACCCTGTATGAGAAAATACACCATCTAAAATAATATTTATGCCCAGTTTTGACGCATTTTCAATTAATGATTTAAAAGTTTCATCATCGCCAAATCCGAAATCAATTTTACTATAATCACCAGTATCATATTTATGATTGCTATGTGCTTCAAATATTGGTGTCATATAAATAGTTGTAACATGTAAGCTTTTTAAGTATATTAATTTTTCTTCGATACCCTGAATTGTGCCACCGAAAAAGCCCCAATGAGTAACTTCTCCAGCAGGATTTTTAGGATGAAATACGCTGTCGTTCCAATCTGCATGCAAAAATGATTTACTTTCATTTTTACTTTTGTGATTAAGGCGCATTTGCGAACGTTCATTAAAATCTTGCCCTCGATGAAATCTATCAGGGAAAATGTGATATATTATTCCATTTTGAAACCACGGAGCAACTGTCATTTGCTCATAAAACGTGATTTGAAAAGCAGGTGGGATGCGATTATACATCGCACCCTCTCCGCCTAAAAAGTCTGCATTATTTCCATAGTAGTATAAAGCTCCCGATTTACACACTACAGAAAAATAATACCAAACAAGTCCTACAGTATCTTTTGTCATTTCCCATTCAAAACACATTTTACCATCTGATATTTCTTTTTCGCTGTGGGAAACAATTAATTGTTCTTTTTTGCCATCGATAATCCAATGAAGTCTAACTTCATCAGCTGTGCCTACAACTTCAATCGAGATTTTAACAGTAGTATTCAATGTTACAGCGCCAAAGGGGTCTCTATAGTTTTTATTATGTGAATCATGGAAAATCTTCATATCTTCGCTCTTCTTTCTTTTAAATATTCAGCAAGTCATTATAAATATCTATATACTTGTCTGCTGATGTGCTCCATTTAAAATCTGCACGCATTGCATTTTTCTGTATATTTTTAAAAGTCTTGCGATCGTTTTCATATAATTCTAGTGCTTCTTTAATCGTAAAGAATAGCTCATGTGCGTTATAGTTATCAAATGAAAATCCGTTGCCTTCTCCTGTTTCCTTGTTGTATGGGATAACACTGTCACGAAGTCCACCAGTACTTCTAACAATTGGAAGTGTTCCATATCCCATAGCTATCATTTGTGATAATCCACATGGCTCAAAGCGGGATGGCATAAGCAACATATCAGCACCTGCATAAAACTTATGCGATAAGGATTCACTGAATTTAAGTGTGATATTAATTTTGTCAGAGTATTTGTCCATAAACCATCTGAAAGCTTCTTCATATCTCGGCTCACCTGTACCCAAAATTGCAAGTTGCATGGGTAGCGTAGAGAGTTCATCGCATATATGTGTTATAAGATCTAGTCCTTTTTGCTCAGTTAAACGTGATACAACACAAAGTAGTGGAATATCTTTGTCCACAGGTAAGCCCAAATCCGCTTGTAAACGAGTTTTATTTTCTGCTTTTTGCTCAAAAGTTTTAAGGCCATAATTCACATAGATGTCTGGGTCCTTTTTAGGGTCAAATTTTGCTGTATTAATTCCGTTTAAAATACCTGATAAAACAGATTCTCTTTCTCTGAATATGTTTTCCATATGCTCGCCGAAGTAAGTTGTTTTAATTTCTTCAGCATAAGTTGGGCTTACAGTTGTCAGCCTATCGCTATATAATAGCGCACCTCGCATATAGTTTACAGCACCCCAATATTCAATTTGATGTACCGCTGATGGGCAATCATGAAGTCCTAAAACATCGCTAATTATACTGCCTGCAAATACACCTTGATATTTTAAATTATGGATTGTGAAAATTGTTTTAACATCACAATATTTTTCTTGATTCATAAAATTCTCACGCAAGAATACAGGTAATAACGCTGTATGCCAATCATGACAATGGATAATATTTGGAAATTCTTCTAAAAGTGGCAATGCCTCTAAAATGCCTTTAGAGAAAAATGCCATACGTTCAGCATCGTCACCATATCCATATAAAGCATCACGTCTGAAATAATGTTCATTATCAAGGAAATAATACGTAATACCTCGTTGCACAAGTTTAAACACACCACAATATGCCTGTCTCCAACTTAATGTAACATATACCACACCTAAAAATTCCATTTTGTCTTTATATTCATCGTCAATTCCTGAGAATTTAGGTAATATTACAGAAACATCAGCACCAGCACGACTAAGTGCCGCAGGCAAACTTCCGCCAACATCCCCAAGTCCACCTGTTTTCATAAAAGGTTCTGCTTCAACAAGTGCAAATAGAACTTTTGGCTTTGTAGATGTTTTTTGCTTAGTATTAGTCACCGTCTTTTTGCTGTCCTTCATATTTATCTCCATCCTAGTATTTTAATAAACTTCTGCTTTTCCTATCACGCAAGGTCTATTTGGAACACCGAAAAGCTTTGTTCCTGCTGAAATTGTAACCCCTTTATCACAGATTACATCTTCAAGCTGAGCATAAGGTTCAATCACACTTCTTTGAAGAATGATACTATTTTTAATAATTGCACCTTCGCCAACTTTTACACCACGGAATATTATAGAATTTTCTACATGTCCTCTGATGTCACAGCCTGCTGGAACAATTGAATTTGATATTTCGCAACCATCCCAATATCTAGTTGGTGCATTATCTTGGATTTTTGTGTAAATAGGGTTTCCTTCAAATAGTTCATTTTGAACTTCAGTATCTAATAAATCACGTGAACACTTCATATAATCCACGATACTATCAATGTTACCAACATATTTTTTATATTCGTAACCTGCAATAACAAGTTTATCAAGGCTGTCTGCAATTGCGTCAACAAGGTCAAAGTGAGCTGCTGATTTATACCAGTCTATCATATTAATTAATAATTTTCTAGAAATTAACATGCATTCCATAGATAAATTATCAGTTCCTGTTGCACTGTTGCGAATATTTGTAACAGTTCCTTCTCTATTTACAGTTAAGAAATTGCCTTGGCGTTCTTCGCATTTTTGTGTTGGTTTGTAGAACATCGTAATATCACGGCCTGATGCCACGTGTTCATCTGCAATTTCAGAGAAATTAAAGTTAAATACTTTATTACTACTCATCATAAGAACAACATCTGCATTAGAACGATCTAAAGATATTCTATTTTCAATAAGGTCACGCATTAGGAATTTTCCTTTAGAACCTTTAAGCCCATAAACTGCACCAGGTAATATTAAAAGTCCCCCAACTTTGCGAGATAGTGACCATTCACGACCTGCACCAACATGGTCCAAGATTGAACGATACATGTAAGGTGTAATAAGTGATACGGTGTTAATACCTGAATTTGTCATATTTGATAGAGCAAAATCAACAAGTCTATATCGTCCACCAAACGGCAGTGATGCTAAAGAACGATGTTCTGTTATGCTCCCTAAATTGTCTGTAAAATTAGCTGATATCCATCCTAAAATCTTAGCCATGAGCAACCGCCCCCCTTGTATCTACTTTTTTATAGTGCTGATTGTCTCCTAAAAGTGCGATGTTTGAATCTTTGCTAGGATCTCCTAGGAAAGCTCCATTTTCAATAACAGTATTCTCGCCCACGATTGAACGAACAACTGTCGCACCAGATTTAACAACTGCACCAGGTAATAAAATAGAATCTTCTACCACTGCATCTTCATCTACATAAACATTAGAGCTTAAAATAGAATGAGATACACGACCGAAGATGGCAGCACCATTTGAAATTAAGCTATTTGAAATCTTTGCAGTGTTGCCTACATAGTGAGGTGGGTAGATATTTGAGTTTGAGAAAATAGGCATGTCTGATGAAAAAATATCACAAGGTGGATTTTCTTCAAGCAGTTCCATATTTGCTTCATAATAACTATCAATCGTACCAACATCTTTCCAATAACCTTCAAAATTATAAGCGAATAGACGTTTATTTTTTGCAAGTAAATTAGGAATAATGTTTTTACCAAAATCATTTTCAGATGTTTCATCTTTAGCATCTTCAATTAATGCTTTGCGAAGAACATCCCAAGAAAAGATGTAAATACCCATTGATGCTAAATTGCTATATGGATTTTTTGGCTTTTCTGAGAATTTTTTGATTTTTAGATCATCATCACAAGTTAAGATACCAAAGCGAGATGCTTCATCCCAAGGCACTTCAATAACTGAAATTGTAAGATCTGCATTGTTTTTCTTATGGTCATCAATCATTTTGCTATAATCCATCTTATAAAGATGATCCCCTGAGATTATCAGAACATATTCTGGATTATAGTTTGAAATGAAGTCAAGGTTTTGGTGTATTGCATCTGCTGTGCCTTTATACCAAGTTCCTCCATCTTCTGTTGCATATGGTGGAAGAATATGAACACCACCACCAATTGAATTTAAGTCCCAAGCTGAACCTGTACCAATGTAAGAGTTTAGAAGCAAATGTTTATATTGCGTTAGAACCCCCACGGTATCAATACCTGAATTCGTACAGTTGCTTAAACTAAAGTCAATTATACGATATTTTCCACCAAAAGCAACAGCTGGTTTTGCGATTTTTTTTGTTAGCGCTCCAAGTCTGCTTCCTTGCCCGCCTGCAAGAAGCATAGCGACGCATTCTTTTCTCATCATAGAGAGACCTCCCAGTCACATATTTATATTGTACTAAGTTAAACCCTGTCATAAAAGTTGGTTTCAAAAACAGCGTATTTTGTTTTTCTGAGAAACTGTATTATTAACATCTATTAGACAAGACACTATAGGTAAATAAAATTCACCTATAGCATCTTTTAATTTAACTTAGAAACAAGCCTTTAAATTACTTACACCTTATTTTTTCGGAGTATCATAACCTACATTCCAAATTTCATCAGCATATTGCGCTATTGTTCTGTCACTTGTAAAGTAACCCGCTTTTGCTATATTAATTAGAGATTTTTCTGCCCATGCATATTTGTCTTTATATAGATTACTAAGTGAATACCAAGCCTTCATATATTCATCAAAATCACGAAGAACGAAATATTCATCATTACTATGGAAAATTGTGTCATATATTCCACGGAATTCATTTGATGCCCCAAAAAATCCATCGATTAATTGATTTGTAATTTGTTTAAGTGTTGGATTTGATTGGCATTCACCAACTGCAAAATATGTTGAAGATAATCTTAAATCAACTACTTCTTCATCAGACAATCCGAAAATACAAACATTTTCATCACCTGCAATATCACGAATTTCTACATTCGCTCCATCTAATGTTCCAAGCGTTATTGCACCATTAAACATAAATTTCATGTTACCAGTACCTGACGCTTCAAAACCAGCAGTCGAAATTTGTTCACTAATATCTGTTGCTGGATAAATTTTTTGTGCAAGAGATACATTGAAGTTTTCAGCAAATACAACTTTAATTTTATTGCCAATTTTAATATCATTATTTACAACTTTTGCAACTGCATTAATAAGCCTAATTACATCTTTTGCAAATGTATAGCTTTGTGCAGCTTTTCCAGCAAACATAAATGTATGAGGAACAATTTGCTTTGTTGGATTTGCTTTAAGGTCGTTATAAAGTGCCATAACTTTAAAGATATTTAGAAGTTGGCGCTTATAAGCATGTATTCTTTTAACTTGAATATCAAATACTGAATTAGGGTTAATTCTAATTCCTTGAGTTTTTTCAATATAATTTGCAAGCTTAACTTTATTTTCTTGCTTAACATCCATAAGTTTGTCTAAAAACTCTTTATCTTTTGTAAAATCAAGCAAACCTTCAAGTTTCATAGGATTGTAAATCCAGCTATCACCTATTGCTTCAGTTATCAGATTTGCAAGTTTTGGGTTTGCCTCAATTAAGAATCTTCTGTGGCTTACACCATTTGTCTTATTATTAAACTTATCAGGTGTTAAAGCATAAAAATCTTTAAGCACTGTATCTTTTAAAATATCTGTATGCAGTGCTGCTACACCATTTACAGAATAACTACCAATTACAGAAAGGTTAGCCATTCGCACTTGACCATCCCATAATATTGATGTAGCTTTTAATCTTTCAATCCACTTATCAGATGTGCGATCAAAGTTTTCTTGATAACGTCTATCAATTTCTTCAATTATCATATAGATACGAGGAAGGATACCACGGAATAGGTCGATAGACCATTTTTCCATTGCTTCTGGTAATATCGTATGGTTTGTGTAGGAAATTGTTTTGGTTGTAATTTCCCAAGCATTTTCCCATTTAAGACCTTCTTCATCTATTAATACACGCATTAGTTCTGGAACACACATAGCTGGATGAGTATCATTGATATGAACAGATATTCTTTCAGGTAATTTATTCCATTCAGCACCATAACGTTTTTTATAATCACGAAGGATAGAACCCAATCCTGCTGCAACAAGCAGATATTCTTGTTTAAGACGAAGTGTTCTTCCCGCTTCTGTGCTATCATTCGGATATAAAATTGTTGTAATTGCATCACAATTATTTCTATGGCGCATTGCGTGGCTATATTCTCCACGTGTAAATGCTTCAAGGTCAAAATGTTCATCAACTGGCTCTGCACGCCATAAACGAAGATTGTTTACAGTTTCATTGTCATAACCCACTACAGGCACATCATAAGGAACAGCACGTACAACATCATCTGTTACGTGTTCATAAACCCAAGTTCCACCAATATGATGCCATTCTACAGTACCACCGAATTTTACAACGACAGAACTCTCTGGCTTTCTTCTTTCCCAAGGATAAGAATTAGCTGCCCAAGTATCAGGAATTTCAATTTGTCTTCCATCTATGATTTTTTGTTGGAATAATCCAAAGTGATAACGCAAACCATTACCATGCCCATTCATTCCTAAAGATGCCATAGAATCTAAGAAACAAGCTGCAAGGCGACCTAAACCACCATTTCCTAACCCTGGGTCTTTTTCACATTCAAAAAGTTTATCTGGGTCTTGACCCATTTCAGCTAAACCTTGACAAACTATATCTTGAATCCCTAGGTTTATCAAATAGTTATTAAGTAATCTACCTATTAAGAATTCCATTGAGAAATAATAAACTGCTTTTTCATTTTCATCATTAGAACGTTTATTGCTTTCTGTTTTAACCTTTGTGATTTCGTTTGAAAGTAATCTTACAAGAACTGAATATCTATCAAACACTCCCGCATCTTCAAATGGTTTACCTAGTGATAATGCAAATTGATTACGATAAGCTTCAATAAAAGCCTCTTTGTTGTTAAACATTAACTTTCCTCCTAAGTATAGTGTTAAGAATTCGTCTTTTTACGTCGTGCACTTTCTTTAACAGGTTTTAGGATAAATCCACCAAGTGGTGGTATCGTCACATTAATAGAATATTCCCTTCCATGCATAGGAATATCCTGTGCAATAATTGGCTGTGTATTAAGTTTTCCACTTCCACCAAATTTTTCTTCGTCACTATTGTAAACTTCTGTATATTTACAATTTTTTGGAACGCCTATTCTATAGTTATCGTATGTTTCTGGATGGAAATTCAGCACAACAATTAATGTATCATCAGGTTTTTCTCCTTGTCTTTTGTAAATCAAGATACCTTGATGATTGTTGTCTGCTTCAATCCATTCAAAGCCTTCATGTGAATAGTTTTGTGTCCACAGCGCAGAAAGCTCTAAATATAGATTGTTTAAATGTTTTACACTTTCATGATATTGTTTATGTTTTTCATGCTCTAACATAAACCATTCAATCCCTTGATAATATCTCCATTCAAGATATGTTGCAATTTCATTTCCCATGAAAGTAAGTTTTGCCCCTGTGTGTGTCATTTGATATAAGTGAAGCAGACGCATATTCGCAAATTGTCTCCAATAATCGCCAGGCATACGACCCATTAGCGATTTTTTACCATGAACTACCTCATCATGAGATAATGCACAAACAAAGTTTTCATTATATGCATACATTGTGGAGAATGTAAGCAAGTTGTGGTGGTATGGTCTAAACGGGAAGTCAAATGACATATATTCTAATGTGTCATTCATCCAACCCATATCCCATTTATAATGGAAACCTAAACCACCTTCATTCGGTGGATATGTAACGAGTGGAAGTGCTGTGCTTTCTTCTGCTACTGAGAAAGTGCCAGGATACATTGTTGCTAAATTTTCATTAAGTTGTGCTAGGAATGAAATCGCATGTAAATCTTTGTCACCGCCTTCGTGATTATATTCAAAATCAGCTGGATTTGTAAGCCCATAATTTAAATATACCATACTTGTTACGCCGTCTATTCGAATACCATCGATGTGGTATTTGTCAAGCCAAAAAGTTGCTGAACTAAATAAGAAGCTACGAATTTCATTTCTTCCGAAATTAAATTTATAAGTACCCCATTCAGCATGATGCGAACGCTCATAAAGCATTGTTCCATTGAAATTAGAAAGTCCATGAGCATCAGGACAAAAATGCCCAGGAACCCAGTCTAAAATTACACCGATACCTTCATTGTGACAAGTGTCAACAAATCTCATAAAATCTTCAGGTGTGCCATAACGTGAAGTTAATGCAAAATATCCTGTAAGCTGATATCCCCATGAACCATCAAAAGGATGTTCCATAATAGGCATAAGTTCAACATGTGTATAACCCATTTCTTTAACATATGGGATTAGTGTTTCTGTAAGCTCATTATAGCTTAAAAAATAATCATTTGGTGTTTCAAGTTCTGGTCCACCTTCTTTGTGTTGTTTCCAAGAACCTAAATGAACTTCGTATATATTAAGTGGTTTTTTAAAATGGTTTGTCATGCGACGTTTACGAAACCATGTGCTGTCGCTCCATTTGTAGTTATCTAGCGAATATACTTTTGATGCAGATTTAGGTCTTTGCTCTGAATAAAAAGCATATGGATCTGCCTTGTATAATTGTTCTCCATTATGAGTTGTAATTAAATATTTGTATGTATCTAAGTTTTTAACTTCTGGTATAAATAATTCCCAGATACCTGGCATAATTTCATTCATATATGTGTTTTCGCCATTCCAGTCGTTAAAGTCACCCACTACTTGCACGCTTTTTACGTCAGGCACCCAAACTGCAAACTTTACACCATCTACTTTGTTTTGCTTATGTAAATGCGCTCCTAAAAAATCATATGAATTAAAACTATTCCCTTGCCAATATGTATTTATTGCTTGTTCATCTAATTTTACTGTTTTTCTCATTTTTTCACCTCTAAAAATATTGCGTAGTTGCTTTTGCTTTCGAATTTGCTGAGAACATCCTAAAATCACATGTATAAATATTAAATCCATATGATTTTCGGAAATGTCTATCTATAAAAGCAATTTACCATTTTTCGATAAATTGATACAGCCAAGTTAAAGCTCTATTTGTTAATAAAAATTCGGAAAATAAAATCGTACTCAAATACTGAGATTTTTATGCAAAATCCTTGTGTTGTATACAAAATTACATAGTTTTGCATATATGGAAAATACTAGATAGTTAATGAGTTCATTCTAGCATATTCTATCTTTTTTTGCAATAGGCTTGACGCTATTTGTATTAATTAATAATGTATATAAACCATTTTTTACTATTTGTACATAAAGTACAGAGCTTACCAAAAGAAAATTTATACAATGTAACGAATTAATATTCTAATTCTTTAGCTTACGAATTTGTGAAGTAAAAATCATTAGTATTTTTTTCAAACTTATTGTTTTTTCTTACAATCCATTATATAATATTTGAGTAAAGAAATTTGTAGTATTCTGTGTATAAAACAAATTTAAATAAGTTTAAAATATAAAAAAAACGGAGGAACATCATGAAAAAACTACTTTCGCTTCTATTAGTTTTCGCTCTTATGTCTTTTAACTTTGTAGCTCTTGCTGCAGAAACTTCTGCAACAGGAACCACTATCCGACTGGAACAAATAGAAGGCACTGTTACGATTAAAAACCAAACTGGAAGGGTTATAACAGCAAGAGATGATATGCGTTTACTCAACGGATACACAATATCAACTGCTGCTTCTAGCTATGCTTATATAACTTTAGATGACAGCAAGGTAATTAAACTTGATGGGCTTACTACTTGCACCATCAAGAAAAATGACAAAAAGCTTGATTTGTTATTATCTTCTGGTCAATTATTCTTCAATGTCAAAGCACCTCTTGAAGCTGATGAAACTATGAATGTTAGAACATCAACTATGGTTACAGGTATCCGTGGTACTGCTGGCACAATCCAAACAGACCAAATTAGCACTAGCCTTAATTTATATTCAGGTAAAGTTCAAGTAACCGCAACAGATAACATTAAGCAAGTTGGAGAAGAACCTATCAAAGAAGTTTTCACAGTTCTTCCAAATGAAAAAATCACAGTTACAGCTGATGAATCTGACGGACAAACTATAACTCAAATTGATACACTTGATGTGGCGCAAGATTTAACTGCTTTTGAAGCCAAAGCAATTATTGAAGAAGATAATCTTGAAGAAGTTGTTGAACAAAACTTAAACATCGTTCCTGAACAACTTCAACAAGTTGTTGAAGAAAAAGAAGAAGCTGAACAACTTCAACAACAAGATATCGAAAATCAAGTTCAAGAAGAACTTGAAGAGCAAGATGAAGAAACTGGTGCTTCACAAGAATTTATTCCTGAAGAAGAGCCTGCTGACGA
>CAYJKB010000048.1:14068-15294 GCA_964370625.1 uncultured Oscillospiraceae bacterium | reverse complement strand
CACTTATTAATGACTGATGCAGTTAAAGCTGAACTTAAAGCAGATATTTTAAATGCAGATAAAACAACTACACTTAGCACAAACTATGATGTAACAATTAAATCTATGAGTGAAGTTACTGTTGGTGCTTATACAGATATCGCAGATTACTTAAAAGAAGGTTATGACTTCATTAAAAGTGAAAAAGAAAAACTAGAGAAAAAAGTAAGTGATATTAAAGAAAAACTTGAAAAAATCGAAAGTCTAACTACTGAAGAATACAATGAACTTTTAAAAGAACTAGCAGATGCTTATGCTGATATCGAAGCTCTTGAAAAAGCAATTGACGAAAAAATCAAAGAAATTATTGATGTATTAACTCCAATCATTGATAAATTTGAAGGAACTTCACTTGAAAAAGTAGAACAACTTCTTAAAGACTATGCAAATGAAGCAATGAAAGAGCTATTAGAGACTTTAGAAAAAGCACTTACTCCTTATTTAGAACAACTAAAAGAAAAAGCAATGGCTGATCTTAAAGGAGAAATTAGCAAATTAATCGACTTAACAATAGCACTTAAAGCATATGGTGAAGCTGAATTTGTAGAGCTACTTAAAGGTATTAACGCTGTAGAAATTGCAAATGTTTCTTACACAAAAGAATACGATGAAAAAGCGTTTACACTTGAACAAACAACTATTGTTGAAGAACTTTTAGCTGTTCTTGCAGCTGCAAAACTTGATGTAACTAACACAGAAATTACTGCACTTACAGACGCTGATATTGAAGGTATTGTTGATGTACTAGTAAGCAAATTACCAACTGAACTTAAAACAGATTACAATAATATTTCAAAATTATTAAAAGTATTAGGTGTAGACATGGATGTTTTTGAATCAAGTGTTGAAAAAACAGTTGAACAATTAATCACAGGTACTCAAGTAGGTCTTGAGGCTGCTCAAACTGCACTAAATGGTGAAATTGATAAACTTGCTGGAGAAGTTGAAAAAGTTGAAAAACTTCTTGCAGGTGTAGACAAAACTTTAACTTTAGAACAAATTGCAGCTGAAATTGAAGCACTAAACCTAGAATATATCAATTTTGATATTGTTGGTAACGCTGGAATTTCAAATGTTGGTACAGAAACTATTGTTATTACACTAAATCTTGATGTTTTCGATGTAGATTATAAAATTGCAACAGCAACAATTAATCTTGAGATTACAGAAGTAGAAGACGACAACGA
>CAYJKB010000048.1:8266-13968 GCA_964370625.1 uncultured Oscillospiraceae bacterium | reverse complement strand
GGTGGTTCATCAGGTGGCGGTTCATCAGGTGGTGGATCTGATGATGAAGAAATAGAAATCGAAGATGTTGAAACTCCTTTATCAGACCTTGCTCCTTGGGTAAATCCATTTATTGATGTAGAAAATAGTGATTGGTTCTATAGTGCTGTAGAATATGTTGCACGTAGAGGAATCATGAACGGAACAACTGACATTACATTCTCACCAGAAGATAGCACAACTAGAGCTATGATGGCTACAATCATTTGGCGTTTAGAAGGTTCACCAGTTGTAGAAGATACTACAATGCTATTTGAAGATGTTGCATCAGACAAATGGTATACAGAAGCAATTCGTTGGGGTTCAAATGAAGGTGTAGTTCTTGGTTACACAGAAACTGAATTTGCTCCTTATGATTTAGTAACACGTGAACAATTCGCAGCTATGTTATACAGATATTATGGCAGTCCTGTAAATGAAACTACTGAACTTGCATTTGAAGATTCAGACACAGTTTCAGAATGGGCAAAAGATGCAATGATTTGGGCTGTAGATAATGGTATTCTTAACGGAAGAACTGAAACAACATTAGCTCCAACTGGAAATGCAACTCGTGTAGAAGTTGCTACAATGATAATGCGTTATATGGAAATGGTTAAAATTTCAACAGAAGAATAATAAAAAAAGAGTTAGTTTTTAAAAAAACTAACTCTTTTTACGTTGTAAAAATAATTAAATAAGATGTAAACCTGAAATTAGCACTAATACTTAATTAATTTAATTGTTTATCTTTACTAAAAGCACTGATTACAAACAATACTATTAATGCTGTAAGAGAACATAGAATATTTGATGGTAAACCTAAAAAGCCTTCAAATCTACCGGATAAATAAAATTCAGAAATCACACCAACTATAAATGCTGAAACCACGGCACATTCTGCTGCAAGTGTAGTGATTTTTTTATTGAATATCCCTAAAATAAATGGGAAAAATACAACAGCTGAATATAATAGACATGCGATATATACTGCAGATACAATGCTTTCAAAGAAGGTAGAAAGAATCATACTTGCAACAGCAACACCTAGTATAGTAAATCTGGATACTTTAAGCACAGTATCATCTGATACATTTTTCTTTAATGGTAAGTATATATCATTCACAAACATTGAACTTGCACTTAGAAGAAGTGAGTCAGCTGTGGACATGGTGGCTGCAAATAATCCACTTAATGCTATTCCAACTAATCCATGTGGCAATACTGTCATAATTAATTGTGCAAAACCTAAATTGGGATCAGCAAGATTAGGTAATAAAACCACCATGCATAAGCCTAAAAGTCCAACAGCAAAACCATAAAATATATAGATAATTCCAGTAGTATTAAATGCAAAGGATGCAGTTTGAGGGTCTTTTGCTGCAAATGCTCGTTGTACGTATGCTTGATTTGTTCCATAAGTAAATAGAGCCATTAAAGCATAAGATAAGGGTTCCCAAAATCCTAATGCACCGAGTGATGTAAAACTTTCAGGTACAGTTTCTACTATACCACTTATTCCACCTGCTGAAGATAATGCTAATGGTATCATAATTACTATTGAAATAATTAATACAAAAAATTGAAATACATCGGTATTAACTACTGCAATAAGTCCACCACCAACAGTATAAGCTAATACAAAAACTAGTGAAATTACAAGAGCAACTGTTTGAGATACACCGGTGATTGCATGAATAGTAGCAGAAGCTACTATAAATTGGCTTGACACCATTGTTACTATCCCGATAAAATGCAATAATGCACTGAATGTTCCTAGTCGTTTTGAATATCGATTTCCAATGAATTCAGGAACTGTAGTAAGTTCCATTTCTCTTAATTTTTTAGTAACTAGAAAACCTAAAAGCAAAAATGCTGGTGCAGCAGATATATTCCACCATGCGCCTGCAATTCCAACTGCATAAACAAATGCACAAGCACCTACAATACTGCTTCCACCCATATCAGATGCAGCAAGACTAAATGTTGCTTGTAACTTAGTAAGTTTTCTACCAGCTAAAATAAATTCTGAAGTGCTTTCAACTTTTTTACTACTTGCAAATCCAATGTATGCAGTAATTCCGAGGAAGAGTATCAACATTATTATATCTAAATAATTCATATAAAACCTCACTTATATATATTTTTGTATTCCTTAAAAAGATAATCTTGATTTTTTATTTACTAGATAAATATAGAAAAATAGACACAAAAAGGTCAAAAGCTATTTTGTCGCCATTGACCTTTTTGCATCTAAATATTCATATTAAACCAATATTTCACCATCACGAATGACATTTATCATAGGCTTGGTCATTACATAGATATCTTGGTCAGGATTTCCATCTGTTAAGATAAGGTCAGCGATTTTTCCTTCTTTAACAGTGCCTAATGTTTCGCCAAAACCAGCAATTTCTGCACTGTTTTTAGTTGCTTGAAGTAACATGTCCTTATTTTTCATATCAGAAAATTCATATCTTGTAGTAAACTCAAGACCAGGTCGTGAAACAAATTCAGGCATAGTAATATCTGTACCCCAACCCACTTTTAGTCCTGATTTATTAAGTACGTTCCATCTTTCAAATGCTTGATGTACTAAATGGTCTTTTTTGCCAGCAGCGTTTGAAACTAAACCTTCAGCATTTTCAGAAATCATTAATGCCCATAAAGATAATGTTGGAATAACATAAGAAGTTTCATTTTTAATCAACATATTAATGGCATTATCACTAATAAGTGAGCCATGTTCAATAGTTCTAATACCCACTTCTATACATCTTTCAATAGCTTCTGAACCATGACAATGAACAGCTACATAAGTATCATCAAGTTCTGCTACTTCTTGTAATGCTCTTAATTCATCAACTGTTGTAATTCTTTTTCCAGGTACACCACCTTTGTTTGTCATAGCACCAGTACCCATATATTTTAAGAAATCTGCACCTTTTGCAAGTTCTTGTCTTGCAACTTTGCGAAGTTCATCTGGTGAATCGATTTCTGCGTATAATAGTGGAAATGTATTGTTGCCTAATGTAGTAGGTGTCATTATAATACCTGATGCTAGTACACGAGGTCCTTTAAGGTCACCGTCATTTATCGCATTTCTAACAAAAATAGCAGTATCACGAGTAGCACCACAATCTCGAATTGTTGTATAACCTTGTTTCACATATTCCTTAGCAAATCTGTAACAACCAAATAATTCTTGACCTAAATCTCTCATTATTGTATCAGTGTTACAAGTTTGAGCTTGCAGATATAAATGTGCATGTAAATCCCATAATCCTGGCATTAATGTTTTTTGTTTCGCATCAATAACTGTAGCATCCTTAACATCAATTTCGCTGCCACAAGGTAGAATTTTTTCAATAAGATTATCTTTTATTATAACATCTGCAAATTCTTCATCAAAGCCTTCAGTTAAATAACTGATTAATCTTGCATTTTTAATAATTAACATGCTTTTTCCTCCTCTTTAGCTTCTAATTTTTTAAGATATTTATCATAGTATAGACCAGTAACTAATAGAACTACTGCTGCTAAAATATAAATCATAAATATATAATTATATCGTTGAGCATCTGTTGAAGTATCTAAAATTTTGCCAAATAATGTCCAGATATAAATATCAGAACTATATCCAATTGCAGACACAATACCAACTACTGTACCTAACATTTCAGGTGGAACTTTTGCTTCTGCTACAGGTACATACATACATGCACGAGGAAGATTAAATGCTACACAGAAGAAAAATGCTACAAGCAATCCTACTACCATAAGATCAGAATCCTTTGGTACAACTAAAAGTGCAATGGAAGCTATGATGATTAATGCTGAAGTTTTTACAAGCACCATAGGAGATTTGCCGGCTTTATCAACCATTTTTCCACCTATAGGTGAACAGAACATTCTAAAACCATATTTAATAGTGATACCAAGTGCTGTTGCCCAAGTAACTGGCACAAGATACACTTCATTTACAAACGGGTTAATATATAATGCACCTGAAATGATTACAAACATACAAAATACTATAATAGTATTAATCCATGTTATTGGCATTTTAAGTGCTTTAGGAAGCATTTTAATATCAAATTTATTAGTATCAATTTGGCTATCATCTTTATAAACATTATATTTTTCAGGTTTATAGAAAAGTAAAATTAAAATACCCATTAAAATACTAAATCCACTATAGCAGTAAATTACATAAGCAAAATTACCACCTTGTTCAATATAACTTGATAATGAAAGTAATACTACATAAGATAAAACAAGAGAAACTAAACCATAAAAGCTTTCAAACAATCCAAAAATAATACCTTGTTCGCTGTTTGTACCCATCAAACGTAAACTTTTTACAAATGCAGACCAATATAATAATACTGCTGTAATACCAAATACAAAATATATTACGGTCATCATTGTGTAACCTGGGTTAGTAGATAGGTATAAACCTAATACGGCTGTTAAAATACTTGAGCTAGACATAAGAAGTTTTGGATTAAACTTATCAGCTACCATTCCGCCGAAAAAGTATCCTACAACTGCCATAATTCCATACATTGATAATAAAAATCCTTGTTGTTCATTCGTAAGTCCAAAAGCTGTTTGAAATGGTACATAGAAATATGAAGGTAAATATACTATATTCCAAATATTTAGCCCTGCTGTTAATAAGAGAATAATCCAGGTCCTTTGTCCTAATCCTTTATTAGCTTTTTCCATAAAAATAACCCCTTTTCATGATTTGTTATACATGTATAACATTTATTATACGTGTATAAGAAAGGATTGTCAAGTATTTACATATTTGTATATTAGATAAAAAAAGCATTAATAAATTGGATATAATAACATAATTTGAGGAAAAAAAAGAAAAAACCACTATTTTGTTCATCAAAACAGTAGTTTTTATATAATTAATTAAATTAATGTCAGTTTTATTAAATTTGCATTTTTCATTTTATCAATGCAATTATTTATATGTTTTTCAATTTCAGCTTTATCAATATTCATTTGAGAAAGCATAGTGCTTACAATTAATTTATTTATTTCAAGATAGCTTGTGTTAATTGTACCCTTATGTTTTTCTTGTATTAACGCCTTTTCAACACCTTTTGAAATCAAACAAATGTGTAAAACATGATTTTCACTAATATCATCATTATAAAAACTACATATTTCACGCACAAGATTTCGTGACCAAATTTGTGAATCTGTAGCTATCATATTTTCTTGAAGTAAACCTAGATAAAAAGTTAGAAACCCATCTGTTTCTAATATTTTTTCCATAACATATATATATACATAGGCAAGTTTAGATATTGGATTTTCTATAAATTTGATATCATGATTTATTTCTTCAGTATATTCAATTAGCATTGTATCATAAATAAGTTTAGCAATATTTTCTTTTGTTTTAAAATGATAAGGAATAAGCCCAAGGTTTATATTTGCTTGACATGCAATTTCTCGCATAGTTGTATTTGTATAACCTTTTTCCAGAAATAGCTTTTTAGCTACTTTTAAAATTGAACTAGGTGTATCCACTAAATATTCCTCCTTAGATATAATTATGAATATGATTACGCTGTCATATAGATTAACATACTTTTATATTATAGTCAACTCAGAAAATAACTAATTTTTATATAGATAATTAGTATAATATTTCAGTG
>CAYJKB010000048.1:5911-8166 GCA_964370625.1 uncultured Oscillospiraceae bacterium | reverse complement strand
GTCAACTCAGAAAATAACTAATTTTTATATAGATAATTAGTATAATATTTCAGTGTAACAGAGAGATATTTGAAAGGTGTTTGGTAGTAAAATCTTATAGTTTATTAACTTATTATTTTGCGACCTAATTATTTTGATGAAATAAAATGCAGTAATTCTATTGACTTTTACTTCCTAATTGTTATACAGTATAAATATAGTAATTTTATGTTCACTTTGAAAATGATGTATATTATAATAAGTAAGGTAATAAATATGAAACGTAAAATTGTGGCTAGTGTTCTTTTTTTAGGAGCAACTGAGTTTTTTGTTTAATATACCCCAGAAATAATACACGAGATAATAACAATTTGGCATGTGGGTCGCCTTTGACTCACACTTAAAATAAGAATATAAATAATCTATGAATTATTTATATAACGGATGGTGAAAATATGAATAGAAAGTTATTCAACTTTTTTATTTCTTGCATTTTAGTTTTAATCGCTTTGAATATCGCCTCATCTTTTTTAAATAATGAACAAAACATGCTATTTACTTATGATGAAACAGGCATGACAAATCTTAGTAAATGGAAATTAGAAAGTAATGGATTAAACACACAAATTGATATAATGGATTTTAATCCTCAAGATACAAATTTTGAACCTTATAGACTGACAAGTAATATATCCACAGACCAGTATAAAAACCCAGTTATAATTTTTGAAAGTATGCATCAAGCTTTTAGTGTAAGTGTAAATTCTGAGGTTATTTATGAATTTGGGCAGAAAAATAGCACAATTTTTGACATACCACATGGAGGAATTTGGCATTTTATAGAGTTGCCAACTAGTTTAGATAATAATATAAGCATAGATGTTATTCCTAGTGATGACAAAACTTCAATGGGTATAACAGATATATACTTAGCAGAAAAAAGTGATGCATCATCGTTTTTGGTATATAAAAATGTTTTGAAACTGTTAATATCATCAATTATACTAATAATCGGGCTTACTCTTTTGGTAACTAGTCTATTTATGTCTAGAGGCCTAAAAGAGGGGGATTTAATATTATATTTAGGTTTATTATCAATTAATATAGCTATTTGGTTAATTAGTGAATCCAATTTGTTGCAATTTTTTATAGGAAATACATTTATTATAGGAAATCTTCCATATTGGTCGATACAATTATTGTTTATACCTTTTATTTTTTATGTAGATAATATGTATACACCATCTCATAAGTCAATATCAATGTATTTTTGCCTTGCATTTATTGTGAATTTTATTGTATCAGCTGTGCTTCATTTAACAGGAGTAATATATTATTATAATACATTGTGGATAGTACATATGCTTATGGTTGCCACTTTGCTATATTTTATTTCTTCGATACTATTCGAAGCTTTTAAGAAAAAGAATAATGATGCAAAAATAATTTTATTACAGATTTCATTTTTAATTTTAGCAGCTTTAGCAGAGTTAGCTGTTTTCTATTTTGGTAATAATATGAATTCAGTAGGTGTAAGCCTTCAAACAGGCATGTTGTTATATCTAATGGCTTGCATAATAGCGACCTTGCTTAAACTAAGAAAGGTGTGGGCTGAAAATTTGCATACAAAATATTTAAGTGAAATAGCATATACAGATATACTAACTTCATTACAAAATAGACATGCATTCGAAAGAGATTTAAAAGCATTTAAGGAAAGTGAAGATTTAACCAAAATAATAATTACATTTGATTTGAATAATTTAAAATATTTTAATGATAATATGGGACATCAAACAGGAGATAATTATTTAATTTGGTTTGCAGAAGTAGCACAAAAATATATAGGTGAATATGGAAATTGTTATCGTGTAGGTGGCGATGAATTTTCTGCAATCCTATATAATATTCCATTAGATATATTGGAAAAACGATTGCCTATAATTCAAGAAACATTCAAAACCTTTGATAATGGAAATATGTCAGGTGTTGCAATTGGATATGCACATTATGATAAAAATACTTATCCTAATATAATGGATTATCTTCATCACCTTGATGAATGTATGTTTAAAAACAAGGCTATTATAAAACGCAATTTGTAAAATATAAAAATAAGGCTGTGACGAAATGATAATTTTCGTCACAGCCTTATTTTGCTAAAGGAAAAGTTAAAACAAATCCTGATTTATTTTAAGGGGTGTGCCTAATTACGACACACCCCTTTTGTATATTAACTTACTGAATTAACTAATTTGTTTTTTGTGATTTTTAAT
>CAYJKB010000048.1:0-5811 GCA_964370625.1 uncultured Oscillospiraceae bacterium | reverse complement strand
CCCTTTTGTATATTAACTTACTGAATTAACTAATTTGTTTTTTGTGATTTTTAATAAAGGTAAAGCTACAGAGGTTGCAATTATTGTAGCGACGATAGCTTCAATTACACCATTTACAGTTATAACACTTAAAATAAGTCCTAAAAGCTCAGTTATAGGCATTTCACGAGCTAAAGCATAGCTTTCCCCAAAGAAGAAATAAATACCACTCATAACCAAAACAGTATTAGTTATTGAGCCAATAAATCCAGCTATTGCTGCTGAAAGACATGTAGGTGCTTTTAGCTTTATAAGGCCACGATAAGCATAAGCTGCAGTGATACCAATTAAAATTCTAGGAACAAAACAAATAACGATACTCATAAATCCACCGTTAAAATCGCCTAAATCATAAAAAGGTGTAAAAACAAAAGATGTAATCACAGGATTAATAGTATTATTGATAAAGCTTGTTAGCCCAAATACTCCACCTAAAAATGCACCAGCTCGAGGTCCCAATACAATTCCACCGATGATAACAGGGATATGAATTGTTGTTGCTCGAATAGCGCCTAAAGGTATATAACCCAGTGCTGTGCTAGATAGGACAACTATAATTGCACAAAAAAGTGCAAGTTGCACCATAGAAAGTGTTTTGCTTGTTTTTGACATAAAAATTCCTCCTGCTCCCGTTCCGATATATCGGATACAGTGCTTAAATTTTAGAAATCGGTTTAGGTGTTTCGTAACCAGATAATATTAAGCGCATAAGACAATAGATTTTTTTCGACTTGAATTTCGCTCTGACAAAAAGGAATAATTACATCAGTATACATGCCAGATGCAATAATCTTAACATCACCATCTACTTCATTTGCAAGTTTTTGAACCATACCATCAATTAAAGAGGCGGTACCATGTACAATACCAGATTTTAATGCATCAGAAGTATTTTTACATGCAACATGCGAAGCAGGTGTTTCAATTCCAATATAAGGAAGTTGAGCAGCACGAATTTTAAGTGCTTCAAGTGAAATTTCAGGTCCTGGAAAAATGACATATCCACAAAGTGTAGCATCTTTATCAATCAGCGTAAAAGTAATCGCTGTTTCAATATTAACTATAATACATGGATAAGAATTATTGTGCACAGCATAAACAGCTCCGCAAACTAAATCAGAACCTACTAATCGTGGATTATCTGTTTTAATATTAATTCCTGTACGAACTTTGGAAGATAATAATATTACTTTACAATTAAATAGCGTTTTAAGTGCAAATTCAAGAACATGAGATAACTTTGGAACAACAGAACAAACAATTGCACCATCAATATGCTGTTTTGCAACATCATAAAGCTTAAGTATATTATTGATTTCTGCACAATATTGATCAGATGTTTTATTTTGGTCAGTGGCGATTTGAGAAAACATAATCGGCTCATTGCCATCAAAAACTGCAAGGTCAATATTAATATTGCCAATATTTACTGTAAGTAACATAAAGCCTCCTCATAAGCTTTCGATTTCACATAGTATTATATAACATTAATATATAAAAGTAAATAGAAAAAGTCAAATAATTACACTAAAAACCCAAATAAATATAGCTAAAAATTTAACATTAAATACAAAAATGGGCAACTATTAGTTATAGTCACCCATGGGTTTGAAATTATAAATATTTATTGTTTAAGATTTTGAGAAATTAAAAAAACAGGAGCACTCCAAATGATATTATAACATAATAAATTATAGGGAGTAAGTGTTAAATGTGCAAATGAATATGCAAGATATGCCATAAGCAGCATTCCGATTAAACTTCCAAATATACTAACAATAAAATTAAGTCTTGTTATAATTTTAAAGCTTGACATAACTTTTATACATAAAGAAAATGCAGAAACATTATCACGAGATAAAATCGCACAAGGTAATTCGTGTTCATAATCGCCTTTTCTACTATGTCTAATTCGTTTATCTAAATTTGGGAATTGACAAAGTCCACGTTTTAATTCGAATATTTTTTCAACCATTGGCACAGTTATCATAAAGTTGCGCACTGCTAAAATTGGAGAAAATTTCAAATCAGTAAATCTGCTAAAAGCATTATACATATTGGCAGAAACATCATACTTCATAGCAAAAACAGCTACAATTTCCCTATTAATCGTAAGATATAAGGCATCTTTGTATTTGATTTCTTCTGGCATACGAATACCCATACGAACAACAAAAGCAGATGTACCTAAAAGAATATTATCGTTGTTAATATCAGCAGAAAGTCCACCAGCTTCATAACTTGCTACATTTGTAGCATAAACAGGTCGTCCATATTTTTCCTTTAATAAATCATGAAAAATTTGAGCAATAGAAAGATTCGCTTCATCAAGTAATGCTAAAGCATAAGCTAACATTTGTTCAGATGAATAATTGCCAAAAATTTTCATGCTTTGTATAGACACTGCATCTTTAGGGAAGATATCATCATCTGTTAAAATAACAGTTTCAATGTCAGAAATTACAGAAACATTACGAGTTGGACTAATTGCAATTCCTTCATTTGCAAACAATTTGCAAATCCATGAATAAGGATATGAAAAAGATGTTATAATACCAAAAGTTGCAGATGCACATAAAATTGCAGATAATACCCAAAAATAAAGCTTTATGTTACCGGTTAATATTGTAGCTAAAAAAGCAAGCACAATTGCAAGTAAAATTGCTAAAGGCACATAAACACGGCTAACAATTACAGATACATCATTTCGTGTAAGTTCTTTTAGAAAATCATCACGAGTAGCAACTTTTTCTTTAACACCTATAATGCTTTCTTCCTCTTTAACAAAGATTCCAACAGGAGTTTCGGTGGTTGCACAAACTTGATATGTATTTTGTTTAGCATAAATTTTTTGTTTAACAGAAATAACAGAAAAGAATAGTGCACCTATTGTGACAGCACTGAATGGTAAGAAAATTCCATTTTCAGGAAAGAGAATAGTTGAAATCCCATGTAATATAGTGCTAATGCCTGCAACAACAGCAAGAGCTTCAAAACCTGCTTTTCGATGAAATAAATTATAAATAGACATACCAACAACATCAATAACCACGAGCATAGCAATAATTTGAAGTGAAATGATTGAAAGTATATAATAAGATGTATTTTCAGGAAAAGAAATAATATTAGGCAGAGGGAGAGAAAAATCATATGCAAATGATAAATAACAGCTTAAAATCCAAATTAATAACACTAAAATAGAACGCTTTGTAAGCGACTTGACACGTCGCTTACAGCTTTTTTCACTAAGTTTTGGATCTTTTACGATTATTTGTTCTGCATCAGGTTTGTTTTGCACAAGATTTAGTTTATGCGTAGTTGATAATTTTTCCTCAGGTGCTTCAGGAGATAATTTAGAACTATCCCCAATTACATCTCGCCAAGAACCTTTATTATCAAGTCTACCTGTATTAAGTCTTGCTGTATCATATTTTTTAAATGATGATTTTTTAATTTGATTTGGAGTAGATTTTGATTTTAAATTTGTGTTAAAACCATCATTATAATTTCTGTTTAATGTGTTTGACTGGTTAGATGGTGGCAAATAAGGTAAATCATCTTTATAAGTAGGTGTTTCACGTTTATTTATAGAATATGAAACATCATCACTTGGCTTTAAGGAATGATTAGATGTAGTCTCTTTTGAAATACTAATACCTATTGAATTTTTTATGATTTCATCAGGATCACGTCTACTTTTACTAGGAGATGGAGTGCCCATTTCAGCCAAAATTTCGTCTAATGAATGCGAATTATTATTTGAATTATCAGAACCTTCTAATATCTTTCTGATTTCATTTAAATCAACAGTATCCATTAAATGATCAGCCATTAGTTACCTCCATTCTCTGTCTCACTGCTTCATATAAAAGCACTGCACAAGCATTTGATGCATTTAAGCTAGAAACATTTCCCATCATAGGGATACTAACTAGAAAATCACATTTTTCACGAACAATTCGGCTAACTCCTTCGCCTTCAGAACCAATTACAATAGCTGAACTATCTTTTAAATCAGCTTTATAAAGATTTGAAGTAGCTTCACCATCTGCACAGAAAATCCAAACACCTAGTTCTTTAAGTTTTTCAATAGCAGTTGCAATATTTGTAACTTTACAAATATTCATATGTTCAATTGCACCAGCAGAAGCTTTAGATACAACAGCTGTAAGCCCAGAAGCACGACGCTTAGGAATGATAATACCATGTGCACCAGCAGTTTCAGCACTTCTGATAATAGCACCAAGATTATGAGGATCAGTTATTCCATCACAAATAACAATTAAAGGTTTTTGATTTCTATCTTTTGCAGTATTTAAAATTTCTTCAATACTAACATATTCTTTAGCAGAAACATAAGCAATAACACCTTGATGATTACCAGTAGTGCTTACGGCATCAAGTTTACGTCTATCACATTCAGTAACAACGATACCTTGATTTTTAGCAATTCTAACAATATCACCTAATCGATTTGAAATATCTGTAGCTACTAATAATTTATCAATTGTACGTTCAGCCCTTAATGCTTCTAATACAGGATTTCTACCTTCTAAAATATTTTCAGGAACGAAATCATCATCTTTTTCTTCTTCGCGGATTCTTTTATTATTAAAATTCTTTCTCATATTAATCTCCAAACTATGTTTTACTTTTAAAAATTATATAAATATAATTATACATATACATTATATCATAAAACTTAACAATAAAAAATGTTTTTCGATAAATTATTTTATTAAATTTTTATTAAGATGTAAAAATTGGAATTTATGCAAGATTAAGATTAAATGTTTTAAAATTACATTTTTAGCATAGAGTTAAGAGGATTTATATTTTAAATTTACATACAATAAAAAAGAAGAAAGGAGAGGATAATATTTTAAAGCGAAAAGTAACAAAAAACAAAAAAATAATAGCAGCATTTATATCATTTATAATATTAGCTACTTTTTATGCACCAAACACATATGCATATCAAGTAAATAATATAAGTGAACTTATTCCAATAGGTAAGGCAGCTGGAATAAAAATGACAGCAGATGGAGTAGTTATAGCTAAAGTAAATGAAGTAAATACAAGTGAAGGAATAAGAACACCTGCTTTTGATGCAGGGATTTATTCTGGAGATATCATTAAGTCTATAAATGAAATTGAAGTTACAACAAATGAAGAATTAGAAGAAATTTTGCAAACAATTAAAGATAATCCATGTGTAATAAATATTATTCGAGATGAAACTCAAATAAGTTTAAATATTACACCTGTATTTTCTGTTGAAGGGAATTATAAAATTGGTTTAACAGTAAGAGATAGTATGGCAGGGATTGGTACTATAACTTTTATTGAACCTAAAACAGGATTATATGGCTCGTTAGGTCATGGTATTACAGATATAGATAGTGGTGTTGTTATACCCATAAAAGAGGGGAGTATTATGCCAGCTGAAATTTCATCAGTAATTAAGGGGAGTAAAGGTAATCCTGGGGCATTAGATGGAGATTGTAAAACTAATATTGACATAGGTTCTGTGGAAACTAATGATGATTCTGGGATTTTTGGTATCATGAGCGATGATATGTATTTTCAAGATAAAGAAACTATGCAAATTGCAAATCCCCTTGATGTTCAATTAGGTAAAGCTACGATTTTATCGAATGTAAGTGGAGAAGATGTATTGGAATATGATGTTGAAATTATTGAAATAATTACAGACAATAATAAAGATAATCGAAATCTTATGATTAAAGTTTGTGATGAAAAATTGCTAGA
>CAYJKB010000047.1:0-15699 GCA_964370625.1 uncultured Oscillospiraceae bacterium | reverse complement strand
CATCTGTAATAGCTTGTTTAGCTTCTCCACCAGAAAGACAAACATTTGCGAATTTTAAAAGACTATCTAATTTTATAAATTCTGAATATACTTTAATTTTTTCAATTTGCATTTTCTCTTAACCTCACTGGTAATACTAAATAAGTAAATTTATTGCCTTCAACTGGTGCAAAAATCACAGGATTTAATGCGCTGGCTAAATTCATTTGAATATTATCATCAGAACAAGCTCTTAAAGCTTCAGAAATATAACGATTATTAAATCCTATTTCTAAATTATCAATATTTCCTTCAATATTACATTCATCATAAGATTTACCAATTGCTGTAATACAAGATAATTTTATAATATCTCCATCAAAATTCATGCGAACTGGATTTTTTAAACGTTCACTAATAATTAAAGATACTCTATCAAGCGATTTTAACATTTCTTCTCTATTAATTATTACAGAATGATCAGATTTTGTTGGAATAGCTGTTTTATATTCTAAAAATTCACCTTCAAGTAAACGTGTGATAATAATTACACCATTTACATCAAATAAAATATGTTTTTTATCTGGATAAATTTTAATTGTATTATCACTATCTTCTAAAATCTTTTCAATTTCACGAAGTGCAAATGCAGGAACAACAAATTTTGATTTTGCATTTATATTTTCAATTTGTTCACGACGAATAGATAATCTATATCCATCTACAGCAACAACTGTTAAATTATTTTCTTCACATTCAAATAAACAACCTGTATGAATTGGTTTAATGTCATTATCTGAAACTGAAAAAATAGTTCCTGAAATCATTGATTTTAAAGTATTTTGTGGAATTTCAAGTTTATTATCCAACATTACTTGTGGAATTTCTGGATATTCATCTGGAAGTGTACAAGCTAAATTAAAAATTGCTTTACCACATTTGATAGTAGCAAGTAAATTTTCATCTGTTTCAATATAAATTGGTTCATCTGGTAATTTTCTTAATATATCGTTTAATAATTTAGCATTTATTAATATTTTGCCAATTTGAGATACATCGACATCTATTGTTGTTGTAATTCCAATATTAAGATCATAACCTGTAATTGTTAATTGATCTGTTAAATCAAAAAGTAAACCTTCTAAAATTTGCATAGAAGTTTTTGTTGATACGGCTCTTGAAGATACATTTACAGCACGTTCAAGAATATTCTTTTCACAAGAAAATTTCATGTGTATAAATTCCTTTCTTTTTTATCCACAGGATATGTGTAAAAATATAATTTAGTACGAGTGATTATATTATAAATATATATGTTTTTATGTTAGTATTAGTAGTAGTAGTGTTGAAATTGTGGAAAACCGTCGAAAACCCTTGATTTTACTGGGTTTTGTCGTACAGTGTCGCTTGTTGATAAGTTATGTTGTAAAGTGTATAACATAAAATGAGGAAAAGTTATCCACAGATATTCATCAACAATTAAGAGGGGCCTGTGGATAACTTTTTAATATTTATTGACCTCTTATATTTGAAATCAAAGTCTTAATAATATTATCCATTTCACTGGTTGATTTTAAATATTCTTCAATTTTATTAATTGAGTGAAGTACCGTTGTATGATCTCTTGAAAATACTTTTCCAATTTCAGGAGAAGAATATTCTGTAAGCTTTCTGACTAAATAAATAGCTATTTGACGAGGTAATACCATTTCTTTTGAACGATTATTTGAAGATAATTTATCTGCTGGGATACAATAATATTTTGCAACTTCACGAATAATAAGTTCTGGTGTTGGATTTAAGCCTGGATTTTCTTTGAAAATATCTTGAATTGCATCATGTGCAAGCGACATATCAATTTCACGACCCATAAGCTCATTAAGTGCAACCATTTTTTTAACAGTTCCTTCAAGTTGACGTACATTAGATGTGATAGTTTCTGCAATATAATCTACAATTTCTGGTGGTATATCAATTTCAAGTATATCTGATTTTGCACGAATAATTGCTAAACGTGTTTCATAATCTGGTGGCTGAATATCAGCTAAAAGTCCCCATTCGAAACGTGTTTTTAATCTATCTTCTAATGTATTAATTTCTTTTGGTGGTCTATCCGATGTAAGTACAATTTGCTTTTTTGCTTCATGCAATGCATTAAATGTATGGAAAAATTCTTCTTGTGTTCGCTCTTTACCAGCTACGAATTGAATATCATCGACTAAAAGTAAATCTGCCATTCTAAATTTATTTCTAAAATTTTGAACAGAGCCTTCTTGAATTGATGATACAAGTTCATTTGTAAAATCTTCACCTTTGATATAAATAATTTTACTAGATGGATTATTATTTCGGATTACTGTTGATATAGAATGAAGTAAGTGAGTTTTTCCAAGTCCTGATTGACCATAAATAAATAATGGATTAAATTTTTCTGCTGGATTTTTAGATACAGCTATAGCTGCAGCATGTGCAAATTTATTTGATGAACCTACAATAAATTGTTCAAATGTATATTCATCTTTTTTTACATCAGCTGAAAATAAACCATCGTCTTTTTGACCTGTAGTTATTATAACTTCAATATCATCGAAAAATATATCTTTTAAAATTCTTTTTAAATAACCTAAAAATTTTTCTTCGATAACTTTTTTCTTAAAATCAATAGGAGTATGAAGGATTATGCTACTACCATTAAAGTCAACAACTGTCATATCATCAAACCATGCATCAACTGTAACTGGAGGTAGTTCATTTGAGAGCAATTTTAGTGTAAGCTCTAAAACATCTGCTGGAGATTTCATATTGTACTCCCTTTCTTTGTTAATATGTAAATATAGGTATACTTAATATCATAATAGCATAGTTTTTTTTATTCGTAAATGGAATTTAATAACATATTGGTCAAATTATAAAATATTTTCATTTACAAATAGCAATTTAAACTGTAAAATAAGCTATAAATAAAAAATAATGATTGGATTGAATAAATATATGAATAAAAAATTTGAAGGAATTTATCTTTTTTCTGATATAGATGATACATTTTCTACAACAAAAGATGTAATTCCAGCTAAAAATCTTGAAGCAATTAAATATTTTACAGAGAATGGTGGTAATTTTGCTGTTGCTACTGCAAGATTTTTAGGTAATTTAAAAGTTTTAGAAAATATTAATGTAAATTCTTATTCTATTTTAGCAAATGGATCTTGTGTTTATAATTTTGAAACTAAAGAATTTTTAATAGAAAATACAATTCCAAAAGATTTTCCTGATATTGCTATGGAATTTTGTCATCAAAATCCTGATGTTGCACTTATGGCTGTTACAGCAGAAGGTTATTTTAATATTGATGTTGATGGAACTTCTCGTCCAATTTTCCATCAAAAATTTCCTTTAGTAAATATGAATCAAATGAAACCACCGTTTATAAAACTTCAATTTTCTACTTATAATAATGAAGATACTCATAGAATTTATGAAAAATTATTATCTTTAAATTTTAATGATGTTGATTTTTTAATTACAGGAAGTCTTAGTATTGAAGTTGTAGCAAAAAATATTAATAAAGGGCAAACATTTTTGAAATTATGCGAAATTTTAAATATTCCTCGTGAAAAAACATTTTTTACAGGGGATAATTATAATGATATGCAAATTATGGAACATGCTGGATTTTCAGGATGTCCTATAGAAAGTCCTCAGCCGGTTAAAGAATATGCTGATATTGTTTTAGGAAAATTTGATGATGGAATTTTATATGAAATGGTAAAAATAATTGAAGAGAAAATAAGTAAGTAGAGATTTTTGGCAAAATAAAATATATTGATTTTTGTTTCTTTTTGTCTTATGCAAGACGGCTGATTTTAATTCCAATATAATCTTTTTCTTTTCAATAGAATTTCTGCCAAGATGGCTGGATGTCCTAAACAATTTATTTTAAGTTTCTTTTTATTACTTGGCAAGCCCCAAGTAACCAAACGCTTTCATCTTTTGTATCGGCAAAAAATAAAGGTAAAACCTCTTTGCCACGATGTTCGGCAAGGCTAGATTACTCATTTTCTCAGTGGTGACAGTTTAGCTTTTTTGCTTTACTACCACACTCTGTGTTAGATGTAATATGACAAAAATTGCACAGCCTTAATTAAAGAAGGTTTTGCCAATCCTTTTTTCTGCACGAGGAAATATAAAAATAAGTACAATCCAGTACGGAGTACGGTAGTAGCGTTTCGCTCACAGCTGGAGGAGTACGTTTTAGCAGCGATTTAATAATGTGATGGCACGTATCAAAAGCGATTTTTGTTTCTTTTTGACAAGCCAAAAAGAAGAACGCTTGGTTACTTGCCGTTACGCAAGTAATGAAAAGAGAAGTAAATTTTATTATACAAAAATCAGCCGTCGCACAGCAATTTAAAAAAGAAGTAGATTCCCCCTCCGTCACTCCGTGACACCTCCCCCAAAGGTGGAGGCACATAAGGAACTTATATTTAAAACTTCTGTCTTGCAAAAGACTAAATGTAATAAAAATTATTTTCTCAAAAATCTATTTACAATATATTTCAATAGTTGTATAATACTAACTAAATTAAAGTTTACTTAATTAGTATAAAAAGGAGAAATTACAATGAAAAAAATTATGGCTTTATTATTAAGTGGGATAATGACATTTTCGCTTATTGGTTGTACTTCAGAAGAAAAACCACAAGAGGAAGATACTAATACACCGATTGTTGATGATACAGCAGATGAAACAGAACAACCAAAGGAAATGATGGATATTGCATTTTTAAAAGGCCCAACAGGGCTTTCAGCTGCAAATTTAATGGAATCTAATGAAATGGATGAAACATTAAATGAATATAATGTAACTTTAGCTTCTGCTCCTGATGAAATTTCAACAAAATTAATTCAAGGCGAACTTGAAGCAGCAGCTGTACCTGTAAATTTAGCTGCAACTTTATATAACAAAACTGAAGGAAATATTAAACTTTTAGCTGTAAATTCTTTAGGTGTTTTATATATTGTTGATAGCACTGGCGAAATTGAAGAAATTTCTGATTTATCAGGTAAAACTATTTATGCAACAGGACAAGGTGCTACACCACAATTTGTAATTGAACATGTTTTAGCAGAAAATGGTTTAACTGATAGTGTAACTGTAGAATATAAAACAGAACATGCAGAACTTGCAGCTTTAGTAGCAGCTGGCGAAGTTGAAATTGCATTATTACCAGAACCTTTTGTAACTTCTGCACTTAATCAAAATGAAAATTTAGAAATTGCTATAGATGTTCAAGAAGAATGGGAAACTATCACAGAAGTTCCTTTATCAATGGGTGTTATAGCTGTTAATGCTGATTTTGCAGAGAATAATCCACAGGCTGTGGAAAACTTTGTGGATGACCTTAATAACTCAGTTAAACTATCTGATGAAAATGTCGAAATAACAGCGACAGCATCAGAAAAATTTGATATTATGCCATCTGCTGTCGTAACTTCTGCATTAGAACGTTGTAACATTGTATTAATTACAAATGAAGATGCAAAAAATTCTGTTACACCATTCCTTGAAATTTTATTCGAAATAAACCCGAATTCAATAGGTGGTGCTATACCAAATGAAGATTTCTTCTATACTATCACAGAATAAAATAATACAAAATATATTTGCAGTTGCATTTTGGCTGATAATTTGGCAAATTGTAGCAAATTATGTAAATCACACTTTATTATTACCAACACCAATCGAAACTTTTATAAGATTATTTGAACTTATAATTACATCTGATTTTTGGATTAGTATTTTTAATTCATTATTAAGTATATTAAATGGTTTGTTATTAGGTATTTTGCTTGCAATAATTCTTGCAATATTATGTGCTTTTTTTCAATTATTACATGTGATTATTTCACCTTTTATCAGTATAATTCGTGCTGTACCTGTTGCTTGTTTTATAATTTTATGTAATTTATTTATAAATACAGAACATTTATCTATGTTTATTTGCTTTTTAATGGTTGTACCAATTATATTCCATGCTGTTTATTCTGGTATTAAAAATACTGATAGCAATTTACTTGAAATGGCATTTGTTTTTAAATTATCGAATTTTAAAAAGATAAAATATATTTATATACCATCAGTTTTGCCATATTTTATCTCTGCTTGTAAAAATGCAATTGGATTTGCCTGGAAAGCTGGAATTGCAACAGAAATTTTAGCAAGGCCAACGGATACAATAGGGGCATATATTTATGAATCTAAAATTTTGATAATGACAACAGATTTATTTGCATGGACAATTACAATTATTATTGTAAGTATTTTAACAGAAAAATTAACGTTAAAACTTGCTAAAAAATATCTTAATGTAAATGAGGGAAATTAAATGATTTCAATTATAGCAACTAATATTGTTAAAGAAGAAAATTTAGAAAGTTATAAACAGCTTGTGGAAGAACTAGCGAAAAAATCCAATGAAGAAGATGGCTGTATTTTATATACTTGTATGCAAAGTAAAGAAGATAGACGTATTCACAAATTTGTAGAATATTGGAAAAATCAAGATGCGATTGATTTTCATGTTGAAACTGAACATTTTAAAACAATTGTTCCGAAGCTCGGAAACCTTCTTGAAGAAGAGGGGACTATTGAACTTTTTAATGTTATAACTTAAATAAAAATATAAAAAAGAGACTATGACAAAATTATTTCGTCATAGTCTCTTTGATTTTATTAAAAAAACATATTATCTACATAAGCATCCATAAAAAATTCACTTTTTGAAAGTGGCAGTTCATCAAAATGAGGAATAACTTTTGCAATTTCATCATTACAATCTTTAGATAATAACATCATAGATGAACCACCTAAAGCAGCATTACCAATAACTTCAACTTTTTCAAGTAATTCTTTTGGGAATAAACCTATATTTGCAGCACTTGTTTTATCTAAATGATGTCCAAAGCCACCAGCAATATAAAGGGTACCAATGTCATTAAAATCTACTTTAGCTTCATTCATAAGTGTAAGCACACCTGCACAAATTGCAGATTTTGCAAGTTGGATTTGTCTAATATCCTCTTGAATAATATAAACATCAGTATTAGGAACTTTAAAAGCAGGTTTATCATTTATTTCACATATTTCATATTTATCATGTTCATCACAAAATGCACCAGTTTCATCAATGATTTCAGTTTGAACAAGAACATTCATAAGGTCAATAATTCCAGAGCCACAAATCCCACATGGAATATCATCGCCTAAACTTTCAAATTTAATTTCATCATCTTCAAGCCAAACTTTGCTAATTGCACCAGACAAAGCATTCATGCCCATATAAAGTCCAGCACCTTCAAAAGCAGGTCCTGCAGCTGTTGATACACAGTAAACATTCCCATCTTTATGAAGTGCCATTTCTCCATTTGTTCCAATATCTATTAAAAGAGAAGTTTTTTCATCATTAAGCATTCCAGAAGATAACACAGCACATACAATATCAGCTCCAATATATGCTCCGATACAATGAGGAAGATATACAGGTGCACCTTTTAAGGTATATTTGCTGTTTTCTCCAAAAAATGAAACTACATCAAATGGTGCAACGGCAAGTGATGCTGGATTTAAATTTTCTAAAATATGTAACATAGTTGTGTTGCCACAAATAACTACATTTGATATTTCATCAACATTTAATCCTTCAAGTGCTTTATCAGCTAATTCATTAAGTTGTTCCCATATAAGTTTTGATAAATGTTCAACACCATATTTTTCACATGATTCAATTCGAGAAATTACATCAGCCCCATATGTTTGCTGAACATTTTTAGATAATTGTTCAGATAAAACTTTTCCAGTTTTTCTGTCATAAACTCTAAGTGCAACTGTAGTAGTTCCTATATCAACAGCAATTCCATATCCTGTAAATGATAATGGAATATCAATGCTTTTAGACCAAGATACAACAGAAATCTCTGTATTATCTAAATGAATTTCAACATCTCCACATGCTTTTGCAAAACATGCAAGACGAATATTTTCCTTTTTATCTTCATCTGTTAAAAAAAAGTCTTCTTCTGGTGTGATTTCAGATAAATTACCAATAACTTGTACTTGACATTTTCCACATGTGCCAGCACCAGCACAAGGCATATCAAAAGATAAACCTGAGTTTCGTAAAATATGTGAAATTTTGGTGTTTTTATCAAATTGTACAGTTTTTAATTGTCCGTTTGCGTTAATATTTGCATATGACATTTGCTATATTCCCCTCTCACTTGTTGAAATATACTATTTTAGTATACTTAAAAGGCATCTTTTTACTATAATACTAAATTTTTTTTAGGAAATCAATAAAAAAAGTCTTGTTTTTGGTACTATTTTATTAGATAATATATATATATAAATGTACATATTTGATATAAATTTATCAATTTTGCAAAAATGTCATATAAGTACAAAAAAGTACAATATTGTACTATGTGAATTTTAAAAACTACTATATAATGAGGTTACTATAATGAACAATAAAATCCGTGATAAATGCATGAATTATTGTACATATGTCACACAAATTTCTGGTGTCAATGCTACAATAATAGATATAGAGACACGTGAGTTTACTTGTGATTATCTTGGAAGCCAAGAAAAATGCTTCCAAACTTATAATTGCAATGCTTATAACACACATCTTTATGGTGCAATTGAATCTGAACGTTGGGATGGAAAATATACATATTATTGTCCTTGTGGATTTATATTTATTGCCACATCGATTAATGACGGACAAGATTATTCTAATGGTGCTGTTATAGCAGGTCCAATTATTATGTCAAATGACGAAGAAGTAAACATTGAAAATGGTTTACAAAGCGTAGCTGGTATCCCTGTTTTAACAACTGCTCAAACTCGTTCTTTATCTGAAGTAATACGCGCTATTGTAGGTTATATTACTAAAAATAATGCTAATACCTTTGATATTGATAGCGGAATGCATGCCGATTTATTAAATAGCATGTATGAAGTTTCGGGCAAAATTCGTGATAGAAGTCTTATGGCTTCATATCCACTTGAACTAGAAAAAGAATTATTGCATTATGTTGCATTAGGCGATAAAGAAGCTTCTTCCGACATAATCAATAAAATCCTTGGACATATTTATTTTACAAATAATGGCGATTTTGAAGCTATTCGAGCTAGAACGCTTGAACTTTTAGTTATTTTATCTCGTTCTACTATTGATAGTGGTGCTGATGCCAATGAAGTCTTTTGGTTGTCATCAAACTTTATTAAACGTGTAAATGAGTTTAGCGATTTAGAACAACTTAGCAAATTTATAACTGTTGTTATACATAAATTTATATCTTCTACTTTCGATTTCACAAATATTAAACATAAAGATGTTATGTTTAAAATTACTGAATATATAAAAGCAAACTTTTCACAAAAAATCACTCTCGATGAATTATCTGAACATGTTTATTTATCAAAATCATATTTAAGCAGACTTTTAAAAGAAGAACTTAAATGTACATTTACTGAATATGTTAATAAAATTCGTATAGAGAAAAGCAAAATTCTTTTAATGAAGAATGAAATTCCAATTGTTGACATTGCTTATGCTGTCGGTTTCGATGATCAAAGTTATTTTACCAAAGTATTTAAAAAAGTGACGAATACTTCACCTGGTAAATATCGAGAAGGGCGACATAAGGATTAGTTTATAAAAACCAAATTTAAAGGAGAAACCCAAAATGAGCAAATTATTAGAAATCAGTGAATTCCTACAAAAAGGTAAAGCAAAAGACGTTGTACGTCTAGTTCAAGAAGCTATCGACGAAGGCACATCTGCTGGAGTAATTCTAAACGAAGGCCTACTAGCTGGTATGGACATCGTTGGTGGTAGATTTAAAAACAATGAAATCTTCGTTCCTGAAGTTCTTATCGCAGCACGTGCTATGAACAAAGGTATGGAAGTTTTAAAACCTCTATTAATGGAATCAGGTGCAACTGAAGCCGGCGTTGTTATTTTAGGTACTGTTAAAGGTGACCTTCATGATATCGGTAAAAACCTTGTTCGTATGATGATGGAAGGTAAAGGTCTTAAAGTTGTTGATATCGGTACTGACGTAGCTACTCAAGCTTACATCGATGCTGCTATTGAGCACAATGCACAAATCATCGCTTGTTCAGCTCTTTTAACTACAACTATGGGCGAAATGAAAACTGTTGTTGAAGCTGTTAACGCTTCATCAATTAAAGGTAAAGTTAAAATTATGGTTGGTGGTGCTCCTATCACTCAAGCATATGCAGACAGCATCGGTGCTGACTGTTACACTGCTGACGCTGCATCTGCTGCTGAAGCTGCTCTTAAAATTTGCCAAGGCGCTTAATTTTAAGTTATTAATGAAATTTAAGGTTGCAGCTTTTATAAGTTGCAACCTTTTTTAACTTATGTGCAAAAAAGAAATTTATTAAAAGCATCATTTGGTGACATATTTGTAAATAGGCAAGGAACATAGCACGAGAAAGAAAAATTCCATATAAAAAAAGTGTAACTACACAGTTACACTTTAAAATAATTATGATTTTCTTAAAGGAACAAATGTGCCAACTGCTGTTGCAACAATTTTCCCAGTTTGAAGACTTGTAGCATCTGCACGCATACGAATTAAAAGTTTTCCAGCTTTTTGAATTGTAACTTCAACTAAAATTTTATCAGCACCATCAACTCTATCAAGAAAACCAATGGTTAAATCAGCTGTTGCAACACTAAACCCGCCGGACATAGCCACAGCACCATATCCCATGCCAAGATCAAACAAAGCTGATACAATTCCACCATGAAGTTCACCACGAGGATTAAGTTGCCAAGGCTGTAATTCATATTGAATTATAAAACTATTTTGTTCATTATTAGCACTTACAAATGTTGGCTTTAGCAAGCTATTAAAACCTTCTTTGTGCTGAAGTGCATCGTATTCCATAATTTCTTTAATTTTTTCACCTAAATTCATTTTTTTCACTCCTTTTATATTATTACTATTTGTAATTTATTGTTAAAATATTATATTTCGATGGATTTTATTATATACTATTTTTGTCGTTATTTCAATAGGTAAAATTTTTATTTACAAATTGACACTATATGTTGTATTTAATTAGAATAGATACCACAATTTAAATTATTTCAGGAAAAATATAAGGAAAATGTTAAAAACTGATTGACAAACTAGGGTTTTTGATTATATAATATAAGGTATCATGCAGTAGGTAGCGACATGTGCCTGACTTTCAGGATTGTGTCGGTGCCCACATTTTTACTATTAAAATGGGAGGTGTTTTTACATGCTTAGAACTTATCAACCTAAAAAGCGTCATCGTAGCAAAGTACACGGTTTCCGCAAAAGAATGAAAACTGCTAGCGGCAGAAAAGTACTTGCAAGCAGAAGAGCAAAAGGCAGATCTCGCCTAACTCACTAAGCCGAATTTAAGTATAATTGACCGTCAACATTTTGTGGGGCGGTCATTTTATTTCTTTAAAGGAAGTTATTTCCAAAACTGGTTTGCAAACTTTTTTAAGAAATTTGCAATTAACTGTTGCAATTTCTGAAAAATGAAGTATTATTATGCATATAATACTTTATTAAGATTTATTTAGATAGGGTAAATTTAATTTACTTTATTAGCTTTAGCAACAAATTTGAGCTAAAGAAAAGGTTTATTTTAAGACAAGGGCACTTTTATTTTAAAATTACCTTTTTCTATTTGAAAAATGAAAAATACAATATCTTTAAAAGAAAATCGAGACTTTAGACGGCTTTATTCCAGAGGAAAATTCTATGCTGATAAATCAGTGGCTATATATTTTATGTATTCAAAAAATAATTTTCGAAGATTAGGTTTAACTGTGTCAACCAAAATTGGAAAAGCAGTTACAAGAAATGCTATTAAACGAAAATTTCGTGAAGTATATACTATTTATGAAGAACAATTGCCAGCTAATATAGATATGGTTATTGTTGCACGTGCAAAAATTCATGATGTGCAATTTAGCGATTTAAAGAATTCCTTTGAAAAAGCAATCATTAATCTTTTTAAAAAGTCAGATAACACACAAAAGAGAAAGTCATAAAAGATGAAAACTATATTAATTTTTTTAATAAAATTTTATAGAAAATATATTTCTACTTATTTCGGGCCGAAATGTAGATATATTCCGACTTGTTCTTCATATGCACTTGAAGCAATTAATAAATATGGTGCTTTAAAGGGCAGTTTTTTGGCGTTTAAAAGGCTATTGAGATGTCACCCTTTTTCTAGGCACGATGTCTATGACCCTGTGCCGTAAAAACACATGAATGTGAATAATTCTAGGTGTTTTTAAAAATAATCTTGCTGATTTTCAGAAAATTAGCAGAATGGAGCATTAAATGGGCGCTTTAATGGATGTTGCAATAACAAGGCCTCTTGGGATTATATTGATGGAACTTTATAATCTAATTGGTAGTTATGGAATTGCAATTATTATCTTTACAGTAGTATTTCGTTTAGTCTTGATGCCACTTACAGTGAAAACAAAGCGTAGCACAGCAAAAACTGCAGCTATACAACCAAAAATTCAAGAACTACAAAAGAAATATAAAAACAATCGTGAAAAATTAGGTCAGGAAATGCAAAAGCTTTATAAAGAAGAAGGCGTAAACCCAATGGGTGGTTGTCTTCCAATGCTTGTGCAATTCCCAATTATGATAGCTCTTTATTATGTAGTACAACAACCTCTTAAATTTATGATGGGCTTAAGCGTTGAAGAAATTGCTGAAGTTGCATCACGTTTAGGAATTGAAATGGCTGAAAATGCCCGTACTATTGAAATTACTTTGGCAAATGAAATTTATAATAATTTCAACCTTGTACAAGATATTTCACCTAATATCGTAGCATTAGATTACAACTTTTTAGGGATTAACCTAGCACAAACTCCAGATATTGGAGCACTTAGCGTACTTTGGTTAGTGCCAATTATTTCAGCGGCAACTTCTTATCTTTATTCATTCCTTTCACAAAGATCCATGGCGAAAACTAACCCAACAGCGGCTAATAATCCTATGGCTCAATCAATGAAAACAACTATGCTTATGATGCCTTTAATGTCTGCTTGGTTTGCATTTATGCTTCCAACTGCAGTTGGTATTTATTGGATTACAGGTAACGTTATGTTAGTAGTTCAAGAATATTTAATCAATTGGTATCTTGCAGTGGAAAAGAAAAGAAATGAAACTGTGTCACCTGGAAACAATAAACCTACAAAAAAATAATTGTAGGATTTACGTCTTTATTTAATTAAAATCAAATTTAAATTTAAATTTGATTATGAAATGGAGAGATAAGCTATGATGAAAACTATTGAGGCAGAAGGGCAAACTATAGATATTGCCATTCAAAATGCACTTGATATTGTAAATATGGAACGTGATAACGTTACAGTTGAAGTTATTGCTAAAGAAAAATCAGGCTTTTTAGGCTTTGGAGCAGCTTTAGCAAAAGTAAAAATCACGTTTGATGAAGTTATTGATGCGGGTGCATCTGCACTTACATTTATTGATGGTTTACTTGAAAAAATGGGTATTGAAGGCAAATCTGCTATTTTAACTCGTAATGAAGAAATTATCAATATTGAAATTACTGGTGCTGATATGGGTGCTGTTATTGGTCGTCGTGGCGATACTTTAGATGCTATTCAATATCTAACTTCTTTAGCTGTTAATAATAATAGCGAAAAGCATATTAAAATTTCAATCGATACAGAAAATTATCGCCAAAAACGTCAAGAATCATTAGAACGTCTTGCACGTAAAATGGCAGGTAAAGTGCTTAAAGCTCGTAAAAATATGACACTTGAACCTATGAACCCTTATGAACGTCGCATTATTCATGCTGCGCTTCAAGATTTCAGAGGAATTACAACTTATTCAACTGGGAACGAACCAAATAGACGTGTTGTTGTTGCTTTAGCAAATAATAGAAATTTTAATAAAAAAGAAAAAACTTCTATAGATTAATTTAATCTACAGGCGGGCATTTTATGTCCGTCTGTATATACTTAAACAGATATTTAAGCGACATACTGTCGATTATACAAAAAGTTATTTAATGTAAAATTATACAATTAGTTTTGAATTGAACATTTGATATGTTAATATATAATGCAAATAAAATAATATTTATTTGTAAATGTAAGCTTTAGGAGGGGAGCAAATGGGAGATACTATTGCTGCTATTGCTACAGGGATTTGCGCAGGACCTATTGGAATTGTGCGTTTATCAGGAAAAGATGCATTGGAAATGCTTTTAAAAGTATTTATGCCAAACAATAAAAATGTAGATAATTTAAAGCCGAGGCATATGTATTATGGCAAATTATTATCACGAAAAGAAAATGTAATTGATAATTGTTTAGCTGTTTATATGAAAGCACCTGATAGCTATACTGGTGAAGATATGGTTGAAATTCATTGTCATGGTGCACCAGCAATTTTGGAAGAAACATTAGCACATTTTTTCCATGTAGGTGCTATTATGGCACAACCTGGAGAATTTACAAAACGTGCATTTTTGAATAATAAAATGGATTTATCAGCAGCAGAAGCTGTACATGATTTAATTACAGCTGAAACTATTCAAGCAGCTCAAAATGCTAGTGCACAAGTTTCGGGTGAAATTGGCAAACGTATTATGAAAGTGCGTGATAATTTAGTTGATATTGTGGCACATTTTCATGCAGTTGTAGATTATCCTGATGAGGATATTGACCCTTTTATATTTGAAAACACAATGGAAACTTTACACGAAGCAACTAATATGCTTTTCCGTTTAGCTGAAAGTTTTGAACGTGGACGCATTATTAAACATGGTATTCCTTGTACCATAGTAGGAAAACCTAACGTAGGCAAGAGTTCACTTTTAAATGCATTAATTGGTTTTGATAGAGCGATAGTTACAGATATTCCTGGGACAACTCGTGATATTATTGAAGAAACTGTTAAAGCAGGTCCGATTTTGCTACGTATTTCTGATACAGCTGGGCTTCGTTCAACAATCGATCCTGTAGAAAAAATTGGTGTTGAACGTGCTATGCAAAAAGCAAAAGAATCTAATTTTATTGTTGCAGTTTTTGATGGCAGTCGTGCTTTAGACGATGATGACCTTATGTGCATTGCAAGGACAGCACATAAAAAATCACTTGCTGTAATTAATAAATCAGATTTAGCTCAAAATATTGATCTTACAGAGATTCATACTAATTACGAAAATGTAGTTAGTATTTGTGCTAAGAGCTCACAAGGTATTGATCAAATGATTGATAAAATCAGCGATATGATTGGGCTTTCTGATACAGAATATGATGGCGGAATTATCACAAGTGCAAGACAAGCTGCAGCACTTGCTCGAGCTGCTGAACATTGTGAACATGCATTCTTTTCTGCTCAATCAGGAATGACTCCGGATGCAGTTGTTATGGATGCTGAAGGTGCAATTTCTGCTTTAGGTGAAATTACAGGACAAACTGTAACTGATGATATAGTAGCTAGAATTTTTGAGAATTTCTGTGTAGGGAAGTAAATATTTAATTAGGACGGTGAAGACCGTCCTTTTCTTTTTATCACAATGTTACTCTAGTAGGGGATGGCGTCCTCGACATCCCTTTTTATTTTATCTGC
>CAYJKB010000046.1:0-16980 GCA_964370625.1 uncultured Oscillospiraceae bacterium | reverse complement strand
AGCAAAGCGATTTTAATTTTATTTTTTGACAAGTCCAAAAAATAAAAGCGTTTGGATACTTGTCGCTTAACAAGTATCGAAAAGAAAAGTATATTTAGGTATACAAAAATCCATTCGTCGAAGATGAAATATAAAGGCAAAGAAAAAAGAAATTATATTAAAAGCAAAAACATAACATTAAAGAACCAATAATTTATTTAACTTGCAAGTTAAAGGAGTCAATAATGAAATATAAAATGACAAAAAAATCCGATATGCCATTTGATAAACTTCACGAAGAATGTGGTGTATTTGGGATTTATGGTGCAAAAGATGATAATATCAGTGCAGCACATGAAATTCATACAGCACTTTTTGCACTTCAGCACAGAGGTCAAGAGGCTTGTGGTATCGCTGTTAACAATAAAGGTATAATCAAATGTCATAAAGATATAGGTTTAGTTACAGATGTTTTCAAAGAAAGTACAGTAAACTCTCTTGAGGGTAATATTGGTATCGGTCACTGTAGATATTCTACTATGGGTGTACAAGTTCGTGAAAACGCTCAACCTATCGCAATTACACATATTAAAGGTAATATGGCTGTTGTTCATAACGGTGCACTTACAAACTCTTTCGAGCTTCGTCGTGAATATGAGCTTGCTGGTGGAATTTTCCGTTCTACTACAGATACAGAAGTATTAGCACATACAATAGTTAAAGAACGTGTTAAATGCAGTAGCATTGAAGAAGCTGTGCAAAATGCAATGAAACGTCTTGAAGGGTCATATTCAATTATTGTTATGAGTCCTAGAAAAATGATTGCTGCTCGTGACCCTCATGGGTTTAGACCGCTATGTATCGGTAAGCTAAAAAACAGCTATATTTTCTCATCAGAAACTTGTGCACTAGATGCGCTAGATGCTGAATTTGTTCGTGATGTAGAGCCTGGTGAAATCGTTATAGTAGAAGATGGGGAATTACGTTCTTTCCACTGTGGTATTGAAGCTGAAAGTTCTCTTTGTGTGTTTGAACATATCTACTTTGCACGTCCTGATAGTGTAATCGATGGGGTTTCTGTTGAAATGGCACGTCAAGAGGCTGGTAAGTTTTTAGCACTTGAACATGCTGTTGGTGCTGATGTAGTTATCGGTGTACCTGATAGTGGTATTCCGGCTGCTATTGGTTATTCTAAAACTTCTGGTATACCTTATGGTGTTGGTTTTATCAAAAACCGTTATATAGCACGTACATTTATTCAGCCAGGCCAAGCAAAGCGTGAGCGTTCTGTTAAAATTAAGCTTAATGCACTTAAAGAAGCTGTGCGTGGCAAACGTGTTGTTATGGTTGATGACTCTATCGTTCGTGGTACAACTTGTGCTAGAATTGTTCGTCTACTTCGTGACGCTGGAGCGACAGAAGTTCACGTTCGTTCTTCTGCACCTGCATTTTTATACCCATGTTATTTTGGTACAGACGTACCTGACCAAAATGACCTTATCGCAGTTGGTAGAACTGAACAAGAAATTGCTGATATTATCGGAGCTGATAGCGTAGGTTATTTATCAACTTCGGCTGTAAATAAAATTGCTCGTGGGTCGAAAGTTGGATTTTGTAACGGTTGCTTTACCGGTAAATATCCAGCTAGCATACCAACTACTCATGAGAAAAACATATTTGAAAGGGGTCTTGACGAATAATGCAAAACAGTAAAAGCGTAAGCTACAAAAAAGCAGGAGTAGACGTGGTTGCAGGTTATGAAGCTGTAAAACTTATGAAACCTCACGTTGAAAGTACATTTACAAAAGGTGTAATAGGGTCACTAGGTGGCTTCGGAGGACTTTTTGCCCCTGATTTTAAAGGCATGGAAGAACCTGTTCTAGTTTCTGGTACTGACGGCGTTGGTACAAAACTTAAACTTGCATTTTTAATGGATAAACACGATACAATCGGTATTGACTGCGTTGCGATGTGTGTAAATGACATTGTTTGTGCTGGTGCATCTCCTATGTTTTTCCTTGATTATATTGCTGTAGGCAAAAACCACCCAGAGCGTGTTGCTAATATGGTTATAGGTATTGCTGAAGGTTGTCGTCAAGCTGAATGTGCATTAATTGGTGGTGAAACTGCTGAAATGCCTGGGTTTTATCCACAAGATGAATATGACATGGCTGGTTTCTGCGTTGGTATCGTAGATAAACCAAAAATCATTGATGGAAGTAAAATCATAGAAGGTGATGTGCTTATTGGTGTTGCATCTTCTGGTGTTCACTCAAACGGTTATTCACTTGTGCGTAAAGTGCTTGGAATTAATGAACATTCTATCCGTAATTATTATGATGAAATTGGTAAAACATTAGGAGAAGAACTATTAATTCCTACAAAAATCTATGTAAAACCAGTTAAAAAACTATTAGCTGAAATAGATGTAAAAGGTATAAGCCATATCACTGGTGGTGGTTTCTATGAAAATGTGCCACGTATGTTACCTGACGGAATTTGTGCTAGTATCGAACGTGCTAAAATTCCTGTACTTCCAATTTTTGAAATTATTATGAATGAAGGCAAAATCCCTGAGCGTGATATGTTTAATACATTTAACATGGGAACAGGTTTAGTTATTGCTGTAGCTAAAGAAGATGCAGATAAAACTATGGAAATTTTACGTGATTGTGGCGAAACTGCATATATTCTTGGTGAAACCAAAAAAGGTGATAAGGGCGTTGAAATATGGTAAAGGTTGCAGTGTTAGTTTCCGGTGGTGGAACTAATTTACAAGCTATTATTGATGCAAAACAAGCTGGCACTATCCCAAATGGTGAAATTTGTGCTGTAATTTCCTCTAAAGAGGGAGTTTTCGCACTAGAACGTGCTGAAAAAGCAAATATTCCATCATATGTAATAGCTAAAAAATCTTATGATAACCATGTAAGCTATGAGAAAGCTTTAACAGATAAGTTAAATGAACTCGGCGTAGGACTTATTGTCCTCGCTGGGTTTATGACTGTATTATCTGCTGATTTTTGTCGCACATTTGAAAATAAAATCATAAATGTTCACCCATCACTTATCCCAGCTTTTTGTGGAGATGGGTTTTATGGTTTACATGTTCATGATGCTGTTTTGGCAAAAGGTGTAAAACTTACAGGAGCAACTGTGCATTTTGTAAACGAAATTACAGATGGTGGTGCAATTATTGCACAAAAAGCCGTTGAAGTGCATGAAGATGACAGTGCTGAAACCCTGCAAAAACGTGTTATGCTTGAGGCTGAACATAAAATTTTACCACAAGTTGTATCGCTTTTTTGTGATGGCAAAATTAAAGTAGATGGACAAACCACAAAGATAGATAATTAAAATAGATTGAATTTGAAAGGAAATGGGCATTATAATGAAAAAAAGAGCATTACTTAGTGTTTCCGATAAAACTGGTGTTGTTGAATTTGCAAAATCACTTGTAGAATTAGGTTATGAGCTATTATCAACAGGTGGAACTCATAAAACTTTAGCAGATAATGGTATTCCTGTAACTGGAGTATCTGATATAACAGGTTTTCCAGAATGTTTAGATGGACGTGTTAAAACACTTCACCCAGCTATTCATGGTGGTATTTTAGCTATGCGTGAAAATGCTGAACATATGGCACAAATCGAAAAATTAGGCATTAATCCTATTGATATTGTTGCAATTAACCTTTATCCATTTAAAGCTACTATTAGCAAACCAGATGTAGAACTTGAAGATGCTATTGAAAATATTGATATCGGTGGCCCTACAATGATTCGTGCAGCTGCGAAAAACTGGCAAGATGTTTGCGTAGTGGTTGACCCATGTGATTATGAAAAAGTTATTGCATCACTTAAAGGTGACGGTATCACTCGTGATGATAAATTCCGTTATGCACTAAAAGTGTTCCAGCACACAGCAAGTTATGATGCGTTAATCTCAAATTACTTAGCAGAGCAAATCGGCGAAATTTATCCAGAAAGCTATACTGTAACTTATGAAAAAGTTCAAGATATGCGTTATGGAGAAAATCCACATCAGCAAGGTGTATTCTATCGTGAACCTTTAAACGTAGAGGGTACACTAGCTGCTGCGGTTCAGCTTCACGGAAAAGAACTTTCCTATAACAACATCAATGATGCAAATGGAGCACTTGATACGATTAAAGAGTTTGGTGATGTACCATGTGCTGTTGCAGTAAAACACGCAAACCCATGTGGAGTTGCGACTGGGGATACTATTTACGATGCTTATTTAGGTGCATATAATGCTGACCCAGTATCTATTTTCGGTGGAATTGTTGCACTAAACCGTACAGTAGATAAAGCAACAGCTGACGAGCTATGTAAAACTTTCCTTGAAATTATAATCGCACCTGATTTTGAGCAAGATGCACTTGAAGTTTTAACTCAAAAGAAAAATATTCGTCTATTGAAACTATCTGATATTGCTATGCCAAATACATCAGCTAGAAAAGACTTCAAAAAAGTTGCTGGTGGACTTTTAGTACAAGATTTAAACTGTAGTTTGTTCGATGGGGAGCTTAAAGTTGTAACTGACAGAGCACCGACTAAAGAAGAATTATCTGACCTTGAATTTGCATTTAAAGTTGTAAAACACACAAAATCTAATGGTATAGTTCTTGCCAAAGACAATGCAACTGTTGGTGTAGGCCCTGGGCAAACTAACCGTATTACAGCACTAGATCTTGCTATTCGATATGCTGGCGAAAAAGTTAAAGGCTCAGTTTTAGCATCTGATGCGTTTTTTCCATTTAGCGATTGTGTTGAGCTTGCTCAAAAAAGTGGTATCACTGCGATTATTCAACCTGGTGGCTCTATTCGTGATGAGGAGTCAATCAAAGCATGTAATGAAGCAGGGATTGCAATGGTATTTACTGGCATTCGTCACTTTAAACATTAATAATAGGGAAAGGGTGACCCTATAGGTTGCCCTTTTGTATTTTTTATTATTTAAAATAAGATTTTTCTTTTTTCGCTACCTTTATATATCCGTTCTACGGATGGATTTTTATGACAATATATGCTCATTTTCTTTTTGATACTTGGTGAACGCCAAGTATCCAAGCGTTTTCCCTTTTGGCTTGTCAAAAGGGAAAGAAAAATCGCTTTGATATGATTTTTTGAAACATCTAGTCTTTCATGCTATCGGTGGTGACAGTTTAGCTAATTTGCTTCACTACCACACTCTGTGTTGTATTTAATATGGCAATAACCTAACAGCATTAATTGTAGAGGGATTGTGCAATCTTTTTCTCAGCCTTTACATCAATCTTGCATATTTGCATCACAGCATTTCCCTTTTTATAAAATATAGCACAGAGTGCGTTACGTACATGTCTGCACACAGGACGATTGCCGAGAGAATGAGAAATACAGCTGTGCCAAACATTTTAGAAAAAAGCGATTTTGTTAACTTTTGACAAGCCAAAAGTTAAAATGTTTGATTACTTGACATTCCTCAAGTAATGAAAAGAAACTTAAATTTAATTTAAAGGACAGTCAGCCATCTTGGCAGAAATATATGGGACTAAAAAGGAAAGTATATCTATAAAACATAAAAATAAAATAATGAAAGGAAAGATAAAATGAAAGTTATAGTAATAGGCAGTGGTGGACGTGAACACGCTATATGCGTAAAACTATCCCAAAGCGAAAAAGTTACAAAGCTATACTGCACACCTGGAAATGGTGGTATATCACAAGTCGCTGAATGCGTTAATATTGGTGCAACTGATATCGATGGAATGCTTGACTTTTGTAAAAAAGTTAAGCCAGACCTTGTTGTTGTAACTCCTGATGACCCATTGGTATTAGGTATGGTTGATGTACTGCGTGACAATGGTTTCCGTGCATTTGGCCCTGATAAAGCTGCAGCAATAATTGAGGGTTCTAAGTCTTTTGCAAAAGAACTTATGAAGAAGTATAATATCCCAACTGCAAAATATGAAGTTTTTGAAGATAGTGCAAAAGCGATTGAATATATCAAAGAACAAGGTGCACCTATTGTAATTAAAGCTGATGGTCTTGCACTTGGTAAAGGTGTTACAGTTGCAATGACAGAAGCTGAAGCAATAGAAGCTGTGCGTGATGCTATTGATGATGGTGCGTTTGGGGCATCTGGTGCAAGAGTTGTAATTGAAGAATTTTTACAAGGGCCTGAAGTATCTGTGCTTGCTTTTACAGATGGAAAAACATTATGCCCTATGCCATCAGCACAAGACCATAAACGTGCATATGACAATGATGAAGGGCCTAATACTGGTGGTATGGGTGCTTTTTCACCATCAAGAATTTATAGCGATGAACTTGCACAAGAATGTATGGAAAAAATATTTATTCCAACAATTAAAGCTATGAATTCTGAAGAAAGAAGTTTTAAGGGTGTACTTTACTTTGGACTTATGATAACAACAGAGGGTGCAAAAGTAATTGAATATAATGCAAGATTTGGAGACCCTGAAACACAAGCTGTGCTTATGCGATTAGATAGTGATCTTTTTGATATAATGAATGCAATAATCGACGAAAAACTCACAGATATTGATGTAAAATTTAAAGAGAATGCAACTTGTTGTGTAGTTCTTGCTAGTGGTGGTTATCCAAAATCATATGAAAAAGGCAAAGAAATTGTAGGCATTGAAGATGTAACTGATGCTGTGGTGTTTCATGCTGGAACAAAGATTTCAGATGATGGAAAAGTGCTAACTAATGGCGGAAGAGTGCTTGGTGTTACAGCTGAAGCAGATACACTTGATAAAGCGATAAAAAAAGTGTATAATGAAATTAATAAAATTTCTTTTGATAAAATGCATTATAGAAATGATATTGGCATAAAATAATTATTAATACATGCCAATGAAGGGAGAACTAAGGAAAAACATAATGGAAAATAAGGTTATTACCGAAACAGTGACAGGGCAGAGCAACACACAAAAACGTAAACCCTTTGGATTTAAAAGATATAACAATAATAAACCAAAGCCAAAACCACAAGAGGGTGAACAAGCTGTAACTGCTGAAAAACCACATGTTTCAAAGACACATACGAATAAAAAACCTGTGCATCAAAATGCAAGAAGAAAACCTCATGAAAATAAAAGGGTTACACCAAATGAAAATGCTGTGAAACAAACGGCAACAGAACAGCTAGACGGAGAAAAAATCCAACAACCACAACAACAAAGACAACAACAGCACAAAAATCCTAGAAGACATCCAGCTGGAAATAGAGGAAGACCTCAAAGATATGGCAGAGGTGGCAGAAGTAATATGGATGATATTGCTTTTTCAGGAATTTCAGAAATTGGTCAAGGTGGGTATGCTAAACCGTCTTGGTATTCACCAAAAAAATAGTATAAAGGTGATTTTATGACAGATAGTATTAAAACAAAAATGAAATGCCCATCATGTGGACAAAGTGCAGAATTTGATAAATTTATTGAAATTGATGTTGATGACACACCAGAAATAAGAGCAAAAATATTAGATATGTCATTTTTTTCTTGGTCTTGCCCAATGTGTAGAAATGATATAAGAATGACTTATCCGTTGTGTTATCGAGATGAAGAACATAAAATTCTATTGTTTTATGTGCCAAATATCGATGAAAATGCACAATATAAAAAAGAATATCCATCTTATCGTGCAAGAATTGTTAATAGCCCAGATAATTTTAGAGAAAAAATTACATGTTTTGAAAAAGGCTTTGATGATAGAGCAATCGAACTATTAAAACTTCTGCTTAAATCTCAATATGAGTATAGCGGGAATTCTGATTTAGAAGAACTATTCTTTTATGATATTGATGAAAATGGAAATCAAATATTTATTATGGTTAAAGAAAATGGCATAGAAGAAAAAATTGCTGTACTTCCAATTTATTATTTAAATATTTTAGATCAATTAGATGAAAAATTGCCAGAGCCTACTTGGGAATGTCTTTTAGTTGATGAAGAATACGCAAAAGAATTAACAGAAAAAATTTCACAATAAATATTAACGCATCATAAACGAAGCTTTAGAACTTTCGTAATGATGCGTTTTGTTGTTTAAAATTAAAATTGAGGGAATGAATCGTTAATTAAATTTATTCCTGTTCATCTAATAAATGCATAAGATGAGCATATCCAGCAGCTTCCATATCGTCATAAGATACAAAATCTAAAGCAGCACCATTAATACAATATCTAAGTCCACCATCGTCTGCAGGTCCATCAGTGAAAACGTGACCTAAATGACTTTCGCCAACTTTGCTTTTAACTTCCGTTCCACGATATAAACTAGCATTAGCAGTATCTTCGATTAATACATCTTCAAAAATTGGACTTGTAAAACTTGGCCAACCTGTACCAGAATCATATTTATCAGTTGATAAGAATAAAGGTTCACCAGTTACAATATCAACATAAATACCTTTTTTATAGTTGTTATTAAGATCGCTTGAAAATGCATATTCAGTTCCTTCTTTTTGAGTAACTTTATATTCAAGGTCTGATAACATATCTTTTATCTCATCATCAGAAGGTTTAACATAAATATTTGTGTCAATAGTATTTGCAGTTGCAAGGCTTAAATCAATATGACAATATCCATTAGGATTTTTTTGTAAATAATCTTGATGATATTCTTCTGCACGATAAAAATTATCTAAAGCGACAGCTTCAACTACAATATCCTTATCATAATCAGCTTGTAAAGCATTAAGTGCAGTATCAATAATTAATTTATCAGCATCATTTTCAAAATAAATACCAGTACGATATTGAGAACCCACATCATTACCTTGTTTATTAATACTTGTAGGGTCGATTACTTCAAAATATTTTTGTAATAGAAATTCAAGAGTAACTTCATTTGCATCATAAATCACACGTACAGTTTCAGCATGGCCAGTATTGTTATGAATTACATCTTGATAACTTGGGTTTTCGGTATTACCATTTGCATAACCAGATGTTGCATCATATACACCATCAATGCGTGTCATATATTCTTCAACACCCCAAAAACATCCACCAGCTAAATAAATTGTACTTAGATTTTTTTCATCAATTAAACTTTGGATTTCAGCTTCACTTGTACTTATAATACTTTTATGGTCCTTCATTGCTATATCCACCTCTCCACGATTTAAATGCCCAGTTAAATATATCATACCTATTGCTCCAAATGTAATTACTAAAAGAGCTGTCGTTTTTAAATGTGTCATTACATTGACCTCCTTTGACATAAATATAATTCTTTCTTTAAGTTAACTATACTACTATTAAAAAGGCAATTCAAGCGATTTACCAGGGAATTTGATGAACTTTTTGTGTCTATTAAGTAAACAATTACAAAAATGGTATACTTTTGTATTTATCTTCAAATTTAGGTAAAAAAAGACAATGCTGTAATCAACAGATTACAGCATTTTTGTAAAATTATAGAAAAAAATAAGATTAATTATCTGTCCAATCTTCAAGTATTAAATCGCCACTTAAAGTATTAATTTCAATTTCAAGCTGTCCATCAGCACTTGGAGTAATGTCATAAGCAGATATTGTGTCGCCACCTAAAGAAACAGCATCTATTTCATAGCTTATTACGCCATCAAATTCGATTATAGTATCAGCATTTACATTATCAATTGAAATATCTCTAGTATCTTGATTTGCAACAAGATAACTATCTCCATCAACACCATTGATTTCGATTTTATTAAAAACAGAATAAGAATAAATAGAACTATTAACAGTATCAACGTTTAATTCATCGCCAGTAGAATAAACTTTAATGTCACTACTTACAGAATTAACTGTTAAATCACCAATTGTTTCAGTATCAACAGTAATTTCACCATCAACAGTATATAATTCACAATCAAGAACTGTTCCAACGGGAATTTCAATAGTTACTAAGCCACGTCTATTTACAACATCAGCACCCCAGAAAAATGGGAAGGTGCGTTCATTGTCTTGTGCAAAATAAAGTGTAGAGTCTGATTGAAAAACATCATCGCTTGTTTGCGCTAAACGTTCGCCTGTAACTGTAATAGTAGTTTTGTCAGAGCTTACTTCTTTAACAATAATATCTAAATCAAAAGTATCAATATTAATCTCTGATATATTGTCAAAGGTGTAAATTTTACTATCATTAATTATATCTGCATTAGAACTATCAGAAAAAAATACATCTGATAACATCCAAGAGCCAAAAATACCAATTATGGCAATAAGTAATGTGATTAATAAAGCTAGTTTGATTTTTAAATATGATTTTGTGTTCATTTGTAATCCCTCATTTTTAGTATGGTTTCAATTATACTTTCAACTATTAATGCAATTATCCAAATAATCCAAGTAAAACTCCAATCGCCACTAATAAAACTTATTATAAGATAAATTAAAGTAACTACCATCCAGTAAATTGACATTATTTCTTTGCGAATTTTTTTATTATGCTTTTTTTCATTATATTTTTCTGTTTGTATTTCAATATGTTGATTATAACTTTGATATTCAGGTGGTGCAGACATTTTAGTATAAACTATAAGTCCAATTGAAATAGCAATAAGTATAACTGGCATGGAAATTGCAAGTAGTCCAATTATTTCATCATCAATATTTAAAGTCTCGCCAATTACACCTATGAAAAGCAGCGAAAGTGGAGCTAAAATAAATAATATTGTTGAAATTGCTGTGTTTTTTGCTCTGCGATTTCTGAAGAAAGTAGCCTCATTTTTAAACTTTTCGTCAGGCATAACCTCTGCTAGCATTTCATCTACATCACCTAAGCTGGAAATGACCATGCTATACGCTTGATTTTCGCTTTTGCCCTCGGAAATATAGTCATTAAATCTTTCGTTCATATTTGATAACATTTCTTCTTTAAGTTCACTTGATTTTTTGTTAACAGGTATGTCAGAAAATAAAACTTCGACATAGTTATTAATTTTTGAATTCATATAAATTTCTCCTATTGTTAAATTTCTGCAGGACTTAGCAATGAATCAATCATTTTTTTCGCCCTTTGCCAATCTTCATGATTTTCAGAATATAAAACTCTACCAGCTTCAGTTATTGTATAATAGCGTCGTCGTGCACCAGTGTTTTCATCACCCCAATAAGAAATGATATATCCACCTTGTTCAAGTCGCCTAAACGCTGTGTATAAAGTAGCCTCTTTAAGTTCAAATTCATTATTTGTTTCTTGCTGAATTATCTTATTTATTTCATAACCATAGCTATCTTTTTTGCATAGTTGTGCTAAAATAATGCTGTCTGTATATCCACGAATTACATCAGAGATAATAAGCATTGTGTCACCTCCTGTAGTAGTTTCCTTAGTTATATAATACACAAAGATACCTCGTCTGTCAAGGTATCTAAAAATAGAAAAAATGACAAAAGAAATCCCAGTGATTTATACTATTTGCATAAACCACTGGGATAAAATATATTAAATTTCAGTTTCTGGAAGTAAAAATCTAACACTAAGCTGTAACTGTGAGGGTTGAAGTTCCATTGCTGTAAGCAATCTCTTTAATAAATTTATTTTTTCTTTGTTGCCGTTATTAGTGTCAAACTTTATTGTAGTGCCAGGAATTAGCTTTGAAGATTTAAAATATAGCGGCCCATCTTTTCCGTTTTTACCATAAAAGAAAGAGCTTAATTTATGTTCTTCAGGCTGATTATGAACATCTTCAAATCTATCTCGATGATTTGTTATAAAATATTTTAAAGTCTGAGCGACAACATCTGTAAAGTTTGCAACATCAATTTCATTATCACAAATTTTAATTTTATTTACCTTGCATTTAACCCAACCGGTAGGGAATTTCGTTAAATCAATTTCTTCATCAATACTACGATATGAATATTCTTTCTCGATAGATAAATCAATTTCGCCCTGATTTATAGCATTAGCAGTTGTCATGGAAGCACTTAATACTCGTTGAAGAATATCTTCTTTTTCCGTCGAAAGACTTCTTTCGCCATTTAAAATAGCAAGACAAAGAGTTTGGAAAAAATCTTTAGCTTTTTCTTGGTCTTCAGCAGTTAAAGCATCTAATGAAGATATAAAATGTTCAGTATCATCAATTTTATCTTTAGAATAGTCAGAAATTTGCTTACTTGTCATAATATTTTCATGATTGCTAATAATGTAATTATAAACTTCTTCATAAGATAATTGAAGGCAAAGAAATGCAAATAAAATCAACTGGCTTTGAGCGGTATTTAATTCATCTTGATTATAAATCATTGTAAGTAGTAAAAAAGCATTAAAAATACGTTTCATACCACGAGGGTTATAGCCAATTGATTGATAAATTAAGTCCTTATAAATTTTAATATTTGAATCATCTAACATCATTTCAGGTAAGTTCGCTCGTACATATTTATCAATTTGATATTGCATAACAGGCATTTTAAAAGGAACTTGAATAATTTTGTCGAAAAAGTTTTTGCCTTTATCTTCATCAAAATCTTCACCATATTTTTGTTTAATACCTTTACAAACAACGTTATAATCAATGGCTAAAACAAAAACACAATTTTCACAATCTAAGAATATTTTCAAAACTTCTAGCACTTCTATAGCACGTTTAGGCTCTAATCTGTCTAAATCATCGATAAAAATGACAACTCTTTTTTGTCCTCGTTCGGTGTTATCATTAATAAAAGTCTGAAATTCACGTTTTAATTCAGTGATAATTTCAACAACATTTTGATTATCAGAATTTTCTTCAATAGCTTCTTTAATATCAGAACCTAAAAAGTTAACAGCTACACCATTTGCACTATGTAAGATAATTTTTGATAATTTGGCTAAACCTTGCACTATCTTTTGGGCATTGCCTTTCTTATAAGGCAAAGTAGAAATTAATTTATCAATTAACGTGATAGGCAAACTATCACCTAGATTAAACTGCGAAAATTGCCAAGTATTAAACCACACAGGTAAAATTCTCTCATCATCTTCGCCTTTAATCATGTTCATAAAGCTAGTTTTACCAGTTCCCCAGCTTCCTTGAATTGCAATTGTCATTGGAGTATTACAATGACAAATAAAATTCTGTAAGCCATCTATGTATTGCTTAACACCGAAAATATCTTCGCTTAAATTTGAAATTGGTCTATCATTTAATCCTTTTGATTGTTCCATAGTTACAGCATCCAATCTAATAAATTTATTTTTTAATTACATTCTTCGTTTCCAAAGTGATGGAGTAAATAAAGCAAGTATTGGGAAAATTTCAAGTCTACCTATTAACATATTAAGTGATAATAACATCTTGCCAAAATCAGAGAACATAGAATAATTCCCTGTTGTGCCGACAAGCTCAAGCCCAGGGCCGATGTTATTCAGGCAGGCAACAACAGCTGATACAGTTGTTGTTATATCCAGCCCATCAAGAGACAAGAGCAAAATAGAAATGACAAAAACAATTAAATAAGTCGTTAAGAAAACATTGACGTTTTCAATAGTAGATTTATCTATTCGTTTTTTATCAATTTGAATAACACGAACAGTGCTAGGATGCACCATTTTATAAACTTCACGCATAGCATATTTAACTAAAATAATGATACGAGAAACTTTAATACCACCACCAGTAGAGCCAGCACAAGCACCAACAAACATAATTAAAACTAACAACATACGTGAATATTCTGGCCACAAGTTAAAATCTTCTGTGCCAAAGCCAGTAGTTGTAATTATCGAAGATACAGTAAAAGCTGAGTGATGAAACGCCTCATAAGCTGTTTGATACATAGAAGAAATATTGATTGTAATTGTAATAATTGAAAAGGCAACAATGGCAAAATACCAACGAACTTCTTCCATCTTAAGTACTTTTTTAAAATCGCCCATTAAAATCAAGAAATAGGCATTGAAATTAACACCGAAAAGTAACATAAAGATAGTAATTACATTTTGAAGATAATAACTATCATAACCTGCAATGCTATTGTTAAGAACAGCAAATCCACCTGTACCAGCAGTTGCCATAGAGTTTACAATACTATCATAAACAGGCATTCCACCAATTAAAAGAAAAATCACTTCAAGAAGTGTAAGCCCGATATAAATCATATAAAGCACAGCAGTTGAAGATCTCATACGGGGTAATAATTTTTCTATAGTAGGCCCTGGGCTTTCAGCACGTAAAAGATGCATAGTATGTGACATGCTATCTTGGCCAAGTGGAACAATTGCAAGAATAAATACTAATATACCCATTCCACCAATCCAGTGTGTAAAACTTCGCCATAGCAGTATACTTCGAGGCAAAGATGAGATTTCTGTAAGAATACTTGCACCAGTTGTGGTAAATCCACTTACAGTTTCAAAAAATGCATCGACAAAAGAGGGGATAACACCACTTATAACAAATGGTAATGCTCCGATGAATGACATTAAAATCCAAGCAAGTCCAACAGTGGCAAGCCCTTCTCTGGCAAACATTTTTTTATTTTTTATTTTAGGAATTCTGTGTAAACACAAACCGATAATTAAAGTGATAATAATAGTAATACCAAAGGAAAATAATTCTTCTTCTCGATAAATAATCCCAGTTAATAATGGAACTACTAAAAGTCCAGCTTCAATATAACAAAGTTTACCCAGAAAATAAAGTAACATAGGGTAATTCAATTAGACACACATCGCTTTCTATACTAAATCATTAGAATATTTAAGGCTATTTTAAATAAAAATATCACTAAAATCTTGGAAACCTGCACTCATAGTTACAACTACAGCATGATCATCATAAATAAGTTTTTCATCACCATTTGGGATAATAACTTTACCATTTCTAATAATACATGCTACAAGAACACCATTTTTTAATGCTAATTCTTTTAGTGGACGATTTAGATAAATTGCATCTTTGTTATTTAGCCAAAATTCTAAAGCTTCAACTTTATCATCAACTATTCTATATAAATTTTCCATATTTGTGCCCACAGAATTTTGAACAGCTCTTACATAACGTAGAATTATTTGAGCTGTTAAAGATTTTGGAGAAATAACAGATCCTACATTTAAATTCTTTGCCATTGAAACAAAATCAGGACGATTTATCTTAGTTACAACCTTTGCATTGCTTTTAGATGCAGCATACATAGATAAAATTATATTTTCTTCATCAATATTCATAAGACTAATCACAGCATCTGTTCGTAATATGCCTTCATTTTCAAGGAAAGTATGTTCAGTTCCATCGCCACAAACAACAATTGCATCAGGTAATAATTCAGCAAGTTGATGACAGCGATTTATATCTTTTTCAATAATTTTTACATTAATATGCATTTTAAGAAGTTGACGAGCAAGGAAAACACCTGTAACTCCACCGCCTACAATCATAACTCTTTTAATTTGTGCATTAATAAATCCAGCTTTTTTAAATATCTCAGATACATCACTTGCTGGAACTATAATTGAAATTTTATCTTCAGCATGAAGAACATTATTTCCGCTTGGGATAATAACATCTTCACCACGTTCTATAGCACACACTAATAATTTTTTATTAAAAGCAGATTGTAAATCAGATAATTTAATATTATCAAAAATTCCACCTTCTTTAACTCGAATTTTAACAATTTCAACTCTACCACGTGAGAATACATCAATTTTAAGAGCTGAAGGTGCACGAAGAATACGAGAAATTTCATCGGCTGCAATGCGTTCAGGATTTATATACATACTAAGTCCAAGTTCTTTACGCATAAAACCAAGTTGAGCTGTATATTCTGGATTTCTAACACGTGCAACATTATGTTTTGCACCCATTTTTTGAGCTAAAAAACAACATAACAAATTAACCTCATCATTTGAAGTTACAGCTAAAAATAAATCACAATCAGCAATACCAGCTTCTTTTAAAATTTCTACAGTCGCACTATTACCATGTAAAATTTGAATATCAATTTGATTTGATGGGTTTTCTAATTTAACAATATCTTTATCAATCAAAACGATATCATGATTCTCTATACTAAGTTGCTCAGCCAAGTTTTTTCCAACTTTTCCTGCGCCAGCAATAATTATTTTCATATATATTCACCTAAAATCTATAAGTTTAACATACACTATAATACACCAAAAAAACAAAATTTTCAACATATTTTAAAACTTTAGATGATATATAAATAACTTGTCCATAAAAACAGAAATCCACGCTATAAATAGCGTGGAAAGTGTATTGAAATCAATTATTTACTTTTCGCTTTTTTCATGGATTTCTGTTTCAAAAATTAAATCATCAACATCAGGACGATCTCTTTTTTCTTTTTCATTGTAATTTCTGATACTCATATTATCACCACCTTTTTATTTATATATATCAATATGTTATAAAAATTATAACATAAGATTAATCTATTTATATGAGGGTATATATACTATTATACATATCAATATGAAATATGTGTTAAGATGGTGTATATAATTAATAAATTTTCAAAAATAATGTCTAAAATGATGATTTTATCACATCGTCATCCATATAACGATGAAGAATACAAGTGCCTTCAGTAAGCTCAAAGACTTTCATATGTTGACTATCATTTTGATATACCTTGTCAGCAAAAGAGCTATTGGTTAATACATTTTGTTTATCTTTTACATTATCAGATATTTTTGCAGTTGCAGAAACTTTGATATAATTATAATCTTTATCTGTTGCACAATAACAAATATTTGAATTTTTACAGATTTCACGATAAGCATCTGAGCTATCAGATAGATAAAATAAAATTTTCCCATCATCAGAACAAAGTAGCTCAAGAGGTCGCACATCGGGTGAAGAACCTCTACAAGTTGCTAAACTACCAAATTTATTTTCATTTAAAAAAGCAGTTATTTCTTTCATATATATTCTCCTTAAAATTTAGATTTCTATGAAATATTTTTTGCAACTAAAAATGAAATATACATGGATTTATTAAAAAATCTTGATTAAAGCATAAAGTTTTG
>CAYJKB010000045.1:10644-17509 GCA_964370625.1 uncultured Oscillospiraceae bacterium | reverse complement strand
TACCCAAAAATATTTAAAAAAACATAAATTTAAAAATAACGTCGTTTTTTTTTTGGGGGGGGTGGGGCCCTTGCCCACACACCCCCCTTTATATGCATTTGTTTTTAATAGTTATCTTTTCGAACTTCGAAGAAAGCTTGTGGATGATTACAAACAGGACATTGTGAAGGCGCATCTTTTTCAGTTGTTGTTAAATGTCCACAGTTGCGACATTCCCAAACAACACCAGCATCTTTAGAAAATACTTTCTCATTTTTCACATTTTCAAGCAATGCAAGATAACGTTTTTCGTGTTCTTTTTCGACAGCACCAACAGCTCTAAATTGTGCAGCAAGTTCTGTAAAACCTTCCTCTTCAGCATCTTTAGCAAAACCTTCATACATATCAACCCATTCAAAATGCTCGCCAGCGGCAGCTTCTGCTAGGTTTTGTTCTGTATTACCAATTCCACCTAATGCTTTAAACCAAAGTTTTGCATGTTCTTTTTCATTTTCTGCTGTAGCTAAAAATAGTGCTGAAATTTGTTCAAACCCTTCTTTTTTTGCAGCAGAAGCAAAATAAGTGTATTTATTACGTGCTTGAGATTCTCCTGCAAAAGCATCTTGCAGATTTTTTTCTGTTTTTGTCCCTTTAAAGTTCATAGTAAGACTTCCTTTCTCTTTCATATTTATAATAAACTCTGATGATTTTAATTTTTCATCAAAAATTATTTACAAACAGCAAATCTAATAAAAACTAGCTAAGTCCAACACCTAATACTAATGTATAGAATAAGATAATTCCAAGAACGATAGGGCAAACAAATTTAATTGAAATGCTCCAAGCTTTTGAAATAGCAAATTTGAATTTGCCACCTTGTTCAACTTCTGCAATAGCATTTTCTGGTTTCCAGATAAAGCCTACAAATAATGAAGTTAATAAAGCTCCTAAAGGAAGCGCAAGGTTATCTGTAAATTGTTCCATAGCGTTACCAAGTGATAAGAAACCATCTTCGTTAAACCAAGGAATGTTTAAAGCAACAGCACCTTGTGATAAAGAATATCCTATACCAACAACAAATGCTGCTGTTGAAATAATAGCTGTAGCCTTTGTACGTGACATTTTAAATTCTTCAGAAACATAAGCAACAACGCCTTCAATGATGGAAATTGCACTTGTAAATGCTGCGAAAAATAGAAGTACAAAGAATAATAATCCAAAGAAATTACCAAAAGGCATTTGTTCGAACACAGCTGGTAATGCAATAAATGCAAAACCTGCTCCCATGCCCATATCTGTTCCAGTAGCTGTTACAGCTGGAATAATTGCAAAAGCAGCTAAAAGTGCTACCATTGTATCAATTATACAGATAGATGTTGTGCTTTTAACAAGGTTTTCATCTTTAGCTACATAAGAACCATAAGTTACCATGATACTCATACCTAATGACAATGAGAAGAATGCTTGACCCATAGCAATAGCTATAGATTCCATTGTTATATCTTCAAAGTTAAATGTAAGCATAAATGCAAGCCCTTCAGCTGCACCATCTAATGTTAATGAACGTACAGTGATTGCAACTAGGATTACTAATAACACTGGCATTAAGAATTTAGATACTTTTTCAATACCACCAGATACACCACGTACAATTACAAGTACACACATTACAAGGAATGCTAATTGTAATATAATTGATTCAGCACCTGAAGAAATTAGCCCCACAAAATATGTTTCATAATTTCCGCCAAAAGCAGCACCGCTGATATATTCTATAATATAACGGAATACCCATCCACCAACTACACAATAATATGATGCGATTACAAACGCAGTTAATACCCCTAATTTTCCGATAAAGGAAAAACGTTTGTCGATTTGATTAAACGTCCCTACGATGTTTTTGTGCGTATGACGCCCTAATGATAATTCTGCTAGCATTACTGAAAAACCTACTATAGCAATTATAATTAGATAAATTAAAATAAATGCTCCCCCGCCATTTGCAGCAACTTTACCAGGGAATTTCCATATGTTCCCCAGACCTACAGCAGAGCCTGCAGCAGCAAGTATAAATCCGATGTTACTTGCCCATTGACCTCTCTTTTCCATTTGTTTACTCTCCTTAATTTTTTTATTTAGTAAAAAATGCACTCAAATTATAAATTTTACAAATTACTAAACAATTATACTATAAAATACTTTAAATGCGAATGCTATAAAAATTTTATTATTTTTTGCTTAAAAATGAAATTTGCTATATTATAATTCAAGTGCTTTTTTTAATTAATTTATTACAAAAACCCAGTTTTTGTTAATTATAAGTCATAAAGTGCACATTTTTCGTATATTTGAAATGTCTCTTTAAGTGTTGCCATTTTACAGCCTTCCAATGCTGTGCTTGCGCTTCCCATAGCTGTTGCAAATCGTGCCATATCTTCAAATGCCATTGCATTATTTGCCGCATGGGCTAAAGCCCCCACCATAGCATCTCCAGCACCTACAGGCCCAATCGGGTTTACTGTGCAAGGTTTAATGTAAAATGGTGCTTGCTTTTCAAATACAAATACAGCGCCAAGCTCACCTAATGATACACATACATTTTGTGCACCTAGCTCTACTAGCTTGTTTGCTCCACGAACAGCATCTTCAACAGATGTAATTTCAAATCCACACACTTGTGAAAGTTCTGCTTTGTTTGGTTTTACAATAAATGGTTTAAATGCTAAAGCTGTAATCAAGCTTTCGTCCGTCATATCCAAAATAAATCTTGAATTGTTTGATGAAATAACACGACAGATTTTTTTAATCATTGCTTGTGATGTATTCGGTGGAATACTTCCAGACAAAACAAACAGCGATTTGCTACACGCATACATAGCAATTCTATCACGAAGTCTTAAAAAATCTGCATCGCCAACATGAAATCCAGGTTCATTAATATCCGTATGCTCGCCAGTATCATCAACAAGTTTGATATTTGTACGAATTTGCCCCGGAACATCAATTAAATCATAATGTATTCCAAGTGCTTTTAGCCTATCTTTAAAATAGTTTCCATTGGAACCCGCACAAAATCCCATAGCGAGGCTTTCGCCACCTAAAGCATTAATTGCACGAGAAACATTAATTCCTTTTCCGCCAATATCCGTAATCGCTGATTTAGAGCGATTGAGCATCCCAAGTTTAATTTCATCCAGTCTAATTGTTCTATCAATTGCAGGGTTTAGAGTTATAGTAATAATCATGTGATACCTCCACAAACTTGCTTACGATACACTTAAATTGGCATTTTTAAGTGTATGTGAATGTTAAATCTATTATACAAAATAATACAATAAAAGTAAATGAAAAAAGCTAAATCGCTTATACTTATTTTAACAAATTCGTCTATTTTCACATATTTTTTATTTATTTCTACATTCAATCATGCACGTTGCACAAATTGCAAATTTGTATTTTAAAATCCAAGCTTAAGAATTTCCTTTTTTCATTGTTAAAGCAATTCGTGATTTTTCCACTTCGACATCAAGCACATAAACAGTAATAACATCGCCAACTTTAAGTGCTTCAGACGGATGGCGAATAAATTTATCAGAAATCTGAGAAATATGCACAAGTCCATCTTGATGCACACCAACATCGACAAATGCACCAAAATCTGTAATATTTCGTACAGTTCCAACAAGCTCCATACCTTTTTTCAGGTCTTTCATATCAAGTACATCAGTACGTAAATTAACAGCTGGCAAGCTATCACGAATATCTCTGCCCGGCTTTGCAAGCTCTGTTGCAATATCAACCAAAGTTGGAACACCAACTCCAATTTCCTCGCTTAATTTATCTTTCCCATATTGTTTGATTTTATCATTAATTTCAGATAAATTCCCATCTTTAACGTCACTTTCGCTATAAGATAATAACTCAAGTAGCTTTTTAGCCGCATCATAGCTTTCAGGGTGAACCGATGTATTATCCAAGATATTTTTACTTGTTGGTATACGCAAAAATCCAGCACATTGTTCATAAGCACGAGGCCCTAAACGTGGAACTTTATTAAGCTGTTTACGTGTTGCAAAAGCTCCATTTTGCTCACGATATGTCACAATATTTTTAGCTACAGTAGCATTTAAGCCGGAAACATAAGTCAGCAGAGATGGTGATGCTGTGTTCAAATCAATTCCTACTGTATTAACACAATCTTCAACAACGCCTGTAAGCGAAGTATCAAGGCGATTTTTCGGCATATCATGTTGATATTGTCCAACGCCAATTGATTTAGGGTCAATTTTAACAAGCTCTGACAATGGGTCTTGAAGTCGTCTTGCGATTGACACAGCAGAACGCAAACTTACATCATATTCTGGAAATTCTTCAGATGCAAGTTTAGATGCAGAATAAACAGATGCTCCCGCTTCATTTACCATAGCATAAGCCAAATCATCATATTTAAGTTTTGCAAGTAAATTTGCTATAAAAATTTCACTTTCTTTAGACGCTGTGCCATTACCTATAGCGATAATTTGAACATTATGTTTTTTAATAAGCGCTGTAAGTTTTTTCTCTGCTTCTTCAACTTTGCTTTGTGGTGGAGTAGGGTATACCACATCTACATCGAGCACAAGCCCTGTTTCATCACACACTGCGATTTTACACCCTGTACGATATGCAGGGTCAACTGCTAGACAAGTTTTTCCACGAATAGGTGGCTGTAGCAGAAGTTGTTTTAAGTTAAGTGAGAAAATTTTAATCGCACCTTCAGATGCAGTTTCTGTAAGGTCAGAACGAATTTCACGTTCGATAGATGGAAAGATAAGACGGTCAAAGCTATCTTTGCATGTATCTTTCACAAGGTTTGATAACTCATTTGTGCCTTGCACAAAAGCTTTGCAAATAAGTGATAAAGCAACTTCCATATCTCCATCAAGTTTTACTTTTAATATATCTTCACGTTCACCACGATTTACAGCAAGCACCCTATGCCCTTGAATTTTTGACACAGGCTCACGATAATCATAATACATTGTATAAACAGATTTAACTTCGCTGTCCCCACTACTTACAATAACACCATATTTACTAAAATATTCACGCAGTGCTTTACGTACATTTGCATCATCTGAAATTATTTCGGCGATTATATCTAAGGCTCCTGCTATGGCATCTTCAGCTGTACTAACTTCTTTTTCCTCACTTAAAAAAGGCATAGCAAGGTCATTTATCGGTGTAGTATCCTTTTGAGCAAGTATAATTTCAGCAAGTGGTTCTAAACCTTTTTCTTTTGCAATAGTTGCACGGGTACGTCTTTTTTGTTTATACGGTCTATAAATATCTTCAAGTTCAGCTAAAGTCTTTGCTTTTTGAATTGCACCCATGATTTCATCTGTCATTTTTTCTTGTTCTGTGATAGAATTTGTAATTTCTTCACGACGTTTATCAAGATTTCTTAAATAATTTAATCTATCATAAAAATTACGAAGTGTAGTATCATCTTGTGAACCTGTCATCTCTTTACGATAACGAGCAATGAATGGAATTGTATTTCCATCATCAATAAGAGTGATAATGTTATCAACAAGTTTTAATGGGATATTCAGTTCTTTGCTTAAAATTTCTGAAATGCTCATGCTTTATATTCCTTCTTTCGATAAAATTATATGGTAAAGGTTATAATTTTGTAAATAATATTCTAACAAATATTATTAGCATTTACAATGGTAAATTAGAATGTTATAATGAATTTAGTATAAACAATAAACTTCAAGGAGGTGTAGAAGTGAAAAATACCAAATTATTGGTACTCGTAATAATTATAATTTTGATTGCTGCTGTCGGCATAGTCTTTCAAGATATTCTATGGTTATTTGCAATCGCTGGGTTATTAGCATTTCTGCTTAGCCCGTTATCAAGATTTATAATGAATAAACTGAAAATCAGAAAAGGTTTGTCAATTCTATTAGTGTTTTTGATTCTAGGTATATCTGGTTGGGCGATAGGGTCTGTTTTGCTTGGGCCTATCGTTGATGAAATTATGCTCTTCGTCGAAAATTTAGGGGTATATTTTAGTTCCCTTGAGGCTGTATATTATGATGCGATTACTTGGTTGCAAGAAATTGGTATTCCTCAAGATATTATAGATCTTATAAATGCAACATTATCAGACAATGGCTCACTTCAAACTATCTTTACAAATATACAAACGGTTTTATCAGAATTTTTACTCAGTGTAGTATCTAGTGCGATAACTTCATCTGCTAGAATACTTGATTTAGTAATCATTTTAACACTTACCGTATACTTTATGGTCGACACACGAAAATTGATTAAAATTATAGTAAATTATCTTCCACGTTCTTTAGCTAAAAAGACATTTTCAATAATTGATGAATGTTATAACGTTGTGTGGAGTTATTTAAAATCAAAATCATTAGTTTCACTTGGAATGGGGATTACTACATTTATAGTATTTTCAATTATCGGTGTAGAATTTGCACTTGTTCTTGCAACTATGGCTTTTATTCTTGATTATATTCCATATTTCGGCTCTATCATAGCTGGTGTGGTTGCTGCCTCTGTTGCACTTTTAACAGGTGGCGTATATCAAGCAATTATTGTCGGTGTATGTGTGCTTATTATTCAGCAAATCGAAGGAAATATCGTAGTTCCTAAAGTTCAAGGAGATTCTGTAGGACTTCATCCGATTATGGTGCTTTTTGCAATCCTTGCTTGCAACCAACTTTGGGGGCCTTTAGGTATGTTTATCGCTGTTCCACTAGGTGGAATTTTAAAAATACTAATTAGAGAAGTTTATAATTATATGGTTAAAGACGTTGACCTTAGCAAGTAGTCGGTAGCACCGACTGGCATTGCAAAATGAAAATATAAT
>CAYJKB010000045.1:0-10544 GCA_964370625.1 uncultured Oscillospiraceae bacterium | reverse complement strand
AAATATAATAGGAGAACAAAAATAATGAAATTTAAAATGGTACATGAAAATTATAACGTAGCAGATTTAGCGCGTTCTATGGAGTTTTATGAAAAAGCTTTAGGACTTACAGAACAGCGTAGAATTACTGCTGAAGATGGCTCATTTATCATTGTTTATTTAGGCAATGATGAAACTGATTTCAATTTAGAGCTTACATGGATTCGTGATATGGATAGACCTTATAATTTAGGTGATTGCGAATTTCATTTAGCTTTTAAAACAACAGACTTTGATGAAGCCCACAAATTACACAGTGAAATGGGTTGTATTTGTTTTGAAAACAAAGAAATGGGTATTTATTTTATTAATGACCCTGATGGATATTGGCTTGAAATTATTCCTCAAAGAATGTAATCACAACTAAATGCATTTTTCAGCATAAAAAGGGGCTGTGACGAAATTAAAATTTTTCGTCACAGCCTTATTCTTATATATAATATCAATGAAACAGTGATAATCTATGCTGAAAATTATTAAAATTACAAAAAAATTAAGGTGTGTGTCACAATGCGACACACACCTTATATAATTAATACTCAATTACACTATTATTGATTTCAAATTCTACAATTCCCATAAATCCAGCAGCTACAGTATATTCATCAAAAGAAATAACTAAAGTACCATTTTCATTAAAATAGAAGTTTTGATTTTCATCGATTTGAGTAAATCCTGTTTCATCTAAAACATAAGCGATTGTATCATCAGCTTGCATTTGTGCTTCCATTTGAGCACGAATATCATCGCTGATTAATTTAATATAATCTGTACCTTCAAATAAATCTGATAATGTCACAATTTCATTTGTTGTTTTATCTATATGATAATATGCAACTTTATTATTTCCACTTGCCATAGTTTCAGTTGATTGAATTGCTAATGTAAACCATGTGTCATTATCTGTAATCACTTCGTAAGATACATCAATAGACCCTGTAGCCCCATTTGTTTGTGCTTTAAAATCATTTACTAACATTTCAGTATATTCTTCTGTAGTTTTATTAATAGCATCATCTAATGTTACATCTCCACTATCAACTGCAGGCACTTCAACATTAATTTGTGTATCACCAAACGCTTCATCATAACTTCTAAAAGTTACAACTTCAAAAAAGCTACCTAAAATTGGAATTTCATAAGCAGCATGAGCTACTGTTTGATTGATATTCGGTACTGCTACAAGCACCATTGCAGCAGCTGCAACCCCAATTGTTCCAAGTTTTTTCATTTTACGTGTATTAGCCATTTTTTTCATATCCTCCATATCATTTAATAAACTTTCGTCAATATTTCCTATGTGATTAAATAATTTATCTGCCGAATTTTTCATATGTATACACCCTCTGCTTCTAATTTTTCTTTTAACTCTTTTCTTGTTCTGAAAAGTATTGTTTTAATGTTAGCTTGTGATAAATGTAAATCTTTTGAAATAGTTTTAATTGGTTGTGCATAATAATAACGTGATACAAAAATGTATCGTTTTTCAGCTGATATGCTAGCTAAATAATCAGATATTATAGCTGAAATTTGGCTACTTTCAAAAATTTTATAAGTATCATTTACATTAGGAATACATTCATTAAGTTCATCTAAAACTTGACAAAAACCATTATCTAAACTTCGTTTTTTACTATGTTCTTTCCTGTATCTGTCTAATGCAACATTGCGAATAATTGTGCCAATATATGCTTTAAGCGAATTTGGCTTATTGGGCGGAATTGTATTCCACACTTTTAATAATGTATCATTAATACACTCTTTAACGTCTTCATTATTCGCTAAAATATTATAAGCAATAGTACTCATATAAGCATTATACGCCATTTGCGCTCTTGCTATTGCCCCCTCAGAACGTTCGATAAAAAGATTTAATATCTGTGCATCAAGAGTGTGTTTCAAGCTGTTTTCACCTCCATTTAAAATATGTTTAAATGCATTCACTTATATAGACGAACAATTATTAAAAAGGTTACAAATAAAATTTAAAAAAATCGAAAAGAAAATGTAAACAAAATTATTAAATTTGATATCACAAAAAACTTTGCCGATTTTAGGTTTAGTTTTCTGTTTTCTGTGTTTTCAAGTTGTCTGGGCTGTTTTAAAACGCTGAAAGTCGAGGCGTGGAAACTTTCAAATGAAGGAGCATATGCTGTATATGTGACTGATGTTTGCAAGTTTTCAGAACGATGAAAAGAGAACTTTGTCGATTTTAGGTTTAGTTTTCTGTTTTCTGTGTTTTCAAACAACCCAAAGGGTGTGACGAAAATCGTCACACCCCTTAATCATATTAATTACCAAAAATATTTTTCATCTACGTATACGCTAACGCTACCACCATTTACTGGGAAATTGGCACAGCCATCGTCACCCACAATTACTCTTTCGTGACAGTTGCCTAGTGCATCTACCATCGTTTTGCCGATGAATTTTTCGCCAATACACATATGAAGTGAACCACCATGTCCGTCAGTCATCACTACTGCCAATCCAGAATGAGAATATTTATCTTCACCCATTCTTGTAAATCCAACTATTGTGCTATCATTGAAATAATCAATTTGTTCACCATATGCTAAATCATAGCGGATTTTTAACATTTTTTCAAGTTTTTCGCCAACAGGTGAGATGTTATTATGTGGAATACCATATAAATCACCATAAAATACACAAGGTGTTCCTTGTTCACGAAGTAATATTAATGAATAACCATGAAGTTTAAACCAGCCATCAACCCAACTTTGCAAAGCTTGTTCTGGCTGTGTATCATGATTATCAACTATTGTTACAGCTCTGTTTGGACGTTCTTTAACTAAAGTTCCATGTAAGATTTTACTCATGTCATAATGACCATTTCCACGTGATGCCATATGTAAATTATAGTGTAAAGGCACATCAAACAAATGCATTGCATGAGCTGTTTTATTTAAATAATATAAAAGTGCCGATAGTGAACTATTCCAATATTCACCCACCATAAATAAATCTTTTCCTGAATATTTACGCATTTCAAATAACCAATTTAACATTTTAGGGAAGTTAATATGTTTTACAGCATCAATTCTAAATCCATCAACCCCAGTAATATCTAAATACCATTTTCCCCAACGAATAAGCTCATTATAAACTTCTTCATTATTAAGATCTAAATCTGCACCCATTAAATAATCATAATTACCTTTTTCAATATCAACTTGATCATCCCAACGTTTGCCATCGAATAAAAATAATGCTTTTTGCCCTGTATAATCATCCCAATCACAACCATCAAAATGTGTATGATTCCATTGGAAATCTGAATATTTTCCATTTCTATTTGGAAATGTGAATTTTGTCCAAGCTCCTATGTTTCGTCTGTCAACTACATGACCTCTATTATTGATATCAAATACAGTAGCATGAACATTTTCTACTCCATCTGCTCCCATTCTATGATTAAAAACTATGTCAGCATAAACACGCAGTCTATTATTTTGCAAAGTTTTAATCGCTTTAATATATTCATCTTTTGTACCATATTTTGTAGGAATTGTGCCTTTTTGGTCAAACTCTCCGAGGTCATACATATCGTAAACACCATAACCAACATCATATGTACCCGCTTGACCTTTATAGGCAGGTGGTAACCAAACATCAGTTATTCCAAGGTTTGCTAGAGATTTTGCTTTTTCTGTAACTTCATTCCAAAGTGTAGCATTGCTTGGTAAATACCATTCAAAGAACTGAATCAGTGTGCGATTTCTCATAGTAATTTCCTCCATAATCCTCTTACATTTAATTAAAATATTTTTATTTTATTTCATCTAAGCTTTGCGTTATAGGTTTTCCCACAGCGCAAAGACTAACTTTGTCATAATTAAATATTTTTTGTGCTAGATTTTGAATTTGTTCAGCCGTAACGCTGTTATATAAGTCGATAAGCTCATCACTTGTTGGACACTTTCCAAGGAAAAGTTCTCCACGAGCTGTGCTATTCATTCGCATATTAGTGCTTTCAAGCCCCATTATAATATTAGCTTTAACTTGCTCACGTACTCTTGATAGTTCTGCTTCTTCAGGTCCTTTTTCGCAGAAATCAGCTATTACATTTTTAATAAGTTTTAATGCTTTTTGTTCTGTAGATGGATTTAGTGCTGTATAAATACTAAATAATCCTGTATCAAGATGTGAAGTGTTAAAGGTATAAACACTATAGCATAAACCATGTTTTTCACGTACTTCTCTGAATAATCTTGAAGACATCCCACCGCCAAGCATAGCCCCTAAAAGTTGAAGCGTATATCTATCTTCGCTTTTTGTATCAATAGATTCAAAGCCTAAACAAAGGTGATTTTGTTCATAATCACGCACACGAGTAATGAATTTTTGATTATATTGTGCTGTATCATGTGTAAGCACACCATTTCCCTTCATTTTGCCGAAAGCATCACAAAGCAAATTAAGCTCTTTATCAGAATAACTACCACAAAGTGAAACCACTGTTCCCTTTGGTTTATAATAATCTTGCAGATATTTTTTCATATTATCTGAATTAATATTTGCAATTGTATCTTTTGTGCCCAAAATCGGACTGCCAAGCGGAGATGTTTCAAAACAAGCTTCGAATAATTTTTCAACAGCCATATCTTCTGGGCTATCTTCATACATTCCAATTTCTTCAGCAATTACTGTGCGTTCTGTATTTACATCTTTTTCATCAAATTTAGAATTAAAAAACATATCAGCTAACACATCAATACCTTGTGATAAATGTGTATTTAACGCTTTTAAATAGTAGCTTGTACATTCTTTTCCTGTAAAAGCATTGATTTGACCACCTAAACCGTCCATTATCTGTGCAATATCTTCATCGGTGCGATTTTCAGTGCCTTTAAACAACATATGTTCAATAAAATGGGAGATACCATTTAAATTTGCAGGCTCATAACGTGATCCATTATCAACCCATATACCAAGTGAGGCAGAACGCACATAATCAATTTTTTCATGTACTATGCGAACACCATTATCTAATATAATTTTTTCATACATATCTTCACCAATTTTCATAAATTTTTATATGTTTTTAGTATACACATATTTTGTCAAATAATCAATTAAAATAACATTTTCATTGTTTTTATTCTCTGCTTAATCTTTTAAGTGACAAATGATATTTAATGAAAAATCTTTATTCCTCTTTACTAAATGTACAAATTCGTATATAATCAATAGGATATGTAATCTTGATAATGGAGGGGAAATTTTGATACAATTTGAAGAATATAAGCAAAAATTAGATAACTTAAAGCCTGAACTTTTAGATCTTGCCTTAGCCCTTGACCTTGCAAAAGCTGAAACAGAAATAAATCAACTTGAAGAACAAACAGCTATAGATGGTTTTTGGAATGATTCACAAAATTCTGCTAAAGTATTACAACGCATTAAAAATTTAAAAGATAAAAAAGCACGTTATGATAATTTATATACTGCTTTTGAAGATTTAATTACTTTATGTATTATGGCACTTGAAGAAAATGATGACAGTATGTTATCAGAACTTGAAACAGGTTATGATGAACTTCTTTCAGCTGTTGAAGAACAGAAATTATCCACACTTTTAACAGGGGATTATGATAAAAATAATGCTATTATCTCTTTCCATGCAGGCGCAGGTGGAACAGAAGCTCAAGATTGGGCAGAAATGTTATTTAGAATGTATACACGTTGGGCTGAACGTCATGGATTTCGTTGCAAAACCTTAGATTATATTGATGGCGATGAAGCTGGGCTTAAATCTGCTGATGTTCTAATTGAAGGCGAAAATGCTTTTGGATTTTTGAAAAGTGAAATGGGTGTACACCGTCTCGTGCGTATTTCTCCATTTGATTCATCAGGCAGAAGACATACTTCTTTTGCAGCTATTGAAGTTATGCCAGAAATTGATGATAGTGTTGAAGTTGATATAAATCCTGATGACCTTAAAACAGACACTTATCGTGCTGGTGGTGCTGGTGGGCAGCATGTTAATAAAACAGAATCTGCTGTTCGTATCACACATTTACCAACTGGAGTTGTTGTTGCGTGTCAAAATGAGCGTTCACAACATCAAAATCGTGATATGTGTATGAGAATGCTTAAATCTAAACTTATTGAAATACGAGAAAGAGAGCATCTTGATAAAATCGAAGATATTAAAGGTGTTCAAATGAAAATCGAATGGGGTAGTCAAATTCGCTCTTATGTATTTATGCCTTATACCTTAGTTAAAGACCATAGAACAGGTTTTGAAAATGGTAACACAACTGCTGTGATGGATGGTGAGCTTGATGGATTTATCAATGCTTATTTAAAGGCACAGGCTACGAATACGTGGGCAAAATAAATGTTAGAAAATTTAATTGTATCGCTAAATGCGGTTTTACCATTTTGTATTATTTTAGTTTTGGGATATGTTGTAAAACATCTTAATATATTAGACGATAATGCTATCAAAAAAACAAATAATTTAGTTTTTAAAATATTTTTACCTGTTCAAGTATTTATGAACATTTATACAGCTGATATATTAAGTGCATTTAATGCTTCGCATTTAATATTTGCAGCAGTTACTATTTTTATTGGTGTCGGTGCACTTACTCTTATTGTACCATTAATCGTCAAAGAGAATAGTAAACGTGGTGTAATTATACAAGGCTGTTTCCGTAGTAACTATATACTTTTTGCATTACCTATTGTTACTAGACTTTATGGGCCTCAAGGTGCTGCTGTGGCATCAATTTTAATTGCAACTGTTGTACCTTTATATAATATCCTTGCTATTATTATTCTTGAAAAATATAGCAATAAAGAACGTACACCGCTTAGCCAACTTATAGTTAAAATAGTTAAAAATCCACTTATCATTGGCTGTGTAGTTGGGGCAATAGCAACTTTAATCAAACTTGAAATGCCACAAGTTATAAATGATACTATGCTTGAATTATCAGCTGTAGCAAGTCCACTTATGATACTTCTGCTGGGTACTTCATTTAATTTTACAAGTACAAAGCGAATATTAAAACCACTTATAGCTGTAGTTTTTATTAGATTAATTTTCTATCCAATGATATTTATATCAATTGCAGTTGCATTTGGATTTCGAGGAATTGAACTTTCAGCGCTTATGTTAACATATGCTTCACCAACTTCTGTTACTTCCTATTTAATGGCTGGACAAATGGGTGGAGATGCTGAACTTGCTGGAAATATTGTAGTATATTCAACTATTTTATCAGCATTTACAATTTTCTTATGGATTTTCACATTAAAACAATTTGGTTTAGCATAAATTTAAAGAAATCGAGGGGATAAGATGAAAGGAATTAAAATGGAAAAGAAATTTATAGGAATTGAGGATAAAGTGCCTTTAGCAAAGCTTCTTCCTCTATCAATTCAGCATTTATTTGCTATGTTTGGTGCTTCAATATTAGTGCCTATCGTGTTCGGAATAAATCCAGGTATTGTATTATTTATGAATGGTGTCGGCACACTGATATTCATATTTGTAACTGGTGGTAAAAGTCCTGCTTATTTAGGTTCATCATTTGCATTTTTAGGCCCTGCTGGTATAGTTGTTGCCTCGTTTGGTTATGAATATGCACTCGGTGGATTTGTTGTAGTTGGTGCTTTAGGGTGTGTAATTTCAGCCCTTATCTATAGATTTGGCACAAAGTGGATTGATATAGTTCTTCCGCCGGCTGCAATGGGGCCTGTTGTTGCATTAATCGGTTTAGAGCTTGCTAGCTTTACAGTAAATGGAGGTTCTATCGGTGCAAACCTTATGTCAGATACTACAACTTATAAAGATGTAATTGTTTTCCTAGTTACACTTGGAACTGCTGTTTTTGGTAGTGTATTATTTAAAAAATTCTTAGCTGTAATTCCAATTTTAATTGCATTAATTGCAGGATATTTAACAGCTTTAGCTTTTGGAATGATTGATTTTACACCAGTTGTTCAAAGTGATTTATTTGTAATTCCGAATTTTAGTTTTCCAAAATTTGATATTACAGCTATTTTAACAATTTTACCTGTACTTATTGTAATTATTAATGAACACATCGGACATCAAGTAGTTACTTCTAAAATCGTAGGCAAAGATTTGCTTAAAGACCCAGGACTTCATAAAACATTATTCGGGGATAATTTTTCTACAATGATTTCTGGTTTTATTGGTTCTGTACCTACAACAACTTATGGTGAAAACATTGGTGTTATGGCTGTTACAGGTGTATATTCTGTACGTGTAATTGCTGGTGCTGCTATTATTTCTATTGCAATGGCATTTATTGGCCCACTTTCAGCATTTATCGGAACAATTCCTGGTAATGTTATTGGTGGTATGACATTTTTACTTTATGGTATGATTGGTACTTCTGGGCTTCGTATTTTAGTTGATAGCAAAGTTGATTATACTAAAAATGTAAATTTAATTTTAACTTCTATTGTTTTTGTCACTGGTTTATCTGGTGTTAAACTTGTAATCGGTGGTGTTGAATTTAAAGGTATGGTTCTTGCTGCGATTGTAGCGATGATTATGAGCCTTATTTTCTACGCTCTTGGCAAAACTCGAGAAAATATATAGATTTGATTAAAAGGAGAGAGCTTAACAGCTCTCTTTTTTATATATTTTTTATTAATTTCCCTTAAACAGTAGGGTAGCAGGTGCATTATGCAAAACAGGATAGTGTATATGACTTTTTTAGCATATAAAAAAGCATCTTTATTTGTTTTAGGGGGTGTGTCGCAATGCGACACACCCCCTAATTATTAACCTTCGGAATATCTTGATAAAAATTGTTTAGTTCTTTCTTCTTGTGGGTTGTCGATAACATCACGTGATGGACCTTGCTCGATAATTACGCCACTATCCATAAATATAACTTTATCAGCAACATCACGTGCAAAAGCCATTTCATGGGTTACAATCAGCATAGTAGTCTTTTTATCAGCTAATGAACGAATTACCTTTAACACTTCGCCTGTAAGTTCTGGGTCTAGTGCTGATGTTGGTTCATCAAAACAAAGTATATCAGGATTTAGAGCTAAAGCACGAGCGATAGCAACACGCTGTTGTTGACCACCTGACAGCTGATGAGGATAGTTTCCCATTCTATCAGTAAGTCCCATTTGTTTTAAAATTTCTTCACATTCAGTGCGAATATCTGCTAGGATTTTTGTTTTATTTTGTTTATAATCTGCTCGTTCTTTTGCGAGAAGTTGACATGCAAGCATAGTATTTTCAAGTGCTGTATATTGAGGGAATAAATTGAAAGATTGGAAAACCATGCCAAAATGCAAACGTTTTTTTCGAATTTGCTCATCACTTAATTTAACATTATCTTTTGAATTAAAAAGTGTATCTTCATTTACAATAATGCTACCACTTGACGGAGTTTCAAGAAAGTTCAAACAACGAAGCAGCGTAGTTTTACCTGAACCTGATGAGCCAATAATCGCAACAGATTCACCTTTTTCAAGGCTGAAACTAATATCTTCAAGTACACGAGTTTTTCCAAAATGTTTTTCTAAATTTTTTACTTCTAAAATAGCCATAACTTCGCTCTCCTTATACTTTAAAATAATCTAATTTCTTTTCAAGGAAAGAGAAAAGAAGTGTAAGTGCACCTACAAATACTAAGAAATATAGTGCAGTTGTAAAGAAAGGCCAGATAAGACCTTGTGTTGAAAAAGTACGAGCAGCCATAATAACTTCAACATTTGATATAACATTTGCAAGTGAAGTATCTTTAATTAAAGTAATAATTTCATTACCCATAGGTGGCATAATACGTTTTACAAGTTGTAAAAGTTTAACTTTAAAGAAAATTTGCACAGGTGTCATACCTAGTACTTGCCCAGCTTCTGTTTGCCCTTTTGGAATACTTTCTATTCCACCACGATATATTTCAGAAAAATAACATGCATAGTTAATTGAAAAAGCTACAACAGCAGCTGCAAGTCTGCCTGTAGTGCTAGAACCCCAAGGGTTATCAAACCCAAGTAGCCCAGGGCCTAAAAAGATAATTAATATTTGTAGCATAAGTGGTGTCCCACGAATTATCCATACAAAGGTTTTTGTAAGTATACTAAGTGGTTTGAATTTGCTCATAGACCCAAAAGCTACGACAAATCCGAGGGGTACTGAAAATAGTAATGTAAGTAAAAATACATTAACATTTATCATAAACCCCTCGGAAAGTTTTGATAAAACTACCGAAATTTCATTCATTTATATTCCCTCATTAATTAGAAAACTATATTTTCTATGTAAGATTATTCCCTATTATAATACATTATAGGGGAGACCTTATACGGTCACCCCTATATATTTATATGATAAGTTTTAATTATTCAGCTAAAACAAGACCATATTTTTCAGCTAAAGCAGTCATAGTGCCATCAGCCATAAGTTCATCAAAAATTGCATTTACTTCAGCAGGTACATCAGAACCTTTTCTAAATGCTACACCGTAGTATTCTTC
>CAYJKB010000044.1:4691-17512 GCA_964370625.1 uncultured Oscillospiraceae bacterium | reverse complement strand
AAATAAGAGGGGTGTGACAAATTGTGTCACACCCCGAAATTTTATTTTACATCAACTGTAATTTTATCATCTTGTATATAAATATTAATATCTGTAGGTTCATTTTCTGCTTGTCTAATAATTGCCATAGCAATTTCATCTTCAACATCTTTTTGAATTGTACGTCGAATATTTCTAGCACCAAATTTAACTGAATAAGATTTTTCAGTCAGATAAGATAATATATCCTCGTTCCATGATACAGAAATTCCTTGTTCGCCTAAATTTTCAGCAAGTTGTTTTAACATTATTTCAGCAATTGCGTTAAAATCTTCTTTAGATAATTGATTAAATGGAATAATTTCATCAATACGATTAATAAATTCAGGACGCAAAAACTCTGATAAAGCTTTCATCGTTTTTTCTTTATTTTGTTCTATAACAGTTTTACCAAAACCTACAACACCATCACGTTTATCAGAACCTGCATTTGATGTCATAATTATAATAGTATTTTCAAATGAAACTTGACGTCCATGTGCGTCAGTAATACGGCCATCATCTAAAATTTGTAACATAATATTAAGCACTTCATGATGTGCTTTTTCAATTTCATCAAAAAGAATAATTGAATGAGGTTTTCTACGAACTTTTTCAGTAAGCTGGCCTGCTTCATCATATCCAACATATCCAGGAGGAGAACCAATAAGACGGCTTACTGCATGTTTTTCCATATATTCTGACATATCAAGACGAATAAGGGCTTCTGGTGTGTCAAATAAATCATTAGTTAATACACGCACAAGCTCAGTTTTACCAACACCTGTAGGACCTACAAAAATAAATGATACTGGTTTCTTTTTAGGTGATACACCAGCTCTTGAACGACGTATAGCAGCACACACAGCATCTACAGCTTCATTTTGTCCTATAAGTTCTTTTTTCATACGAGCATCAAGATCAAGAAGTCTGTGACTTTCTTTTTGACAAATTTTGCTTGCTGGAATTTTTGTCCAAAGTTCAATAACTGCTGCTAAATCTTCTGTAGTTAAAACTGGTATAGGTGTATTTTCAAGCTCTCGTAATCTATTTTCTAATACAATAGTACGACTTTTAAGTTCAGCAATTTTTGCATACATTTTATCATCATGTTCACCCGTAATTGCAACTTCTCTCTCTTTTTCTAGCTGTGCAAGTTCTTTGCTAATAGACATACTTTCTGTAAGTGCTTCATTTTTAAGATTAATTTCAGAACAAGCTTCATCAATTAAATCAATAGCTTTATCTGGCAAAAATCTATCTGTAATATAACGTTCTGATAATGAAACTGCACGTTTACAAATATCATCAGAAATTACTACTGTATGATAATCTTCATAATAAGATTTAATTCCTCTTAAAATTTCTGTGCTTTGGTCAATAGAAGGTTCATTAATAGTTACAGGTTGAAAACGTCTTTCAAGTGCTGCATCTTTTTCTATATGTTTTCTATATTCTGCAAAGGTAGTAGCACCTATCACTTGAATTTCTCCACGAGATAAAGCAGGCTTTAATATATTTGCAGCATTCATAGCACCTTCAGCATCACCAGCACCAACAAGGTTATGCACCTCATCGATAACTAATATAATATTGCCAAGTGTACGAACTTCGTCAATAAGCCCTTTCATACGGCTTTCAAATTGTCCACGAAATTGTGTTCCAGCAACAAGTGATGTAAGGTCTAAAAGCTGAATTTCTTTATCTTTTAATTTATATGGTACTTTTCCTTGTGCAATAAGGCACGCTAAACCTTCTGCAACGGCTGTTTTACCAACACCAGGCTCACCAATTAAACAAGGATTATTCTTTTGTCTACGGTTTAATATTTGAATAACTCGGCGAGTTTCTTCTTCTCTGCCAATAATATTATCAATTTTCCCATTACGAGCTTTTGCTGTTAAATCTGTACAATAATTTTTAAGGAATTTACGTTTTTTTTCTTCTTTATTAGATTGCTTTTTACGAGTATCTTGAGAAGTTTCTTCACCTTTAGGTTTTTCAGCAAAAGCGCCACCCATGTTGCCCATATTACCAAAAATCTTTTCAATAATATTTTGTCCATCTTTTGTTAAATCTTCGTCAGATTCTCCTTCGCCATCACCATCAAATGCACCAACAGGCATAAGCCCATCTAACATTTCATTAGCATCTAAACCATTCATTTGTTCAATTAAAGCATTCGCTTCTTCTTCATTCATGCCCATGCTTTGCATTAATCCATCAAGTGGCTTAAATCCAAGTTCTTGAGCACATTTAATACACAAGCCTTCATTTTTTTGTTGGCCTGCTTCCATTTTAGTAATAAATACAACTGCAAGATTTTTATTACATCTTGCACAAATTGGCATTTGCATAATATAATATCTCCATTCTCACTATTACAAAATGTAGATTATATGATTAATATATCTACTAGTAGTAATTTCTTAGGCAAATTTTTAATTTATCTTCTATTAATTATTTTAAAATATTATCGGTTATTTTATAAATTTCAGGTGCTATAAGTGAATTTTCTAATGAATTTTTTGATAAAATACTTGAATTTTCTAAATATTCATCAGGTAACATATCAATTGCAATTAAAATACCAGCTGTTATTATAAATGCAGTTATTGCACCAAGTGCAAGGCCTGCTATTTTGTTCAGTGATGATAAATTAAGTGCTTTAACAACAAAGGAAAGTGAGCTTGATAATATATTTATTACTACACTTGTAATTATAAAAAGTGCAATAAAGCATATAACACTTGAAATTGATTCTGCTACAGACCGCACCAAAGCATCTAAAACTGTATCAAGTGGATTTTCTAAATTTGTAAGTTGTTCAGCTGTTGATACTCCAATTTTATCAAGTAATCCCAGTACATTATCAGATAAAGAATTAAATAATTCAGTAATTTTGTCAGAATATTCACTTATACCAGCATTTTGTTCTACTGTGTCTCTTAATGTTTTGCCAAAAATCGGCATAATAAAAGTATCTGTAATTATCGGTGCAAGTATTCTTGACCCAATTGAAGCTATAAGAAATGATACAATTCCACCCAATAAAGAAAATATTGAACGAATAAATCCTTTAATATAACCGAATAACATGTAAAACGCAAAAATACCAATAATAATGATATCAATTGTTGTCATTAATGCTATCTCCCTCCGTTTTTAGTGGCAATATAATTTCGCTATGTTCTTTAAAGATAGCATATGTTGTACCATCTTCACTCAGTACAATATTTTTTGCTGTTGCAATATCTTCTCTAACCCAAACGTCATTCATATCAAGATCAAAGAGTTTAGCATAACGAGAAGTTAAAACAGCAAAACCATCTTTAAATATTTCAATGTCAATTATATTATGGCTAAAGGGAAAAGTATCAATTTCACCATTTGAATTTATAATATTAATACTACTTTGATTTTGTCCCTCTGATTTAATTGCTAAAACAGCATTTGTTTTTGAAATATCATAACAAGCTAAATTATCATTTGAAAAAGAAATACTATCTTCTATTTCAAGATTATCATCTAACACATAAAATGCATTATTTGTAAGCACTGCAATGTTTCCATTATCAAAAAATTTAATATCCATCGGCACACTATCGCCTAAATTAAATTTACCAACAATCTCATTTTCACCGGTATTTAGTAAAATAACACTACCTATAACAGAATTTGTTGCATTATCAAAATCAAGTACATTTACAGCAATATCTGATGCATTATGAGATAAATCAGCATTCACAACATAATAATCTGATGTATTCCAAATAAATTTTTCTGTGCCCTTTTCATCATATACATGCACAGTGTTTTTATATCCTTTTTCATCTGTAACCGTTAAAAATCCAGCATTTGAAGCTGAAATTGATAAAATATTTCCATCTGTTTCAAGGCTTCCGACTTGTCCCAATGCAGAACACGTTATAACAGATGTTCCATTTGTATTATAAACATATACCAAATCATCAGTCGTTTCAATTCCTATATTTTTAAATGGAATATGTAGCGACATATACGGGTATCCACCTGAATTTAAAAGCGAAATATTATTCGGTGATGCAACAGCAATTCCACCTCCATATGTTTCTACAATATGATATTCTGCAACTTCAAAAGGAATTTCAGATAAATTTTCTTCTAATTGTTCCGATGATACAGATAAATAAGACATAAAGTTTTTAAGATTTTGTTCTGTTAAACTTTCATAATTATCAATTACTGTAAAAACAGCAAGTAATAAACCAACTACAAAGCAACACTTTTTCAAAAATCTAATAAGATATAATCTAAAATCTTGCTCTTTTTTTAGAATTTTCTTTCTCTCTTTTGTACTTTTCGGAAATGCATATATTTTAGCTTTTGGCATTTAACTGCTCCTTAACTTGTAAGCTTTCATCTATATAAAAATCTTCATACCATAATTTCGACATAAAAAGACCATTTGGTGGCAGAGTTGGCCCTGCTTTTTCACGTTTTTTACTCTCTAAAGCAAGTTTTACACCGTTTCCACAAAGTTTTCCACAGCCTGTGTATAAAAGTGTGCCAGCAATTGCACGAACCATATTATATAAAAAACCATCAGCACAAACTTTAATAGATATAATATCATCACATCGTGTTACATTGCAATAATGAACTGTACGCACAGTAGAGCTTACAGGTGTTCCTTCGCTTTTTACTGCTGCAAAATCTTGTTTGCCCACAAAATCTTGTGCTGCTTTATGCATAATTTTATCATCTAAAAAGGCTTTATAAAGATAAGTTCTATCATGTAAAAATGGATTTTTAATCTGTGAATTATAAATTTCATAGGTATATTCTTTTTTTATGCAAGAAAATCTGCTGTCAAAATCCATAGGCACATAAAATGCTGTATAAACACAAATATCTTCAGGCAAAATTGCATTCAAAGCAAGATGTAATCTTTCAGGGGGAACTGTACATTCAGAAATAAAATTTGCAACATATGCACGTGCATGAACTCCTGCATCTGTTCTGCCACAACCTGAAATATTAACAGGGCTTTTAACAATAGTGGTTAAAGCTTTTTCAATTTCTCCCTGTATTGTACATGCATTTGGCTGACGCTGAAATCCATGATAATTTGTTCCACGATAGCGAAGCACCATAGCAATATTATTCATATTCCCATTCCCACACTTAAATATATAACTATTGCGAAAACTACTATGCAAAATAAAAATGTTGTAATATCTTCACCTACAATTTTCGCTTGTCTCATACGAGTTCTGCCAACATCACCTCGATAAAGTCTACATTCCATAGCCACAGCAAGCTCATCAGCACGACGAAATGCAGAAATAAATAAAGGAACTAAAATCGGCACAAGTGCTTTTGAACGTGCAATTAAATTGCCACTTTCAAAATCAGCTCCACGAGCTTTTTGAGCATTCATAATTTTTTCAGTTTCTTCAATTAAAGTTGGAATAAATCTAAGTGCAATAGTCATCATCATGGAAAGTTCATGCACTGGAACTTTAATTTTTTTAAGTGGTGCTAATAAATTTTCTATTCCATCTGTTAGCATAATTGGAGATGTTGTATAAGTTAAAAGTGATGTACCCATTATTAAAAAAATAATTCTAAATATCATAAATATAGCAGAAATTATTCCTTCACGAGTTATTGTAAAAATAAGAAAACTTGCAATTTCTTGCCCTGGGGTGTAAAACATATTTAATATAGCTGTGAAAACTATGATAAATACAACTGGCTTTAATCCCCTTAATATAAGTTTAACACTAATATGTGACAAAAATATGACGAAAAATAAAAAAATTGCTACAACAGTATAAGAAACAATTCCATCTGCTACAAATAATGTAATTATATAAAGTAATGTGATTAAAATTTTAAGTCTAGGGTCAAATTTATGGACAATAGTTTGCCCTGGAAAATATTGACCTAGTGTAATATCTTTAAGCATTTTTTATGCTCTCCTTATATTTTAAAATAATATCAAGTGCTTGTTCTGTTGTATAAGCTGAAGTGTCTATGTCAAAACCTCGATTTTTAAGTTCTAATAACACTTCTGTTACAAAAGGTACAGCAAGTCCTGCCTCTTTAAGTTTATCCGCATGTGAAAAAACTGTGCGTGGCAAGCCTTCAAGAAGAACATTTCCATCATTCATAACAACCAATCTGTCAGCTGTTCGTGCAATATCTTCCATACTATGTGTAACAATTACAATAGATGCATTTTTTGCCTCATGATAAGCTTTAATATGTGATAAAATTTCTTCTCTTGCGTGTGGGTCAAGCCCTGCTGTTGGTTCATCTAAAATTAATACTTCAGGTTCCATTGCAATAACTCCTGCAATTGCAACTCTGCGTTTTTGACCACCAGACAGCTCGAAAGGGGATTTTTCAGCTAAAGATTTAGGTAATCCAACAAATTCCATAGCCTGTTTTACTCTACGATTAACTTCTTCTTCTGGCAATTTCATATTTCTAGGCCCGAAAGCAATATCATGCTCTATAGTTTCTTCAAAAAGTTGGTATTCTGGATATTGAAAAACTAAACCTACACGAAAACGAACTTCACGCAAATTATAACCATTACTATAAATATCTTGTCCATCAACAAGAATTTTTCCAGAAGATGGTTTTAAAAGTGCATTCAAATGTGAAATAAGTGTAGATTTCCCAGACCCCGTATGACCAATTAAACCTAAAATTTCACCTTTTTTAACATGGAAATTAACACCTTTTAAAGCAGAACGTTCAAAAGGTGTACCTTTTCCATATGTGTGAAATAAATCTATAGTTTCAAGGATATTCGCCATTAATTAATCCTCCAAATATTTTGCAATAATATCAGCACAAGCAGACACAGATAGACCATTTGTATCAATATCTGCACCTTTGCCTTTTAAATCTTGCAAAAGTTCGATAGTTTGTGGCAAAGCAAGACCTACAGCATGAAGCATATCTACATTTTCAAAAATTTCTGATGGTTTTCCCTCTAAAATCACATTGCCATCATTCATAACAATAATTTTATCAGCTTGTGCAGCTTCATCCATATGATGAGTAATTAAAATTACAGTTATACCAAATTCATGAGTTAAAAGTGAAATCACTTCCATAACTTCTCGTCTGCCACGAGGGTCTAGCATTGCTGTTGGTTCATCCATTACAACACAAGCAGGTTTAAGTGCAATAACTCCTGCAATTGCAATACGTTGTTTTTGTCCACCAGATAATAAATGTGGTGCATGTGTACGAAATTCATACATGCCAACAGCACGAAGTGCATCATCAACACGCTTACGAATGTTTTCAGGCTCTATTCCCAAATTTTCAAGTGCAAAAGCTACATCTTCTTCAACAACTGTTGCTACAATTTGGTTATCCGGATTTTGAAAAACCATAGAAACAGTTTTTCTAATATCATACAATAAATTCTCATCAATAGTATTCATATCATCAACAAGCATACTGCCTTCTGATGGAATTAAAATTGCATTCATATGTCGTGCAAGAGTAGATTTACCACTTCCATTATGACCTAAAATTGCAACAAATTCACCTTGTTTAATATCTATATTCACGCCTTTTAATGCGATTGTTGAATTTTTTTCAGATGAATTATATATAAATTTTAAATCCTTTGCACTAATTATACTCATATATTCTCTCCTATAAAACGAGCTGTGCTTCCGCACGGAAGTGCAAGCCCTGTTGAAGTTACAGGCAAACCAATTTCATTACATTCAACAGTTCCTCCGAATTTTTTAGCTATATTTACAGCTAAAATATATTTCATAACAGATGGGGCAAGCCCCGTTGTATAACTATTAATCATTACAAAAGATGGATCATCAACCAAAACTTCAGATGCAAGTTTTACAAAATCTTCTATTTGATTTTCTATTTTCCAAATTTCACCATTAGGTCCACGACCATAAGATGGGGGATCCATAATAATTCCATCGTATTTATTACCACGACGAATTTCACGTTCTAAAAATTTTTTACAATCATCAACTATATATCGAATTTTTGCATTTTCAAGGCCAGATGATTTTGCATTTTCTTTAGCCCAATTCACCATGCCTTTTGAAGCATCAACATGACAAACTTCTGCACCTGCGTGAGCTGCCGAAATAGTTGCACCACCTGTATATGCAAATAAATTTAATACTTTAAGTGGTCTTTTCGCATTTTTAATGATATTTGCAGCAAAATCCCAGTTTACAGCTTGTTCTGGGAATAATCCTGTGTGTTTAAAATTCATTGGTTTGATGTTAAAAACAAGTTCACCATAATTCACAGTCCAACGGTCTGGCATTTCATTGTGCGACCAATGACCTCCACCAGATGAAGATCGAGAATAAACACCATTTGCATTATTCCATTTATTTTGTTTTTCACTTTTCTGCCAAATTGCTTGCGGATCTGGACGCACTAAAACTTGATTTTGCCAGCGTTCAAGCTTTTCACCATTCCCACAATCCAATATTTCATAATCTTTCCATTTATCTGCAATCCACACTGTAGTTGCCTCCAATATATTATTAAACTAAAAGTACATTTAAATATAATTTTGCCATAATAGTATACCATGAAAGAGGCAAAATCGCAAGATTTTTGATTTTAAATTTTTATTACATTTATTGATTTTACTATATATATTATTTCCTAATAATTTAATACTATTTATTTGGCATATTTAAATAAAAAAGAGAGTATGTCAAAATAGTCACACTCTCAAGTTTGTTTTAAATCTTTATTTAATTAAAAAATACTTTCAATAATACTTTCAGCATTATCACCATCTGAACACACTAAAATATAAGTATAATTTCCAGAAACACCAATAAATTTATCATTAACTAAACGATTTTTATTATCAGAATTTTCACTTTCTACAGCTTGCTCATATAGACTAGATACATAAACTTCAAGGTCATTTGCTGTGTCGCTAGCAAATTCTGCATTTTCTGCTTGGAAAACTGCAAAAATTTCATTTGATTTGCCTGAGTTTTGCATGATATAAGCATCAGTTACAATATTAGCATCAACTCCTAAAGTTGTAAAAGCTGTGTTATTATCAACATTTGTCATTTCATCATAAAAAGTAAAAGAACTCATATTGTTATTAACAATATCTGATGGTGAACCAGAAACAGTTTTTTCAGTTTCTGAACAAGCTGATAATAGCATTAAAGTGCAAAGAGATAAGCTTAATAATAATTTTTTCATCTTAAAATCAATTCCTTTCTATTTGTGTAAAATTTTTATTTTGTTTATTATGTTGTTTTCGTCTTTCGCAAGACGGCTGGATTTTAAATATATTTCCTTATGTACCTCTACCTCTGTGGGAGGTGTCACGAAGTGACAAATGGGGTTTTTCATTACTTGGTCAGTGGCACTGACAAGCATTGCAAAACAGCCCACAAGGGGCGTGTTTTGTCTGTGAAATATAATTTTGCACAAACCGTAGGGTCTCACCCATGTGTGCGACCGTCACATTACAAATCCAGCCTTTTTGGCAACGATATGGTATGAGAAAAAGAAAATTAATATTTATTTTAAAGATTAATGCACTACTTATACTTCTGATAAGCTGCAACTGCAAGTTCATCACAACGATTGTTATATTCATTATCAGCATGACCTTTTACCCATACAAATGTAACATTATGGTAATCAAGCAAATCAAGTAGTAATTCCCATAAATCTGGATTTTTAGCTGGTTGTTTATCGCCTTTAATCCAGTTTTTAGCTCTCCAAGATACAGCCCATCCTTTTTGAATCGCATCAATAACATATTTACTATCAGAATAAAGTGTGACATCACAAGGCTTCAGCAATGCAGCTAGTGCTTTAATTACAGCAAGTAATTCCATTCGATTATTTGTTGTATCTTCAAACCCTTGTGATAATTCTTTGATTTTATCACCATATTTTAATACAATTCCATAACCACCAGGGCCAGGATTTCCTGAACACGCCCCATCAGTATAAATTTCAACTTGTTTATTACTCATTGTCATCCTCTACTGTAGCTGTATCAATGTTTTCTGTGTTTTCGCTATTTTCCAATACTTCACCTGAAGTTTGTTCTGAAGTTTCATCATTTTCTTCATCATCATCTTCTTGTTTTTCCGTACGAGCGATAGAAATAACTTTATATTCATCATTCGTACGCATAGTAATAACACCTTGTGAAGAACGTCCACAAAGACGAATTTCATCAACAGCTGTACGAATAATTATGCCAACATCAGTGATAATCATAATATCATTATCATTATCAACTACAGCAAGTCCGGCAATTTTACCAGTTTTTTCTGTGATACCATGTAAAATAACACCTTTACCACCACGATGATGTACTGAATATTCAGCAACAGGAGTTCTTTTACCAAATCCATTTTCTGTAATAGTTAGCACTTCTGCTTCATCTCTTGCACGTGCAGCACCAATAACATAATCGCCTTCTGCAAGCGAAATACCACGAACACCAACAGCTGTTCGTCCCATTGCACGTACTTCTGTTTCATCAAAACAAACAGCTTTTCCGTCAGCTGTTGCAAGCATAATATTTTGTGTGCCGTCAGTTAGTCTAACATCTACAACTGCATCGCCATCATTAAGATTAAGTGCACGCAAACCACCACGACGAATATTAATTAAATCAGATAATACAACACGTTTTACAGTTCCCATTTTTGTTGCGAAGAACAAGAATTTATCATCAGCAAATTCTTTTATAGGGAACATTGCAGAGATTTTCTCATCAGGGTCAAGTTCTAGCAAGTTTACAATAGCCATACCTTTTGCAGTACGAGAACTTTCTGGAATTTGATAGCCTTTTAATTTATAAACTTTACCAAAATTTGTAAAGAATAATATATTATCATGAGTTGAAGCTGTAAAGATAGTTTTTACAAAATCCTCATCACGAGTAGCCATAGCATTAACACCACGTCCACCACGTTTTTGAGATTTATAAGTATTAGTTGGCAGACGTTTGATATAACCAAAATGTGTTAGTGTATAAGCACAATCAGTTTCTTCAATTAAATCTTCAATATCAATTTCATTTTCAACATTTTCAATTTCTGTACGTCGCTCATCGCCGAATTTATCACGAATAGCAATAAGTTCTTCTTTTACAACAGATAGTATATTAGCATTAGAGGATAAAATTTCTTCAAAACCTGCAATTTTATCATTAAGGTCAGTATATTCACCGTCGATTTTTTCACGTTCTAGCCCAGTTAAACGACCTAAACGCATATCAACAATAGCTTTTGCTTGAATTTCTGATAGGAAAAATTCAGATTTTGTGCCATTACTTTCAACACCGATAAGTGCCATTTGGTCAACCATAAATGGTTCTTTAGTTAAGTTATCACGTGCTTCAGTTTCATTTGCAGATGCACGAATAATAGAAATAATTCTATCAATATTATCTGTTGCAACTTTTAAACCTTCAAGAACATGTGCTCTATCAGATGCTTTTTTAAGGTCAAAACGAGTTCTACGTTCAACAACTTCTTTTTGGAAAGTAATATAACTATCAATAATTTCACGAATATTAAGAATTTTCGGTTGATTTTTATGAAGTGCAAGCATAATCATAGAAATCGTATCTTGCATTTGAGTATATTTATAAAGCTGATTTAGAACAACATTTGCATTAGCATCACGTTTAAGCTCAATAACAATACGCATACCATTTCTATCAGATTCATCACGTAAATCAGAGATACCTTCAATACGTTTATCACGTACAAGGTCAGCAATGCTTTCAACTAAACGTGATTTATTAACCATATAAGGAATTTCAGTTACAGCGATTTTATAACGTCCATTTTGCCATTCTTCAATATCAGCTTTTGCACGAACACGAATTTTACCACGTCCAGTAGCATAAGCTGCACGAATACCACTTCTTCCCATAATAATACCACCGGTTGGGAAGTCTGGCCCTTGAATGAAGTCCATAATTTCATAAATTTCACATTCAGGGTTGTCAATAACATGACAAATACCGTCAACCACTTCATTTAAGTTATGAGGTGGAATATTTGTTGCCATACCAACAGCTATACCTGATGAGCCATTTACAAGTAAGTTTGGAAAACGAGATGGAATAACTACAGGTTCTTTACGTTTATCATCATAGTTATTTGCAAAATCTACAGTATTTTTTTCAATATCAGCAAGTAAATGAGATGAAATTTTGCTCATACGTGCTTCAGTATAACGATATGCAGCTGGTGGGTCACCATCTATAGAACCAAAGTTCCCATGGCCATCAATCAGAGGATAACGCAGTGAAAAATCTTGAGCCATACGTACAAGTGCATCATAAACAGAAGCATCACCATGTGGATGATATTTACCAAGCACGTTACCGACAGTAGTCGCAGATTTATAATAAGGTTTTTCATGTGTTAAATTATCTTCATACATAGCGTATAAAATACGTCTATGTACAGGTTTTAAACCGTCACGTACATCAGGTAATGCACGTCCTACTATAACGGACATCGCATAATCTATATACGATTTTTTCATTTCTCTTTCTATTTGAACATCGACTATCTTCTGATTTTCGAATTTAAGTTCGCTCATTAATTTCTTCCTTTCTTTACTTTTGTGAACAAAAGTAAAACAAAAAACTTTCCGCTTTTGTGAACAAAAGCTCGCAAAAAACTTTAATTTGTGGACAACATTAGTTTTTAAATAATTTTTAGATTTGCTGTTGTCCACTCGTGCTGTAAACGCACAACTTGGGGTTATTAATTTCCCTTGCT
>CAYJKB010000044.1:0-4591 GCA_964370625.1 uncultured Oscillospiraceae bacterium | reverse complement strand
ACTGCCGAGAGAACGAGTAATCCAGATTGTGCCAAACATTGTGGCAAAGAGGTTTTACCTTTATTTTTTGACGATACAAAAAATAAAAACGTTTGGATACTTGGCGTTACCCAAGTATCGAAAAGAAAAATTAGTATATTCGGCAAAGGTGATTTATTTTTAAATGAAATTTAAACTAAACATCTAAATTCTTAACATATTTTGCATTTGCTTCGATAAATTCACGACGAGGTTCTACTTTTTCGCCCATTAGTATAGTGAAAATTTCATCAGCAAGAGCTGCATCTTCCATACCAACACGTAAAAGTGTACGATTTTCAGGGTTTAGCGTAGTTTCCCAAAGTTGTTCAGGATTCATTTCCCCAAGACCTTTATAACGCTGAATTAAGCAGTTATCGCCAAGTTCATTTAAAATAATATCACGTTCATGTTCAGAATATGCATATTTTACAGTATTTTTACCTTTAGAAATTTTAAATAATGGAGGCTGAGCTATATAAACATGTCCATTTTCTACAAGTGGACGCATAAAACGGAAAAAGAAAGTAAGCAGCAGCGTACGGATATGGCTACCATCGACATCGGCATCTGCCATTAAAATAATTTTGCCATAACGCAGTTTTTCAAGATTAAATTCATCACCGATACCAGCACCAAAAGCTGTAATCATAGGAACTAATTTTTCATTGCCATAAACTTTATCAAGACGTGCTTTTTCAACATTAAGCATTTTACCCCAAAGAGGCAGTATAGCTTGGAAACGTCTATCACGTCCACCTTTAGCAGAACCACCAGCACTATCTCCTTCTACGATGTAGATTTCTGTAAGTGTTGGGTCTTTTTCTTGACAATCGGCAAGTTTACCAGGAAGTGAGCCACTTTCAAGAGCAGATTTTCTACGTGTCATATCACGAGCTTTTTTAGCAGCTTCACGTGCTCTTGCAGCTGTTTGAGCTTTATCTAATATAGTTTTTGCAATAGATGGATTTTCTTCGAAAAATTCTGATAATTTTTCATTAGTCATCGTTTCAACTAAAGTACGAATTTCAGAGTTACCAAGTTTTGTTTTAGTTTGCCCTTCAAATTGTGCTTCATGAAGTTTTACAGAAATTATAGCTGTAATCCCTTCACGCACATCATCACCAGATAAATTTTTATCATTATCTTTAAGTATTTTATATTTTCTACCATAATCATTAATTACTTTTGTAAGAGCAGATTTAAACCCAGTTTCATGTGTTCCACCCTCTGTAGTGTTGATATTATTTGCAAAAGACAATAAACTTTCGTTAAAACCATCATTATATTGAATTGCAACTTCAGCAAAAGAACCATCACGAGTACCAGATACATAAATAACTTCATCATGAATAGCTTTTTTGTTACGATTTATATGTTCAACAAAAGATTTAATACCACCTTCATAATAAAGTGATTTTGATTTTTTATCTTCATCATCACGATCATCAGCTATATTAATTCTAATACCACCATTTAAAAATGCTTGCTCACGCAGACGATTTAAAAGTACATCATATTCATATTCTAATGTCTCAAAAATATCACCATCAGCACGAAAACGGACAGTTGTTCCAGTTCTTTCTGATACAAAATCTTCAGATTTCATAGCAAAACAAGAATCGCCACGTTCAAAACGCATTAAATGACGTTTTTCACCATCACGAACTTCAACTTCAAGCCATTCTGATAATGCATTTACAACTGATGCACCAACACCATGTAAACCACCAGAAACTTTATAACCATCACCACCGAATTTACCACCAGCATGAAGAATTGTAAATACAACTTCAAGTGTTGGAATACCCATTTTAGGGTGAATACCAACAGGAATACCACGTCCATTATCTGCAACACAGATAATATTATCTTTTTCAATAGTGACATTTATATCAGTACAATAACCAGCTAATGCCTCATCTATTGAGTTATCAACTATTTCATATACTAAATGATGAAGCCCACGAGCAGATGTAGACCCGATATACATACCAGGACGTTTTCTAACAGCTTCAAGTCCTTCTAGAACTTGTATCTGATTTTCGTCATAGACTTCTGTAACTTTTATGTCCATTGTTTCTTCTATCATTTTTTAATGCTCCATTCTATCTAAAATTATAGATAATGCTTAAATTGTTTATATATTAATTTTCTTGCTATTTGCACGTTTTAACAATGTAGCTGATGAAATTTGTGAAATATAAAGTAATTTTTTTTCATTATTTTGACATAATATAAAAGATTTAGGAATATCTTCACTAATATTTATTACTATACCTTTTTTTTCACATTCGGATAAAAATTTACGAGTGTGCTTTGAAATTGTAGCAGTTTCCATATCAAAAATTGCTATAATATCACGATTTTTAACAATAACGTCGCTACCTAAATGTAAATACATATAATTTATCCTTTCATAACATATACACTGTTTTATTCTAGCATATTTTTATTGAAAAATAAAGTGTTTTTTGTATTAAATTAAAATTTAATCGTGTTTTTATTAAGTATAAAAGACGAATAACTATCTTTCAATAAGCTATTCGTCTAAAGTATAAAATTGATTACAGGGCAAATATGAGGAAAATTATCTTTTGTTTTTGTTACCTTTAGATTTAATCTTCGACAGATGGATTTTTGTATAATAAGATATAATTTCTTTTTCATTACTTGCGTAACGGCAAGTAATCAAGCGTTTTTACTTTTGGACTTGTCAAAAGTAAACAAAATCGCTTTTTGATAAGATATTTGGCACATCTGGTTGTTCGTACTATCGGTGGCAACCGTTCTGCTAATTCATGTTACTTCCGTACTTCGTACTGGATATAATATGGCAATAGTTGCACAGCCTAAATTAAAGAAGGGTTTTGCACAATCCCTTTTTCTGCAAGATACAATCGAAAAATCAGCACGATACAGCACGGAGTGCGATAGTAGCGAGGTAATCACAAGCAGACTGCCGAGAGAATGAGTAATCCAGTTACTTTGAACGCACGTATCAAAGGCGATTTTACCTTTATTTTTTGACAAGCCAAAAAATAAAAGCGTTTGGATACTTGTCACTCAACAAGTATCGAAGAAGAATATGAAGTTTATTATTTTAAAAATCCATCCGTGGAACGAAAAATAAAAAAATCTAAAAATTTATTTTAAAGGAAAACCCCTTTATCAAAGATGAAATATAAAAATAATTAAAAAAATCGACACAATTTTTTGTGTCGATTTTTTTATTTTAGACATTATAATTTTCTGATAACTTACCACTTTTAATAACAAAAATTTTGCCATTTTCCATGCTTCCATCTATAAGTGGCATACATGAAGTTATAAAAGTTTGCCCATCTTTTATTTTATTTAATATAAATTTTTGACGATATTCATCAAGTTCAGATAATACATCATCAAGTAATAATACAGGAGGTTCTCCATCTTCTTCTGCAATCATTTTACATACAGCAAGTTTAAGTGATAAAGCTACAGAACGCACTTGACCTTGTGATGCAAATTGTTTTGTATTTTTTTCTGATAAATAAACTTCAAAATCATCTTTATGTGGGCCTGAAAGACATGATTTTGTTGCTATTTCAGCACTTTTATGTGATAAATAATGTTCATATAAAGCTGTTTCAATATCAACTCTTTGTATTAATTCTTCATCAATATTACTAACTGTTTTATATATTAAAGAAAAATCTTCACGTCCTCCGGAAATTTCGCTATAAATTTCTTCAGCATATTTTGAAAGTTTAACACAAAAAGATTTACGATAATTAATCAAAAATGAGCCAAAATGTGCCATTCTAAGTGAATAATCATCGAGTAATGCTAACATTTCTGGGCGATTTTCAGAATTTTTTAGTATAGCATTTTTATGTTCTAATAATCTATTATATTCTGAAATTGCTGAATAATATTTTGGACGAAGTGAAGTAATACTATCATCTAAAAATTTTCGTCTGTCTCTTGGTGCTGAACGAATAAGCATTAAATCTTCTGGACAAAAGCTAATACATTTAAAATATCCCAAAAGTTCAGATATTTTCTTCTTTTTAACACCATTTATAGAAATTTTAAAAGGTATTTTCTGTGATAAAAATAATTTAATTTCAAAATCTCTGCCTTGTGATTTAAAATTTGCTGTAATTTCAAAACTATCACTTTCAAAAGATATAGCTTCACGAACTTTCGACGTTCTAAAACTTTTACCACTTGATAAAAAATGAATAGCTTCAAGTATTGCAGTTTTTCCTTGAGCATTACTTCCTGTAATTAAATTTGAATTTTCACTAAATAAAAAATCTGCCTCATCATAATTTCTAAAATTTTTAATGTGTAATTTTAAAAGTTTCACATGAAACACCCCTTTTCATATTTTTAGCGAAGAGTTTAATTTTTCAATTATTCAATGATAAGTTTTACTTGCTCATCAAATATAACTACATCACCTTTATATATTTTTTTACCTCTCATTGTACAAATTTCATCATTAACTAAAACAATTCCATCTGTAATTGCTTGTTTAGCTTCTCCACCAGAAAGACAAACATTTGCAAATTTTAAAAGACTATCT
>CAYJKB010000043.1:0-17774 GCA_964370625.1 uncultured Oscillospiraceae bacterium | reverse complement strand
TATCGTGATAAACAAAGAATTAGAGGAGTTAGACTTTTTCAAATTATAGTTGGAAATGATAGAAATGATGAGGCATTTGGAATTTTAGCAATCATACTTAAATATATTTATGGTTCACAAATTAGATAAAGAGGTGAAATTATGGCAGGTATCATTAAAACCACAAGCACAAAACGTGATATTTCAAAAGAAATCGCAAACGAAACTGACCCTGAAAAACGTGAAGAATTATTAAAAGAACGTCAAGATTACATTGATAAAAATGGGCTAGAAGGGAGCGTACCATCAAATGAACTAGTTAGCACTTGGACAAAAGATTATCAACCAGGAAACTGGAGTGGTGAAAAACAAGAATATAACAAAGTTTATACACCAAGTAGCAGTGGTGGAAGTTATGGGAAATCAAATTCATATTCTAGTGGAAGCAATTCATCAATGATTTATAGTGTCGAACAGATGTATAAAGAGCTTGAAGACATGCAATCAAAAGCATTAGAAGATGCTAGAGAACGAAATAAACAGGCATTAAATGATAGCTTAGCCGAAGCTGACGGTGAGTTTGATACAGCTGCGACAAGAGCTCAAACAAATGCAAGGCTTACAGCTATAGGAAACGAAGAAAAGTTGGCAGTTCTAGGATTATCTGGTGGCGCATATAATGATGCTACAAGTGGTTATGGAGAAAGTTCAAGAACTATGCTTGATAGTGCTTTACAAAGTGATATTAATTCCATTGAACAAAGTAGAGCATCGACAAAAAGTGAGCTCAGAGAGGCATCGAATGATATTGATTATGCCCTTACGCAAGATAGCATTGAAAATATGTCAAAGCTAGCACTTGAAAAAGCCAATACCTTGTATGATTTTTATAAGGAAGACAATGCATATGAACTTGAAAAAGGAAAGCTTATTGGTGTAATTGATGGAAAAGAAACAATGAGCAAAACAGAGTTTGATTATGGAGTAAGTCAAGATAGTTACTTCAATAGTTATCAAGAAAACATAGATGCATATACTTCTGCTATGGAAAGATGGCGTGTTTTTGGAGAAGTTCTTGAATCTGATGCAAATGTGTTAGGAATTCCAGCAGGCACAAAAACAGCAGATAAATCTTATGATGAAGCAAAGCTATATCTTGATAAATTAAAGATTTACAATTGATAATAATTTAACAAAAAAATCAGAAATGCAAGTTTTATATTTTAAACTTGCATTTTTTTATTTAATTTATGTTGACTTTTATAAATTTTTGTGCTATGTTATATGTGAGGAGAAATTTGTTAAATAAATGACAAAGATTTTCTGTGAAGTTATTTACTATCTATGATCAGTTTGAACATAGATAAACTTGTGTATAATTAAAATATATAATATTAAGAAATGGAGACTTAAACTATGGACCAATTATTAAAAAAATTAAACTTACCTTCTGAGCTTATCGCAGCGTTGAAAACGGCAAAAAAAGTAATTGTGCCTAAAAGTAAAGTCGAACTTCGAAATTTAATTTTCGGTGGAACTAATGCCGATACTTTTGAAGTATATTATGAAGTTCCTGGAAGATGGCCAGTTAAAGAGGCAGATGTTGTTCGATGTAAAAATGGTGCAGTTGTAAACTATCCGGAAGATTATATGCGTCGTCGTGACCCAGACAGCATGAGAATTGGTGATGACTTGGATACCGACAAGCCTCGATTTGATGAAGTATATAACCATAAATTTGAAGATGTAAGAAATCAAACTTTTGATTGGATTTCTCGTCAAGACCTTATAGTTATGCCATTTTTAGCAGGTGGAACACAAAATGGATATCCAGCACTTGCTGTTATCCCTGGGAATGCTGCTTTCTTTGCTTATGGGCTTGCAGAATTACAAGGCTTTGTATCTATTGATGATATTGATAGCAATTTTACGCCACGTGCTATAGTATATGTAGCGCCACCGTTTAGACACACTCACTTTGATGGAAAACAAGTGGTTGTTCATAATAGAACAGAAGATGTTCATGAAGTATTTTCATACAATCTATATCCAGGGCCATCAGCGAAAAAAGGTGTTTATTCTGTACTTCTTGACATTGGTGAGAACGAAGGCTGGGTAACTGCTCATGCTTCTGTAGTTCGTATTACTACTCCTTATGAAAATGAAGTTGTAATCATGCATGAAGGTGCTTCTGGTGGTGGTAAAAGTGAAATGCTTGAAGAAATTCATCGCCAAGAAGATAAAACTGTGTTAATTGCAACACACATTATGTCAGGTGAGCAATATTTTATTAATATGACAGAAACTTGTACACTAGAGCCTGTAACTGATGACATGGCGATGTGTCACCCTAAAATGCAAAATAACAGTGGTAAACTTTGTGTAGCTGATGCTGAAGAAGGCTGGTTCTTACGTATGGACCATATGACGCATTACGCAACTGATTATCAATATGAAAAAATTTGTATTCACCCTGATGAGCCGCTTTTATTCCTTAATATGCAAGGAATTCCAGGTGCAACTTGTCTAATTTGGGAACATTCAATTGATTCAACAGGTAAACCTTGTCCTAACCCACGTGCGATTGTACCTCGTCGTATGATTAAAAATATTGTAAATACTTCAGTTGAAGTTGATGTAAGAAGCTTTGGTGTTCGTATGCCTCCATCAACTTTAGAAAATCCAAACTATGGTATTATGGGTATGTTACACATTATCCCTCCATCACTTGCATGGTTATGGAGATTAGTATCACCTCGTGGACATAAAAATCCTAGTATTGTTGATGCTGGCGGAATGATGAGCGAGGGCGTTGGTTCTTACTGGCCTTTTGCTACAGGTAAAAAAGTTACTCAAGCGAATTTGCTTTTAAAACAAATCATGGATAGCCCTAATACTCGTCATGTATTAATCCCTAACCAACATATCGGCGCTTATAAAGTTGGATTTGCTGGCGAATGGATTGCAAGAGAATACTTAGCTCGTCATGGTGGTGCTAGAATTCGTAAAAAACATTTAGCTCCAGCTCGTTGCCCGATTCTAGGTTATTCATTAACAGACCTTAAAATTGATGGTCAATTACTTCGTCAAACTTTCTTGCGTCCTGAATTCCAATCAAAACTTGGATTTGAAGGCTATGACAAAGGTGCTGCAATTTTAACTGATTTCTTCAAAGAACAAATCAGCCAATTCTTAACAGATGACTTAGATCCACTTGGTAGACAAATTATTGAATGTTGTCTAAATGATGGTACTCTTGAAGATTACCTAAAACTTACTCCGATGGATTTAAAAGATTAATATAACAAAAGGTGTGACCAATTGGTCACACCTTTTAATTTTTGATTTTATGTATTAATACCCTGTTTGACCATTTAATAAATCATCATTATAAATCCATTCACGAACCATGATTTCTTCAAATTTATCATTATCACGCCTAATAACAACTTTGTCAATTCCAGCATTTATAATCATACGCTTACACATTGTACATGAATTTGCATCCGTCATAATCTCGCCTGTTTTCATATCACGTCCTACTAAAAACAATGTGCTACCTAACATTTGCTCACGAGAAGCAGAAATTATTGCATTGGCTTCGGCGTGAACAGAACGACAAAACTCATATCTTTCCCCACGAGGAATATTATGTTCCTCCCTCATACATCGGTTAAGGTCGATACAGTTTTTGCGTCCCCTTGGAGCACCTGTATAACCCGTTGACACAATAACATCATTTTTTACAATTACAGCACCAAAATTTCGTCTTAGACAAGTGCCACGTTCAAGTGCTACTTGTGCCATATCAAGATAATAATTATTTTTATCACGTCTTGCCATTTTTATATCTCCTTTATTTGTCCCTTTTCTATACTTATAATATTTTGTGCATATTTTGCAATTTTTTCATCATGGGTAATAAGCACAATTGTTGTTCCTTCAAGATGTAGCGAAGTTAAGATATCCATGATAGAACTAGCTGATATGCTATCAAGATTTCCTGTAGGTTCATCTGCTAAAATCACGTTTGGTGAAGTTACTATAGCTCGTGCTATAGCTACACGCTGTTGCTGACCACCAGAAAGTTCGGATGGTCTATGATGAATTCTATCAAACAAACCCACTTTTGAAAGTGCATCTTTTGATAGTTTTCGTCTTTCTTCAAGACACATGCCACGAAACATTAGGGGAAGTTCTACATTTTCTATAGCAGATAATTTTGGCACTAAATTAAATCCTTGAAATACAAATCCGATTTGTTTATTACGGATTTTTGCTAAATTTGCAAAAGGTAAGTCAGAAACAATTTCGCCATCAAGCAAATACTTCCCACTTGTTGGACTATCAAGACAACCTAAAATATTCATTAAAGTAGTTTTCCCAGAACCAGAACAGCCAATAATAGATGTAAACCCACCTTTTTTTATATGTAGATTAACATTTGATAAAGCTAGAATAGCCTCAGTTTCTCTATTATATATTTTAGCGATATTTTTTAAAATAATCAAGTAAAAAATCCCTCCTTTGATTAAAAATATTTTAACCAAATGGAGGGAATAAAATTCATTTTTTTAATCAGCTATTGACTCAGAAGTTTGAAGCTTAGCATTTGTGATAAGTTTACGTGGGCATTTTTCAGCACAAGCACCACAGTTAGAACATTTGTCATAATCAATAACAGCAAGGTTATCAACAACTTCAATAGCTCCATCTGGACAAGCTTTAACACAAAGCTTACAACCAATACAACCTATAGTACAAGATTTTGTAAGTGCAGGACCTCTTGCTTTAGAAGCACAAGATACACAAACATCTTGGTTATAAGGTCTAATTGAGATGATATTTTTAGGACATTCAGCAACACACTTTGTACATGAAGTACATTTGTCAGCTAAAATATAAGCAATACCATTTTTCATTTCGATAGCATCAAAAGGACAAACTTTTTTACAGCTACCTAAACCAATACATCCATAAGTACAAGCTAAAGGACCACCAGCTACACGCATAGCAGCAGCACAATCTTCAAGACCTACATATTTGAATTTTTTAACAGCGTTTTCACCACCACGGCAATTAACAGTTGCTACATATTTCATAGCACCACCAGCGTTAACACCCATGATTTCAGCGATTGCTGAAGTACAATCTGCGCCACCAACAGGACAACCGTTTACAGGTGCAGTTCCAGCTACGATAGCATTTGCTAAACCACCACAACCAGGGAATCCACAACCACCACAGTTTGCACCAGGTAGAACATCTGAAATTTTTGTTATACGTTCGTCAACTTCGACGTGGAATATTTTTGATGCATACGCAAGTAGTAGACCAAATAGTAAACCCATGATACCAAGGACTGCCACTGCAAGCACTATATTCATTACCATAATTCTAATCTCCTATAATATTTTTATACAGTGGTGTTTACCAGAATCTATCTACTTGAAGGCCTGAGAAGCCCATGAAAGCGATAGCAAGTAATGCTGCTGAAATAAGTGCTAAAGGGAAACCTTCAAAGCATTTAGGACAATCAGCAAATTCAAGACGCTCACGCACACTTGCAAAAAGAATGATTGCAATTGTGAAACCTACAGCAGCTGCGATACCATATACAACTGAAGCGATGAAAGAAGTTTCATCACGTTGGATATTTTGTAGCGCCGCACCTAAAACTGCACAGTTTGTTGTGATAAGAGGTAGGAATACCCCTAGTGCTTGATAAAGAGATGGCATCATTTTCATAAGGAACATTTCAACGAATTGAACAAGTGTTGCAATTACAAGGATAAATGCAACTGTTTGCATATATGCAAGGTCTGCCATAATAAGAATTTCATTGATACCATAAGTTACAGCAGAGGCGATAGCCATTACGAAGATAACAGCCATACCCATTCCGGCAGCTGTTTCAATTTTTTTAGAAACGCCAAGGAACGGACAAATACCTAAGAACTGAACAAGTACAAAGTTTTGTACTAGAATAGCGCCTATAGATAGGACGAAAAGTGATTGTAGATCCATTTTTTACGCCCCTTTCTTTAATATCTTCTGCATAACAGCGATAACAAAGCCTAAAGCTAAGAAACCACCAGCCGGAAGAATAAATATTGAAATTGGTTGGAAAGAGTCGCCAAATAGAGAAATACCCATAATTTGACCTGCCCCTAAAATTTCACGCACGGCTGATAGAACAACAAGTGCAAATGTGAAACCAAGACCCATAGCTACACCATCCATTGCAGATGGCAATACAGGGTTTTTAGAAGCGAAGCTTTCAGCACGTCCTAAAATTACACAGTTTACAACGATAAGTGGAATAAATAGACCAAGTGACGCTGCCAAATCTGGTAAAAACGCTTGCATCATAAGGTCAATTACAGTTACGAAGCCTGCAATGATTGTAATAAATGCTGCGATACGTACTTTTGATGGAATAAATTTTCTAAGAGCTGATATAACGATGTTAGAACAGATTAAAACAGCTGTAGCTGCAAGACCCATACCTAAACCGTTTTCAACAGAAGTAGATACCCCTAAAACAGGACACATACCAATTAATTGTACAAATACAGGGTTATCATATAATAGCCCGTTTTTAAGTTGTTTCATTGGATTCATATTATAACCTCCCCCTAATTCATACTAGCTGCAAAATCAATAGCAGCGTTTACACCGTTTGCAACAGCAACAGATGTAATTGTAGCACTTGAAATTGCGCTGATTTGGTTTTCAGAAGCTGTACCTTTAATAATAGATACACCAGAAGTTGTGCCAACAAATGCAGATTTAAATGGATTTTCATCTGCTTTAGAACCTAGACCAGGTGTTTCGGCATGTTTTGTAATGTCGATACCAGTAACAGTACCGTCCATGTCAACACCAACAATCATAGTTACAGCACCACTAAATCCAGTAGGTGTAACTGTCATACAATAGCCTGCATCAGCGCCATCTTTTGTAGCTTTAAAAGCTTTAGTCACGATAGAGCCTTCGCCAGCGTCTACTGTGATTTCTTCAAAAGTTGCACCAGGCATAACAGTTAAAAGAGCATCCTGCTCGATTTGTAATTGAATTTCAGCAATACGCTCTTCAGTTATAGCATTAACGCCACCTAGACAAAGAGCAACAACGGCTGTAATACAAAATAGAACAATAGATAGTTTTACCATTTCATTTTTCATGATATATTAAGCCTCCTTTTTCTCTTTTTTCTCAGTTGTATAACCGAATTTTCTAGGACGAGTGTATTTATCAATCAGCCATACCATAGTGTTCATGATAAGGATTGAATAAGAAACACCCTCTGGGTAACCACCTAGGTAACGGATGAACACAGTTAAAAGACCAAGACCTACACCGAAGATAATTTGACCTTTTGGTGTAACAGGGCTTGTTGTGTAGTCTGTTGCCATAAAGATAGCACCAAGCATAAGACCGCCTGAGAACAGGCTAGTTAGCATAAAGTCAAAACCGCTCATTCCAGCAAGTGGGAATAAGAAAGTGATGATAGCTACTGTTAAAATATATGTAGCTGGGATTGTAATTGTAATAACTTTGCGATATACAAGATAAACTCCACCAATTATAAGAGCTATAGCAGAAGTTTCGCCTAAGCAACCTCCGATTTGACCAATAGCCATATCAAGAATACTGCTATCAGGAACTGCGCCCTCTTTGATTTGTGCAAGTGGAGTTGCAGCAGCTACAGCATCAACAGGAGTTGCAAATGCGTGTAGAGATGCAAAAGGTTCTGTAAACGTAGCCATGATACCAGGGAAAGATGCCATTAAGAACGCACGAGCAGCAAGTGCTGGGTTCATAAAGTTTTTACCGATACCACCAAAGATACATTTTACAACAATAATAGCAAAGAAAGAACCTAAGGCAGAAATCCAAAGTGGAGCGCCTACAGGCAAGTTAAATGCTAAAAGAACACCAGTAACTACAGCTGATAGGTCGCCGATAGTTTGTGGTTTTTTAACAACTGCGTTATATAGATATTCTGTTAAAACAGCAACAACACAGGCAACAACAGTTACAGTTAATGCTCTCATGCCAAAAACGAACATTGCAACAGCAAGAGATGGAGCAAGTGCGATTAATACATCAAGCATTATAGAACGTGTATCCTCACGATTTTTAAGGTGGGGTGAGGAGCTTACCACTACATGACTTAAATCATTCATTTATATACCCCTCCTATTTACGTTTTGATGCTAGAATTTTTTGCTTAGTTACACGGAATTGTTGTACAAGTGGAATACGAGCTGGACATTCATATGTACAAGCGCCACATTCGATACAATCAAGACCGCCAAGCTTTTCACATTCAGCAAGGTCATTAATAGATCCATACATATTCATATAAATAGGAAGTAGGAACATTGGACATGCAGAAACACACTTACCACAACGAATACAAGTAGGATTTTTTGCATATCTATCTTCATTACCAGATAGACATAGGAAAGCATTTGTAGCTTTAAGCACAGGAATGTCAAGAGAAAACTGTGCGTTCCCCATCATAGGACCACCCATAATAAGTTTGTTTGGAGCTTCTTTAAGTCCACCACAAGCTTCAACAAGGTCTGAAATCATAGTCCCAACAGGAGCATATAGATTTTTTGGATTTGCAACAGCAGAACCTGAAAGCGTAACGATACGACGGATTACAGGCATACCAGTTGTAAATAAACGATAAATCGCAGCAGCAGTATCCACATTGAATACAGCACAGCCAGCATCAGCAGGAAGTTTTCCAGATGGAACTTCACGACCAGTTAAAGCAAAGATAAGTTGTTTTTCTGCCCCTTGTGGGTACATGCATTTAAGTGGGCAAAGTTCGATTTCGCTATCTCCATCAATTATTTCATTAATTTTTGGGAAAGTATCTTCTTTGTTAACTTCGATACCAATTTTTGCAGATTTTACCCCTAAAATCTTAACAAGTAAACGAACACCACCGATTACTTCTTCTGGATGCTCTAATAAGATTCTGTGGTCAGACGTAATAAATGGTTCACATTCAGCACCATTTAAAATAACTGTATCAACTTTGCCAATACCAGATTTAATTTTGATATGGGTTGGGAAAGCCGCACCACCATGACCTACAATACCTGCATTTCGAATAGCATCAATACGTTCATCGTTTGACATGCTATCAAAATCAAGTGGTTTTACATCTTCATGAATTCTGTCCTCAAAATCATTTTCAATAACAACGGACATAACTTCAACACCGTTTGGATGTAGTCTAGGAGCTACAGCCTTAACGATACCTGAAATTGAAGCATGAACAGGTGCTGATACAGGAGCTTCGCTATCTGCTACCTTTTGACCTATTGCAACACTGTCTCCAACTTTTACAATTGGGGAAGCTGGTGCACCAATATGCATGGAAACTGGAAGAACTACCTCGTTTGGAGCTTTCATAGTTTCTATTGGCTTTTTGTCCGTGGCGGATTTATGATCGTGAGGATGTATTCCTCCTCGAAAAGAGTACGCCATTAATTTCACCTCTCTGTTTTAGTTAAAAGTTTACTTTGTGTTTACCTCTTATACATGGGTAAACAATCACATATTAGATTATACCTTTTTTTAGGGTCAAAACGCAACAAAAAAATCAAAAAATATTCATAAAATTATCAAAAAAATTTTGGTGAAATGGTAAAAATGAGATTTTTTTAGTGAAATTGGTAATTTTGTGATGAAATATATACAAAGTGCACAAAAAAGCGCACATAATTTCTACGCTAAAATTTGTCAAATTAAGAAAAATATACTTAAATATATAAAAAAGTGTACAATTAAGTGTGCTTAAAAAGAATAATTTTATGGCGAAATGTGATATACAAATTTCCTTACATTATATATAAAGAAAAAGAAACATAAAAAATCCTCTATCAGAAATTTCTAATAGAGGATAAATTTATTGAATTATGCTTTATAAAAAGCTAAAAATCCTTCATAAGCCATAAGGATATCAAGTTTTGCTGTTACTTCAAAAGGTGAATGCATTGAAAGCACAGCGACACCAGCATCGACAGTTTCAATACCTCTGTTTGCCATGTATTTTGCAACAGTACCACCACCGCCAGCATCAACTTTTCCAAGTTGACCTGTTTGCCAAACAACACCAGCTTGCTCCATGATAATACGAACACGAGCCATCATTTCAGCAGAAGCTTCAGAAGCATCACTTTTTCCTCTAGCGCCTGTATATTTAGTGATAACTAAGCCACAGTTTACACGTGCATCATTGCGTTTTTCAGAAACATCAGCGTAATTTGGGTCATACGCATTAGCTACATCAGCAGATAAACAAATAGAATTTTCATATAATCTACGAAGTGTAGTGCCAGCTAGTTGACATAAATCTTCCATAAATCCATCAAATTCACGAGATTGCATACCAGTAATCCCCTCAGAACCGATTTCTTCTCTATCAACTAGCACACAAATTGCAGTTTTTTCAGGAATTTCCTCTAAATCAAGCAGTGAACGCAACGCTGTATAAGAACAAATACGGTCATCTTGTCCGTAAGCACCAATAAAGCTTCTGTCAAAACCAATATCACGAGCATTAAAAGCAGGAACTAATGATAGTTCTGCACATAAAAAGTCCTTTTCAGTAATCCCATATTCACAGTTCAAATGTTCTAAAACCATAAGTTTAATACGGTCCGCGCCTTCTTTTTCGCTGTCAGATGGTTTAGAGCCAATTAAAATATTAAGTCCTTCACCTGTAATACCCTCTGTCATCTTTTTGCTCATTTGGTTTACAGCAAGGTGAGGTAATAAATCAGTTATTGTAAAAACAGGGTCATCTTCTTTGTTGCCAATTGAAATATTAATTTCACGAGTGTTTGTTCCATCAACGGCAATTACAGTTCCACGAAGTTCTAAAGGAATAGCAGTCCATTGATATTTTTTAATACCACCATAATAATGTGTCTTGAAAAATGCCATATCACTATCTTCATAAAGTGGAATTGTACGCACATCAATTCTTGGGGCATCTATGTGAGCAGCTGTAATATTTGCACCTTTTGCTAAAGGCTCTTTACCAATGACAACAAGTGTAATTGCTTTTTTATGATTAACTTTATAAATTTTCATTCCAGCTTTAAGCTGTAAATCTTCACTATAAGGAATAAAACCACATTTTTCAGCTTGTGCCACAGAAAAACGCACACAATCACGTTCTGTTTTTCCTTCATCTAAAAAAGTTTTATAGCCTTTGCAAAATTGTTGAGCTTGTTCAAATTTTTCATTACCCAGTTTATCAAAAGCAGGCTTTTTGTCGTAAAATAATGTATCTTTTAAATTTTCCATAAAATTATTAGTTCCCTTCATTTTCTAGCAATGAATTATAAATTTTTGATGTTTTAGTATATAAACCTTCAAAAGTAGTGTTGTTTTCAATTATTATATCACATTTTTCACGATAAAATTCATCAGCTTTTTGAGCATCAATACGCAAAGCTGCATATTCTGCTGAAATACCATCACGCTCCATAATTCGTGCTATGCGTTTTTCACGACGTGCAATTACACCAATAATGCTATCACATAGGTCATGCGTATCTGAATCAAATAATACAGCAGCATCAAAAATACACATTTTTTTGCCTTGTTCTTTATAAAACAACATTTTTTTTGTAACCTGTTCAGAAATATATTTATGCGTAATATGATTTAATTTATGTAATGCACGTGGATTAGAAAAAACAATAGCACCTAAAGCTTTTCTATCAAGTTCACCATTTTCATCAATTACATCACCAAAAGCTTCCTTGATTTCAACAAGCATAGCTACATTATTTCGCAGAAGTTCATGATATACTTCATCAGCATTAATTATTCCAGCACCAAGCTTTAAAAAGCAATTTGAAACTTCACCTTTACCAGTGCCAGACCCACCTGTAAGACCTACTATAACCATAAATCAACAACTCCTCTTTTATACTTCTATAACATTAAATCCAGCGGCTTTTAATAATCTATTCATAACAGCAAGCCCAATTCCGTCACTATTTGGACAAAAAGCATATATCTTATTTACATCTTTATCGTCAAAATATCGCAGTGCATCAAATAGTTTTCTAGCTTGTTCTACGCTATTTTGTTCACCACCATAAGGGTATATAACACCTGTGTTAAAACAATTTTCATACTCATTAAAACACATAATTCCAGTTTTGTCATCACTATTCTTGAAAATATATTGTAAAATATTGTCTGTGTTCCCTTGAACTATCTTAAGCGGTGCAATGGGAGCATAGTGCCGATATTTCATACCAGGTGAACGAGGTGTGCAATCGCTTTGCATCATAAGAGCATCATCGATTATAACATTTGGCAATATTTCACGAATTTCTTCAAAAGAAATGCCACCAGGACGTAAAATACAAGGAATGTCACAAGTTAAATCTATAACAGTGGATTCTATACCGACCAAACAATCTCCACCATCGACAATCATAGGAATTTTACCAGCCATATCAGAGAAAACATGCATTGCAGTGGTTGAAGATGGTTGACCAGATGTATTAGCAGATGGTGCTGCTAATGGAAAACCACATTTTTCAATTAGCCGTCTAGCTACTTCGTGTTCAGGAAATCTTATGCCGATAGTATCAAGCCCTGCACTTACTATTTGAGGAATTATATCACTTTTTGGTAAAATAATTGTAAGTGGTCCGGGCCAAAATTCATCAATTAAAGCTTCAGCACTAGGTGGAAAATTTGAAATTAATTCATCCATCATTGAAAGTGAGCTTATGTGCACAATAAGCGGATTGTCCGATGGTCTGCCTTTTGCGATGAAGATTTTTTCCACAGCCTGTGCATTAAGTGCGTTTGCTGATAATCCATAAACGGTTTCGGTTGGAATAGCGACTACTTCGCCTTCTGTTAAAAATTTACACGCTTCATCTAATGTTTCGCTGTGATTTAAGGGATTTTTAAGTATAGTTTTCAAATTTTCACCTCCTATTTTATGAAATAATAAAATAAATTCAATTACAAACAAAATGAAATAATTACACCAATAATTACACCTAGTATATTAAAATAACTCGATAATCTACCTTTATATAGCTTTTTGGAGTGTGGAATAAGGTCACAAAGTACGATATAAAGCATTGCTCCACAAGCTAAACTTAAACAAATCGATATAACAAAAGGTGAAACAGCTGATGTTAAAGCACCGATTAGAGCACCGATACCAGTAAAAAAGCCACTAGACATAGCAATTAAACAAGTTTTATAAAGTGGCACACCTGAAAGCTTAAAAGGAACTGACATAGCAATTCCTTCAGGAATATCATGGATTAAAACTGTAATTGCAAGCGATAAACCTAAGGTGTAAGAGACATCAAATCCAGAGCCAATAGCAAGTCCTTCAGGCAAATTATGCATAGCAATGCCAATTGCCATAGATATGCCAACTGAATAAAATTCACGATTTTTATGAGTCAAAGATTTAATATTTTGTGAAAGAAAAAATGTATATTGTTCTAAAGCTGACATAAATGTAATGCCAAGCATAATAGAAAAAAGGACAAGTGATAAATTGTTATTTGAAATATCAAAAGCTTCAGGCAATAAATCAAGAAGTGCAACAGATATCATAAGTCCAGCAGCAAATTCTAATACTGATGCTAAAAATCGAACACCACTTTTATGTATTGAATAAGCTAGAATACTTCCAATACCTGTGCCAAGTACACCAGCTAAAGTGCCGATTAGTGTATAAGATAATGCAAAATTCATCATAACTCCCCTTTTTATAAAATATTATAATAATATTTATGAGGGGAGGTGTTAATTAATGTATTGAAGTTTATAAATATACTTTTTTCATTATATAAAACTAGAATATTTTACGATTTAGGGTGGATTAAGGAAAATAATATCTTTTCTGTAACTTTGTCAAACTTTTTCCGAAAGCAAAGGCAGAAATAAAAAGTTAATTACTCCCCTGCTGCTTGTAGTTTCGCAGCTTGGTCAGCAGTGATTAAAGCATCGATAACTTCATCTAAATCACCGTTTAAGAAGCTTTCAAGTTTATATAAAGTAAGTTTAATTCTATGGTCAGAAATACGGCTTTCTGGATAGTTATAAGTTCTGATACGCTCAGAACGGTCACCAGAACCTACTTGGCTTTTACGTTCAGCAGCAATTTGAGCATTTTGCTCTGCCATCATGCTATCGTAAAGACGAGTACGCAGAATTTTCATCGCTTTATCACGGTTTTTATGCTGTGAACGCTCATCTTGACATTCAACAACAACACCAGTTGGTACGTGAGTGATACGAATAGCAGATTCTGTTTTATTAACGTGCTGACCACCAGCACCAGATGCACGGAAAGTATCAACTTGCAAGTCAGCTGTGTTAATTTCAAGTTCAACTTCTTCAGCTTCTGGTAAAACAGCAACTGTAACTGTAGATGTATGAACACGACCTTGTGATTCGGTTTCAGGCACACGTTGAACACGATGAACTCCACTTTCAAATTTAAGACGAGAATAAGCACCTTCTCCAGAAATTTCAAAGCTAATCTCTTTAAATCCACCAAGCTCTGTTTCATTTGAGCTTAAAACTTCAACATTCCAGCGGCGAGCTTCTGCATACATTGTATACATACGATAAAGTGAATTTGCAAAAAGTGCAGCTTCATCACCACCAGCACCACCACGAATTTCAACAATAACATTTTTATCATCGTTTACATCTTTAGGTAAAAGCAGGATTTTAATTTCTTCTTCTAAACGTGTAATATCAGCTTTTGCACCTTGATATTCTTCTTGTAACATTTCACGAAAATCAGCGTCAACTTCACCTTCCATCATAGAAATAGAATCTTCTAAAGTTTGTTTTGCTGTTTTATATTCTCTGTAAGATTCAATAATAGGAGTTAAGTTTTTTTGTTCTTTTAAAAGTTTTGCAGCCTCTGCTGGGTCTGAATATAAATCTGGGGAAGCGAGTTCTTCCTCAAGTTTTAAATATCGTTCTTCTATTGCTTGTAATTTGTCTAACATGTCAAGTCACCTTTCTATAACCAAAATAATACTATACTAAAATATTCACGTAACATGTAAATATAAAATAATCCTTCATATGGAGTTTTGGCATTTACTCCATAAGGAGTAAGTCCGTTGTCTTCTAATAATCGTCTTGCACGTGATAAATGAAATTCATTTGTAACAACTGCTGTGGTATAATCCGTTAAACCACGCTCTTGTGCATCACGTTCAATTAGCCTTGTAGCAAATTCTACATTTTCATCAGTATTTGTGGAATTTTGTTCAATAATAATTCTATCTCCATCAATTCCACGCTCTATTAAATAATTTGCCATAGTTTCAGCTTCGCTATACAAATCTTCAGGGCTTTTGCCACCTGTAGTTACAGCCTTTGCATTAGGATTTTCAACTAAAACTGTAAGTGCAGCATCAAGCCTTGAACGAAGCATACCAGATGGTTTATCATAATCGACACCAGCGCCTAAGATAATAATATAATCAGCATCATAAGCTTCAGCATCGGTGCTAAATCCTGCGATTATAGTACATTCTATTATTATAAATGAAATTCCCCATAAAATAAACAGCCAAGTTAAAAAATATGATATATTTTCACATTTTTTATTGCCAGCTTGTGCAAATTTCTTTAAATTCAACTGTAAAATGCAAAAAAATGTAAGTAAACTAAAAAATAGTATGCCAAACTGTGCACCAGATGGAAAGGCAAAAAATCCAACTAAAAATATAATTGATAATGTAAGCAGAAATTTATATAAATGAGTATCAAATTTATAGATTAACTCTCTAATAATGAGCTTACCTCCTCCCATTTTTCCATAAGTTCCATTAATTTTTCTTCAATTTCATTTTTTTCATTCATAAGTTCATTAAGTTTTTCATGGTCAAATGCTTGGGCTTCAATATCTTTATCTAATTGCTCATTTTTTGCTTCAAGAGCAGCGATTTCACGCTCTATCTTAGCTTGTTCTTTTTGATATAATTTATTGCCACCTTTTCGATTATCTGTTTTAACTTTTTCTGTTTTTACAGTTTCTTTAGCAATTTTTTTAGGGATATCAGCTTGATTTTGTTTAAATGCACGATATTGCTCATAGCTTCCTTCGAAATCAAGTAAACCATCTTCGGATAATTCTAAAATTCTATTTGCAAATCGGCTGATAAAATATCTGTCATGAGATACAAAAACAAGAGTACCCACAAAGTCTTCAACAGCCTCTTCAATCCATTCACGACTTTTAATATCAAGATGGTTTGTAGGTTCATCTAAAAACAATATATTAATTTTATCATACATAAGTGTACATAAACGAAGCCTACTTTTTTCGCCACCTGACAGCGTGCTTACAGTTTTAAAAACATCTTCCCCCTGAAATTTAAAAGCACCCAGGCGATTTCGTGCAGTTTGAGCTGTAACATCTTTTTCATAGATTAGCGTATCTACTAAATTTCGTTCAGGGTTAGTAAATTTCACTTCTTGTGGCAAATAAGCAGGTCTTAAACCATCTGCACGAACAATTTTGCCATTATCAGCTTGGATTTTTTGCAAAATAATTTTAAGCAAAGTAGATTTACCAGTTCCATTATCCCCTACTATTGCAATTCTATCACCATTTCGGACTGTGAAATTAAGGTCAGAAAAAATCGTTTTCCCATCAAAACCTTTCGATAAATCAGAAATTTTAAGCAGTTGTTCTGTGTGATATTCTGTATCACCGAATTTAACGGAAATTGAACGCTCCCTACGTGGTCTATCAGATATTGTCATTTTAGCAATGCGTTTATCGATAGAAAATGCACGTTTATGCATTCGTTCAGTGCCCCATTGATGCATTTTTCGTGATTTATCTTCTAGCCTTTTCTTTTCTTCCATTTGACGTTCATGAAGTATTTCAGCTTGTTCGAGTCGTACTTCTTTTTCTGTTGCATAATAGCTGTACGAACCGGAATAATGGTCAATTTTACCATGTTCAATTTCAATAATACGTGTGCAACATTCATCTAAAAAATAACGGTCATGCGAGATTGTAAAAACTGTACCCTTATAATCACTTAAATATTTTCCCAGCCAATCAACACTTGATAAATCAAGATGGTTAGTAGGTTCATCTAGTAATAAAATCTGTGTGTTTTCAAGTATCATTCGGCATAAATTCACACGAGTTTTTTCCCCACCAGACAAAACATTAAATGGTTTTGCACGCATTTCAGTGTCAATGTTTAAACCTTTGCAAATTTTTTCAGTTTCAAAATCTTTGTCATAAACACCTAAACGCTCAAGCTCTATTTGCACTTTGCCATAACGTTCAAGTGTAGCTAAACTTTTGTCACCATTTGCCATTAATTGTTCAAGGTTTCCAGCTTCAGCAGAAAGTTTATCAATATCTAAAAAGGCGGTTTTTATAACATCAAGTGTTGTAAAACTATCTGGATAAGTTGGGATTTGGTCTATAATACCAAGTTTTTTATCACGAGGAATATGCACACTGCCTCCATCGAAATCTAGTGTGCCTGAAAGTATTTTAAAAAGGGTGGTTTTGCCAGCGCCATTAGCACCAACAAGTGCTACTTTTTCACCCTCGAATATGTCAAAACTTATATCAGTAAATACAGGGGTTGCACCATAATATTTACTAAGTCCTACGGCTTTAATATCTGCCAAATTCTTTCCTCCTTATCCTGTAGGGTTTTTTAATTAATTTCATTATAAGATTTTATTTTGTGTTTGTAATATAT
>CAYJKB010000042.1:15905-17995 GCA_964370625.1 uncultured Oscillospiraceae bacterium | reverse complement strand
AAAACTTGGAAAGCACCATCAACTGCTAATACAGACGACATTTCTGTAATAATCACAGCTACTTCAAATGATGAAAATGCAGTATTATCAACATTATATGTAAATGAATTCGGGAATTTAGTTAAATTAGCAGAAGGTGATGCAGTACCTACGCACACAGTAGTAAATGATACTCTATCACTAACTCTACCAACTCAATACGAAGTTACAGGGACAACTACTAAAGAAGAAACTTATATTGACCCTGATACTGGTGAAGAAATTACAGAAACAGTTGAAGTTGAAACAACAAGTTTAGTAAACCTTGTTTACACAGTAACTGAAACTAATGTTCCAGACGGTTACACTGAAACTTACTCAGTAGGCGAAGGTGAAGAATTAGTAGAAACAAATTCTGTAACAGCTGAAGAAGGCACAACTCAAACAGTTGATATTACAAATGATTATCAAGAATATATCACAGTTGAAGTTAACAAATCTTGGGTATGGCCTGAAGGTATCGAACGTCCAACTTCTTTAGAATTTGAACTTTATAAAGATGTTACAACTACAGATGAAGACAGCGAAACTACAACAGAACAAGTTCTTGTTGAAACAAGTGGTAAACTTAATACTATCGAAGGTATTGTTCATTCTTTCGGACAATTACCAAAATACGATGACAACAAAGTAGAAATCAACTACACAGTTAAAGAAGTTTCAACACAAACTAACTTTACTCCATCATACGGAATAGGTTCTTATGATGAATTAGGAGATAATGTACTTACAATTCCAGTAACTAACACTATCGTTGAAGAATATGCTCCAATTTCTGTGCAAAAATCATGGTCTAAACCATCTGATATTTCTGCACATGATGTTGAAATTGCACTTTACCAAGATGATGTAGAAGTTGCTAGAGTTACAATCTTAGCAAACGAAGCTAACACACAATTTACTTTTGTTCCAGCTATGAATGATGATGGCTCATACCCTTATGGTTATGACGCTCAAAATGGTTGGCCAAAATATGATATTAGTGCATTAGAGGCTAAAACACATGTTTACACAATTAAAGAATTAACAACAATCGATAAATTTACTACAACTAACCCTGAAGTAGTAGCTTTCGGTCAAAACACTGTAACAAACAGCTATGTTGACCCTGAAATCGAAAGAGTAGTTGCAACTAAACTTTGGGTAGCTCCAGAAGGAACTGAATTCCCAGTAGTTGAATTCCAACTATATCGCTACACAGATTCTATTGAACAAGCAGAAAAAGTTGGAGATACTAAATCAACTCTAGGTGGAACTGAAACTTCACAAACTGTTGAATTTACAAATCTTCCAAAATACTCTGCAGGTCACAAAACTTATAACTACTTTGTTGAAGAAGTAACAGTTCCAACTGGTTACACAATGGACGAAAGAAATTTTGAAAATGCTCCTCTAGTTGTAACTAACAGAATAGAACAAGATTACTTTAGCATTGATGTTAATAAGACTTGGGATTTAACAAATGCTCCTGAAGGTACAACAGAAAAACCAATCACAATCACACTTTATAAAGGTGATGAAGTAGAAGAAACAGTTACACTTGATGGTGTAGTTGATGAAGTTGAAGCAACTCCTTGGAACTATACATTTACAGAACTTGAAATGTATAACATTTCAACAGGTGAAAGTATTGTAGATGATTACAGAGTAGAAGAAGGCGAAGTTAATGCAAATGACCTTAAATTCTTCACTTCAACTCAAGAAGAAGAATACTATGTAGAAGATAACTGGATGGAAATTAACATCACAAACACTTATGCAGAGTATAAATATCAAGTAATCCGTCATTACAGAGCTGAAATTAATGGTGTTATCACTTCTTCTACAGTACCACATGAGGTAGTTAACCTAACTCAAGCTGAACGTGATGCTTTAACTGATTTTGAAGCTGTTGAACAACCAAGTTCATACGTAAGACATGAAGGATTAACTTATACTTATCAAGCAAGATTAAGTAATGATTCAGTTGCAATTGTAGAACCAGGTACATTATATGAAATCAACCTATACTACAACTACTTCTATGAATCATCAGACCCAGATGATCCAGA
>CAYJKB010000042.1:0-15805 GCA_964370625.1 uncultured Oscillospiraceae bacterium | reverse complement strand
CCAGATGATCCAGATCCAGATGATCCAGATCCAGATGACCCAATCCCACCAATCGATATTCCAGATGAAGAGCCTCCTCTAGCTGAAATTCCAGACCCAGAGCCTCCTCTAGTGGAAATCCCAGATCCAGAACCACCACTTGCAGATTTACCAGACGATGAAATCGTAATAGTAGAACCAGAAGTTCCACTAGGTGAATTACCACAAACAGGTGGAATTTACAATAATTCAAACGCTGAATTATTCGTATTATTAATCGGCATGTCAGTTTCTGCTTGGTTTATCTTTGAATCAAGACGTAAAGAAAGTGAAGGCGACAATAAATAATAATTTATTGTAAAACAAAATTTAAGTGTAATTGAGATTATATCTTAAAAACACACAACATTAAAGGCTTGATACCAATTGGTATCAAGCCTTTTTAATATTTATATAGTTTAATGATGATTCATATAACCTACAGGAGGTAGTTTAGCTGTAGTGATTTTTAATAATATTGGAGTGATTAATGTAGTAGCAATTACGATTAAAATTACTGGAGGAAACAATGTGCTTGAAATTAAACCTACACTAGCGCCCTTTTGAGCCATAATAAGAGCCACTTCACTTCGTGCAACCATTCCACACCCAATAACAGTAGCTTCATTAGAAGTCATTTTAAAAGCCTTAGCTCCAATATATCCACCTAGGATTTTAGAAGCAAGTGCAATAATGAATAATACAACAGAGAAAAGCAATAAAGTTGGAGTAAAGCCATCTAGTGATGTAGTTATACCTACATTAGCAAAAAATAGAGGGGAAAAGAACATATAAGATATGATTGTAATCTTTTTAGCGATATAGTGTTTAACACCTGAGTTACAAAGAATTAAACCAGCTGCATAAGCACCAGTTATATCAGCTAATCCAAATACTACTTCTGAAAAATAAGATAAAGCTAAGCAAAAAGCAAAGCCATAAATTGCTGTACGGCGTAAATGGTCATAGCTGTCAATCTTTTTACCAAAGTGTTTGAAGATAACGAAAAGAACAGCTAAAAGTACAAAGAATAATACAGCCTTTAGCAAAACTTCACCCATGCTAATAGTATTATCTTTAGCACTCATCATAATTGTAAGCGCTAATACACCAACGATATCATCTATAATTGCAGCACCAAGTAAAATTGTGCCAATTTTTCCTTTAAGTCTGCCTAATTCACGTAGTGTCTCAACAGTTATGCTTACAGAAGTTGCAGTTAATACTACACCAATAAAAACAGATTCTATAAAAGCGTAATCAGGAGCATTTGCAAAAAATAAATAATGAACTAAAATTCCTAGAACTATAGGAAAGAAAATTCCTAAAGCAGCAACAGCAAAGCAGATAGAGCCAGCTTGCTTTAAATCTTCGATATCAGTATCAAGCCCAGCTAAAAACATCAATAATAATACACCTATAGTTGAAACATTAGAGAGAAATTCAGTTTCGCTAATTAATCCTAAAACAGAAGGACCTAATATTAATCCAGCTAACAAAGCACCAATTACCTGTGGCATATGGACCTTTTGAGAAACCAAACCTAGCACCTTAGTTGCAAGTAAAATAATTGCAATTAATATTAAAAATGTATGACTACCCATGTCATTAGACACCTCTTTCTTTTGTGCATAACTTTTCTATAGTTATGTATTATCTTTTATGAGCTGATTATACTCCTATTAAATGTCAAATGCAACAGAAGAATTAGAAAAAATTTATACAAAATTCACAAAAAATGTTGAACCTTGTATAATGATAAAGGTTATTAAAATATATTTTAAATTAATGACGAAAATTGAAAATAAAAAACTTTAGAAGATATGAAAACTTGCTCATATATCCTAAAGTTATTTATAAACTAAAAAAGGTGCGACAAAATTTGTCACACCGTTTCTAGCTCTAGTTTTGTACGGGAACTAGCCTTGTACGATAGCTCCCACTGGACATCCGCCAGCACAAGCACCACAATCGATACATGCATCTTCTACGATAACGTAAGTAGCGTCACCAGCAGCGATAGCACCTACTGGACATTCGCCTTCACATGCACCACAATTGATACAAGCGTCATTAATTAAATATGCCATTGTTAAGCACCTCCTGTTTATATTTCATATAATATTGTAACACATAAAATTAAAATTACAACACTAAAATTGAAATATATAAATAAAATTAATAATTTTGTTAAAAATATTTATATCAATTAAAAAGGAGTTTAAGAAATGTCGATTAAAAAGCGTATATCAAATATGGAAACAGGTTTAGAAATTTTAAATCAATTTGATGAACTTATTACATCTGAAAGTCATACTAATAGGCGAAAAAAGAAAATCACTGACCAAACAGACAAAGAAATTAAAATAATTGAAGTGTGTAAAGAAAATAAAAATGGATATAATTAGTATATATATTTTAATTTCAAAATGAGGGAATAAGATGATAATTATTATATTAAAGAAGTGTATTACAATTTTGTTAATTCTTACAATATTACTTGGAATATCATATTTTACTTGGGGAGATGATATTTTGATAAATATTGCCGAAAATTATGAAGAAGAAGGTCGGCTTGAAGATTCAATTAAATTTTATAGATATACAATAAATGCAAATGAGTTAAATGAAAAAGCACATCTTGAATTAATAAGATTAGCTGGACTTACAAATAATAAAACAATGTTAGAATATGCGATACAAGATGCAGTTGACCTTTTTCCAGCAATGTGGGAAGTATACGCAGAAGGAAGTCGTGCATTTGTGCGTATAGAAGAAATAGAGCTTGCAGTTGAACTTTTAAATAGTATTGAAAATTCTTATGTGAGTCAAAAAATAGGTAAAATGCGACCAGAATTGCCACTTTGCTATCCAGATCCAGGATACTATGATAAACCCGTTGAAGTGTCAGCAAAATCAAATGATTTGATGTATATAAAAGATGAACAAGGTAAATACGTTAAATATACTCAAAGTATTAAATTAGACTTTGGAAAACATATAGTATATACTGTTAGTGTGAATGCATCAGGTATTGTAAGTGATATTGCAAAATCCATATATACATTAGGAAGAGATGACAGCGTAGTTGCATTTGCAGATAAAAACTTTGAAGAACAAATAAGAGCTATGATAGATAAACCATCAGGGGATATATTAGCATCAGAATTATGGGAAATAGATAGCTTAGAAATTGAAAATTCTAGCCGAATTACAACACTAGAAGATTTAAGTCACTTTATATCACTTAAATATATTAAAAGTGGGGATTTATCAAATTGTGAAGAAATTGATATAAGTTCGTTGTCAGATTTGAAAAGTATATCAATAAGTGGTGGTATAAGTGAAAATGTTTTAGATGAAATATTGACATTAGAAAGCTTAGAAAATTTGTATCTTAGTAATTGCAAAATAGAAAAACTACCGAATTTATTAAATGTGACTTCACTAAAATCAATAGACTTATCAGGTAATAATATACAAACAGTTGATTTTTCAGAAAATACAACAATTCAATATATGAATTTGTCATATAACAAAATAAATAAAATAAATAACTTGCAAAATGTAGAAAGCTTAAAAGAATTAAATTTAAGTTATAATAATTTAGATAATCTGTATTTTTTGTATGGAACAAATGACTTAGAATTATTAAATTTATGTGCAAATAAAATAGCCAATATATCGCCAATTAAAAATATAAATACGCTTGAACATATAGATTTTTCATCTAATCAAATTCATGATATTAGTAGCCTTGAAAATCTTACAAACTTAACAAAAATTATTTTAAGTGACAATCAAATTAGCGATATAAATCCAATCAGCAAAATGATTAATGCAGAATATCTTGATATATCTAAAAATCAAATATATAGCCTACCAAATTTCAGAGGTATGCATAAATTGAAATATTTATCACTTAACAATAATAATATAGATGATATAACCCAAATAGCTTATTTGAGCAATCTATCAGTGCTTGATATCGCTGAAAATAATATTGAAAATTTAGAAGTCTTGCAAAGTTGTAGCAATTTAAAGCAAATTAATGTATCACAAAATCTTACAGAGATTGTAAAAGATGTGTCAGCCGATATAAAGGTTATCTTTGATTAGAATTTAAGTAATCGTAAAGTACATTAGCAGAATGTTTGAGAGAACTATCAATATTTTCAATTTGAATATTTAGTAATTTAGAAATTTGTTCTTTTGATAAATCCTGCTCATAATACATGGAGATTATACGATTATCGATGGGAGATAATAAATGATTTTTGAAATGACTGACGATTGAATAAAGTTTTGCATAAGTAGTATTTTTCATTTTTCTTAGTCCTCATAATAACGTTCGAGATAAAGTACTGTTTCGTAATTTTCAGCAATGAATCGGTTTAAAGTGTTTATTCGTGATTTTAATTTGCGAATATTTTCGGAACCATGAGTTTTAGCAAGGATTATATTGAGTTCGTTTACTCGGTTTTCTAAAATAAGTATATTTGCTCTGTATTCTTTGGAAATTTGTGTTAAGTTCATTTAAACACACCTTTCTGCACACGTAATGTGTAGCTAAAGCATAAAAAAATATGCAACTAAAAAAATATCGCTTAAAATCTTTCTTTTACAAAATAATACTACACAATTCGTGTAAAGTCAAGACTTTTTACACAAACATTATTGACATACAACACACTATGTGTTAATCTAAAGAAAATCAATCGAACACTTGTACTGGAGGTGCAACACGATATGTTGGGAGAAAGAATAAAAGAATTACGAAAGAAACACAATATGACACAAAAGGATTTAGCTGATTTATTAGGGGTATCTTCAAGTGCTGTAGGGATGTATGAGCAAAATAGAAGAGAGCCATCTGGGGAAACATTAGTATTAATATGCTCGATTTTTAAAATTAGCTTAGATTACTTAATTGTTGGAACAGAATTTGAATTGCATCAAAAAAGTGCATATAATTCCTCTAAGGATAAAAAACAAAATAAAATAGTTCATAATAAAGAATTTGCTGATGTTGTAAACGAGATGAAAAAGCAACTTATGCTGATGGATAATCTAACTTTTGATGGACAACCATTAAATGTATCAGATATTGAAGATATATTCGAAGCAATGAAATTTGGTGCAAGCATAGCATTTAATAAGATACATAAAAATGAAGATTAATTGATGAACTATATAATTTAAAGCTAAATATTGAAACAGGCTATGTTGAAAATTTTCATTTCAACATAGCCTGTTTTTAAATTATTATATTTAGTCAGGAAGTTCTTTGTTTTCATTAGGGAATTTTCTAATGCCAATAGCATAAACTATAAATAATATTACAAATGCAATAGCCCAAGAAATTGGATATGACAAATATAAACTTACTAATGTACCAAAATGATTAAATACAGTAGCAATCCAAACTATCCTAAGTAGACAGACAAAGGTTAGAGAAATAATAGTAGGGGAAAGGGAATAGCCTATTCCACGTAGTTGACCTGAAGTGACATCCATGATTCCACATAAAAACATAGGAAGTGCAATATAATAAAGACGTTCTGTGCCAATAGCGATTACAGCCGGGTCATCAGTGAAAATTCTTAAAAGAAAAGGCGAACCAAAAGTAACAATTGTCCCAGCTGCCAAACCAAATAAGAAAACTAAACCTAGACAATAATGATAAACTTTTCGCATTCGATGATATTGCATACCACCTAAATTTTGGCTTGTAAAATTGAGACACGTTTGATAAAACGCATTCATCGTAATAAAAATTACAGTATCAAGATTATTTGAAGTACCAACACCAGCTAAAATAGTTGCACTATTAAAGGAGTTTACAGAAGATTGAATTAAAACATTTGAAACAGCAAAAAGTGAACCTTGCACCCCTAAAGGTAATCCGACTTTAAGAATTTGAATAAGACGTTTAACATCAATTTTAATCCTAGAAAACATTAATTTATAAGGTATAGGAGAATTAGCTAAAGTTATAATAACTAGTATCATTGAAGTGAATTGAGCAATAACAGTGGCAATAGCTACGCCAGCGACACCCCATTTGAAAATAGCTACAAATAAAATATTAAATGTCAAATTAATAGCGCCAGAAATCAAAAGAAAATAAAGAGGTCGTTTAGTGTCTCCCATAGAACGAAGTAAAGAAGAACCAAAATTATATACCATATTAGCTGGCATTCCTAAGAAAAAGATGGTTAAATACAAGGTGGAAAGTTCAATAGTTTCATCTGGTGCAGACATGAATTTTAACATGTCATTAGAAAAAATTACACCAACAGCAGCCAATATTATTCCTAAAATTAATGACAAAGCTATGCTAGTGTGAACAATTCCATCTACAGATTCAACATCAGATGCACCAGCAGCACGAGAAGCTACAACGCTACTACCAGCAGCGATACCCATAAACATGCTTACAAATAAATTTATAAGTTGTGATGTTGAAGAAACTGCACCTTGTGCAACAGTTCCATCAAATTTGCCAATGATAATAATATCAACAGCATTATATAGAAGCTGAAGAAAACCAGTAAGCATTAGAGGGATTGTGAATACAAGAATTTGTTTAAGCAGAGGACCTCTGCGCATGTCTATTTGATATTTTCTGGACATTATTTACCTCTATTAAATATATTAAGGTGTATATACACTTCAATTGATTTTAACTTAAACCGTTAGTAAAAGCAATAATTAAATTTAAAAAAGATAAAATAATAATACTTTAACTTTAATATTTATTAAACTATTGAAATCTATTTTTAAAAGGAGTATAATTATCTAATCAAGCAAAACATAGCTTAGAATTTGGAGAATGGATATTATGAATAATCAAATTTCGAGCGTTTCACATATGATGAGACGTGCGTTAAACACGTTAAATCATAAACTTATGGATCATGGTGAGCGTATTGCATATTTGTTGTTATGCATGTTTAAAGCAGAAAATTACACAGTAGAACAATTGACAAAAATTTGCTATCTAGGCATATTTCATGACATAGGTGCATATCAATTGCAAACACACAATACACTTTTAGATAGCCAAAACCCAGTAGCTTTTGAAGTTGCAGATCCAATCCCGCATTCGGTATATAGTTATTTGTTTTTAAATGAACATGAATTTTTTGAAGAATTCGCAGATGCTATTCTTTTTCATCATTTCACATATGAAAAACTATTAGCAGAAAAATGTGAAAATAAAGTTTTAGCATCAAGAATGTTCGTTTTAGATAAATTAGATATAATGATTATGCGTGGCATGGTTAAAACAGCTGATGATGCAATAAGTAAACTTGATAATGCTGTATTCTGCAAAGAAGATGTTGAATTTTTACTTCAACTTGAAAAAGAACAGGGAATAATTACAAAATGTTTAGATGGTAGATATCTTGATGAATTATTAGATTTTTTAGTGCATAATAAAAATTATGGAAATTATATTGAATCTTTAATACACATGTTGCCTCATGCCATTGACTTTAGAAGTGAACATACAGTAACACATACTATTGCAACTGTTGAAATTTCTGTAACACTTGCAAAATTATTAGGTATGTCTGAAAACGAAATTTCAGATATTTATTTCGGAGCTTTGTTGCATGATATAGGGAAAATATCTGTATCAACAATGCTACTTGAAAAAACAGGAAAGCTTACAGATAATGAATTTCGTATAATGCAAGACCATATCTTGCTTAGCGAATATATATTAAAAGATTGTGTAAGTCCTGAAATTTTTAAAATAGCAACAAGACATCATGAAAAATTAGATGGAACGGGATATCCATTTAACCTTAAGGGAGAAGAACTTAATCTATCAGAAAGAATTGTAGCAGTTGCTGATGTTTTAAGTGCATTGTTAGGTAAAAGAAGTTATAAAGAACCATTTTCAGAAGACCGTGTAAGAGATATAATGGGCGATTTATCAGATAAAAATAAGCTTTGCAAAACAGTAATAGATATTGCACTTGAAAATTACGAACTTATTCATCAAGTTGTATACAAGTGTAGTGAAGATGCCCATAAAAAGTATGAAAATCTGAAAAAATGTGCTGATGAATTGATTGAAAAATATCAAAATATATAATTTGGAGCAAGTACCTATGGATTTAAAAAACACAAAAACACAAAAAAATCTTGAACAAGCTTTTATAGATGAAGCAACATCGATTGTAAAATATTTAATTTTTGCAGACCATGCAAAGGAAAATGGAAATATAGAAATAGAAAATATCTTTAATAAAATTGCTAAAAGTGAAATTGAGCATGCTAAAGTTTGCTATAAACACCTTTTTGATATTTCAAAAAACTCTATTTCAGATAATTTAAATGCATCAGCTTTAGAAGAAAATAAACAATGGAAAGAACAATATCCAGATTATGCTAATACAGCAAGACAAGAAGGCTTTCCGACAGTATCTATGATGTTTGAAAGATTAGCATCAATTGAATGTAATCATGAAAGATCTTTTTTTGAAGCAGAAGCAAATCTTGAAAATGACAAAATTGTTTTAGATGAACAAACTTCAAAAGAAAACTATTTTTGTATCATCTGCGGTTCGCAAGCAACAAAAAATGAGCAAGTTTGCAAAGTTTGTGGAGCTACAAATTCTTTTAGTAAATAAAAAAACGACTGCTGTGCAAAGCAGTCGTTTTTTTGAGCAAATATTGATTTGTTTGATTTTGGGAAGTGACGCACCAAAAATCAAGTAAATATGATAAAGGAGTTTTTTCGGAAAAATAAAAAATCTTAAATCATAGGAGAAATTCCAAGATTTAAGAAACAGAAAAACAGATTAAAATAAAAATCTGTATCACGCAAAACTTCTAAAATCCGAAAAGTATAATTTGCACACAAAAGGTAGGTATTCTGACTCTAGCATTTTCACTTCAAAAGCCTTCCCAGCAAAAGCCAGTGGCAAATATTTAAAGCTACACTATTACAGCAGCGGCTCTGTGTGGGATTTTCACCCAACTTCCCTATTAATTATTAGAAATAAGCCTTATGTGTTTGTATTAAATTATGTTTTTCATTATACAATATAATAAAACCTTTGTCAATCATAAAATTTTGTTTGATTACAGTTTAATTTTCAAAGAATATTGCAATTAATAGATTTCTTTTATATAATGTAGATAGAAATGAAAAATACATATATAGATGCCGATAAAGTTGCGGAGGATAATATGAAAAAGAAAAAAATAATTATAATAGTAATAGCAATTTTAGTTGTGGTTGCGATAGTTGGAGTTGGTGTGTACATTTTTTTAAGCTCAAGAGGTGATACGGCAGAACAACCAGCAGATGGACAAGAAACCGAACAAGTTGAAGGCGAAAACGATGATACATCTGAAGATGGAGAAGAACCCGCAGAGGGTGAGGAAGGCGAAGAAAGTGCAGATGGAGAAGGCGAAGATGGAGAAACAGCCGAAGGCGAGATAGCAGAGCCAGAGCCAATAGACTTATCTACACTTGCAATTTTGCCAGAAAGCAAATTATCAGAAGAACAAAAAGAAATTACAGGTATGTGGGAAGCTGAAAACGGAAGTATAATTTCAATTCGTGAACGTGGACACAGTGCTGACACAGATGAATATTTTGAGCTCGACATATTATTTTTTGATACAACTATATCATCTGAATATGGCAGTGGAATTTGGAGCAAAATAACAAGACGAGATGGAAGTAGCTTTGAAACTGATGGAAATACATATATAGTAAAAGATAGCCAGCTAACACCTGTGCCAGGAGATGAAATCACGTTTGATGAGGCAACTTATGTAATAACATATGACAAAGCAACTGATACTATAAATTTGACATATAATTCACCATATTTCAGAGATTATGGAATGTTTAAACGTTCAGAAACTGAAATTACAGAAGGAGATTGGGATTACTATTACGAAGTGCATCCAGATAGACAACCACAATAAAAAAATATTACTAAATTTTTGCATAAAATTTTGTTAGATACACTATTAAAAAATTTGCAAAATTGCAGATAAACATATTGCAAATGAATCTTATATATGATAAAATTAGTTGTAAAATATTCGAATGATGAATTTGGGAGAGAATTTTTGCACATTTGCAGAAGTCGCCGAAGGGGTAATACTCTCAGGCAAAAGGACCAAATTCTGACGACCCCCTGGAGAGGTACAAAAGGATAAACTCCTGCGATAAGTACCACCGAAGAAGCTTAATCTTTCAGGTAAAAGGACAGGGCATAGGACACTGAAAGTTCTATGTCCTTTTTTGATGTTTTAAATTATATGTAAAGAGAGGCTAATAACATGGAAAAGAAAACTCCGTTGTATGAAGATCACGTTAATCTTAAAGGTAAAATTGTACCTTTTGCAGGCTATTTACTACCAGTTCAATATGAAGATACAGGGCTAACTAAAGAGCATATGGCAACTCGTGAGGCTTGTGGTTTATTTGATGTATCTCACATGGGTGAGATTATGTGTACAGGTAAAGATGCACTTGCAAACCTTAACTATATCTTAACTAACGATTTTACAAATATGAAAATCGGCCAAGCTAGATACACAGTTATGTGTTATGAAAACGGTGGTTCTGTAGATGATTTAATCGTATACAAACTAGGTGAAGAAAAATACATGCTAGTTCCTAACGCATCAAACAAAGATAAAGACTATGCACATATTTTAAAATATGCTTTTGGCGATGTTAAATTTGAAGATATTTCAGATACAATTGCTCAAATCGCAGTTCAAGGCCCAAAAGCACAAGGTATCATGGAAAAACTATCAAATGATTTACCAGAAAAATACTATACTGCAACTCCTGATGGAAAAGTTGGTGATATCACTTGTCTTATTTCTAAAACAGGTTACACAGGTGAAGACGGCTATGAGCTTTATTGTAATTCTGCTGATGCTTCAAAACTTTGGAACATGCTTTTAGAAGCAGGCAAAGAAGAAGGAATTCTTCCTTGTGGATTAGGTGCAAGAGATACACTTCGTCTTGAAGCTTCAATGCCTTTATATGGTCATGAACTTGATGAAAATACAACTCCACTTCAAGCGGGACTTAAATTTGCTGTGAAACTTGACAAAGAAAAATTTGTTGGTAAAGAAGCTATGGTAGAAGTTCCAATCACAAGAAAAAGAGTTGGACTTAAAGTTACAGGTCGTGGTATTGTTCGTGAAGATGCAGAACTTTATATCGGCGATAAATTAATCGGCAAAACTACTTCTGGAACTCAAGTTCCTTTCTTAAATCTTCCTGTTGCTATGGCTTATGTTGATGTTGACTGCACAGAAGTTGGCACAGCTGTAACTGCTGTAGTTCGTGGCAGAAAAGTTGAAACTGAAATTATTCCACTTCCGTTCTATAAAAAATAGAACTGATTTTTTACAAATTCTAAAATAAAAATATAATTAATTTAAAATTACAAGGAGGACATTATTATGTCAAACCCAACTGAATTACTTTACACTAAATCTCACGAATGGCTAAAAAAAGAAGCTGATGGAACTGTTGTTGTAGGTCTTACTGATTACGCTCAAAGCGCTTTAGGCGATTTAGTATTCGTAAACCTTCCAGAAGCTGGCGACGAAGTAACTATGGCTGATAGCTTTGGTGATGTTGAATCTGTTAAAGCTGTATCAGATATGTATTCTCCTGTAACTGGCGAAGTTACTGAAATCAACGAAGAAGTACTAGATGCACCAGAAAGCATCAACTCAAACCCATATGGCGCTTGGCTTATCAAAGTAGGTTCAGTGTCTGAAACTGAAGAAACTATGTCAGCTGCAGATTACGAAGCTTACGTAGCTAGCCTATAGGAGGAACTAGATTGGGAACTTATGTAGCAAATACAGCTAAACAACAGCAAGAAATCTTAGAAGCTTGTGGATACAAAAGCTTTGATGATATGCTGTCTGTAATACCAGATAACGTAATCCTTAAAGATATGCTAAATATCGACAAAGGTGTATCAGAACTTGAAATAAGTAATAAAATGAAGAAAATGGCATCTAAAAACAAAGTTTTTAATCACATTTTCAGAGGTGCTGGTGCTTATAATCACTATATCCCAGCTATCGTAAACAGTGTTACAAACAAAGAAGATTTTGTAACAGCTTACACACCTTATCAAGCTGAAATCAGCCAAGGTAATCTTCAAGCTATTTTTGAATTCCAAACAATGATGTGTGAACTTACAGGTTTAGACGCAGCTAATGCATCTGTTTATGATGGTGCAGCGGCAGCAGCTGAAGCTATGTTCATGTGTGTTGAAAGAAAGAAAACTAAAGTTTTAGTATCAGCAACAGCTGACCCTGAAATTATTGGTACTATTAAAACATACTGCTACGCACGTGATACAGTAATGGAAATCGTTCCAGCTAAAGACGGCGTAACTGATGTAGACGCACTTAAAGCTATGGCTGACGGCACAACTGCTTGTTTCTATATGCAACAACCTAACTTCTGTGGTATCGTTGAAGATGCTGAAGTATTAGGTAATGCTGTACACGAAGCTGGTGGTAAATTCGTTATGGGTTGTAACCCTATTGCACTTGCAGTTATCAAATCACCTGCTGAATGTGGTGCTGATGTAGCTGTTGGTGAAGGTCAACCTCTTGGTATGCCTCTATCTTTTGGTGGCCCTTTCCTTGGATTTATGACAGCAACTACTGAAATGCTTAGAAAACTTCCAGGTAGAATTGTAGGTCAAACTACTGATACTGAAGGAAATCGTGGTTTTGTATTAACATTACAAGCTCGTGAACAACATATCAGACGTGAAAAAGCTAGTAGTAACATCTGCTCAAACCAAGCACTTTGTGCTTTAAAAGCATCTGTTTATCTATCAGCTATGGGATTTAAAGGTTTAGAACAAGTTGCAAACCTTTCTATGTCACACGCTTACTACCTAAAAGCTGAACTTGAAAAAATCGGCTTTAAATTAACTTACAACCAAGATTTCTTCCATGAGTTTCTAATGGATTGTCCTGTTGACAGTGACAAAATCCTAACTAAACTTGAAGAAAATGGTTACTTAGGTGGTTTACCTGTAGATGGTAACAAAATTCTTTGGTGTACAACTGAACTTTGCACAAAAGAAATTATCGACGATATGATTGCATTAATCGGGGAGGTGCTATAATATGGAGTTAATATTTGAACGCAGTGTCGAAGGAAGAAATTTAACTGTATTACCAGCACTTGATGTAGCACAAGCTACTCCTTCTTTTGCAAAAAGAGCGAAAGCTCCAAAACTACCTGAAGTATCTGAAAATGATATTTCAAGACATTATACTGAACTTGCTAAAAACACTCAAGGTGTAAATGACGGTGCATACCCTCTAGGTTCTTGTACTATGAAATACAACCCAAAAGTAAATGAAGAAGTGGCGTCTTTAGCTGGCTTTACAGCAGTTCATCCACTTCAACCAATTCACACAGTTCAAGGTTCTCTTGAAATGATTGATACAGCTGAAAGAGTATTCAGCGAAATCACAGGTATGGACGCTATGACGTTCCAACCAGCTGCTGGTGCACATGGTGAGTTTGTAGGTCTTTTACTTATGAAAGCTTATCACGAAAGCCGTGGTGAAGGTCACAGAAATAAAATCATCGTTCCGGATGCAGCACATGGTACAAACCCTGCAAGTGCTGTTATGGCTGGATATAAAGTTATTAACATTAAATCAAATGAAAAAGGTTTAGTTGACCTAGATTCACTTCGTGCAGCTGTTGGCGACGATACTGCAGGTTTAATGCTAACGAACCCTAACACACTAGGTCTATTTGATGAAAACATCTTAGAGATCACTAAAATCGTTCATGATGCTGGTGGTGTTAACTACTATGACGGTGCTAACCTTAACGCTGTTATGGGTCTTGCAAAACCAGGGGACATGGGATTTGATGTAATTCACTTAAATCTTCACAAAACTTTCTCAACACCTCATGGTGGTGGTGGTCCTGGTTCAGGCCCTGTTGGTTGTAAAGAATTTTTAAAACCATTTATTCCAGGTATCTTAACTGAGGCTGACGGCGATAGCCTGAAAATGGTTAAACCATCTAAAACAACAGGTCAAGTTAAAGCATTTTATGGTAACTTCCTAGTAACTCTAAAAGCATTAACTTATGCACTAACTCTAGGTTGTGATGGTTTAAGAGAAGCTAGTTCTAACGCTGTTTTAAATTCAAACTACCTAAGAACTCAGCTTTCAAAAGCTTACACAGTTCAATATAATACAACTTGTCTACACGAGTTCGTAATCTCACTAGAGCCTGAGAAAAACAGCCATAACGTTACTGCTATGGACATTTCTAAAGCACTGCTTGATTACGGTTTCCACCCACCAACAATGTACTTCCCACTAATCGTGCCAGAAGCACTAATGTTTGAGCCAACTGAAACTGAATCAAAAGAAAGCATGGATTCTCTAATCGCAGCTTTACTTGATATTCACGAAAAAGCTATGGCAAACCCAGAGTGGATTAAACATTGCCCTTATACTAAGGCTGTTAAACGTATGGACGAAGTAGGAGCTGCTAGAAATCCTATTCTAAGATATAATTTCGCATAAGAGGGATAGGACTATGAAACTAAGTTATGTAATTTCAAAAAGTAATAATCCTTATGAGAATATAGCTTTAGAGGAATATTTGCTTAAAAATACTCAACCTGATGAATGTATTTTATATCTGTGGCAAAACAGAAAAACCGTTGTAATCGGTAAAAACCAAAACCCTTGGAAAGAGTGCAAAGTCGAAGAACTTGAAAAAGATGAAGGCTTTCTTGCACGTAGACTTTCTGGTGGTGGAGCTGTTTTCCACGATTTAGGAAATCTTAACTTTACGTTTTTAGTTCGAGAAAAACATTATAATGTTGATAAACAGCTTTCAGTTATACTGAAAGCTGTTCAAAAATTCGGGCTAAATGCTGTAAAATCAGGTAGAAATGACATTACAGTTGACGAGAAAAAATTCTCTGGAAATGCTTTTTATCAAACAGAAGATTTCTGTTATCATCATGGTACACTTCTTCTAAACGTTGATATGAGTATGTTATCACATTACTTAAATGTATCGGCGAAAAAACTTCAATCAAAAGGTGTAGATTCTGTTAAAAGTCGTGTGTGTAACCTTAGTGATTTAAGTGCAGATATTACTGTCGAAAGCATGAAAACTGCATTGATTTCTGCTTTTGAAGAAGTTTATGAAGGCACAGCTAGTGAATTTACAGCCGTTGATAACAACAAATTTACACAGGCTGTGGACAAATTCAGCAAATGGGAATGGCTATATGGCAGAAAAATCCCTTTTAACACAGTTTGGACAACACGTTTTGATTGGGGCGAAGTGCAAATGCAATTCGCTGTAAATGAAGGTGTGATTACAGATGTTAAAGTATGGACTGACGCACTTGATGATGCTTTTTCTGATAAAATTGAAAGCAAACTTCGTGGTGTTAAATTCAATACTGACGATATGAAAACTGCGTTAGCAGATTATTCTTATATTATGGAGGCAGAATGGGATGTATGATTTAATCATAATTGGTGCAGGCCCTGGTGGATATTTAGCTGCGGCTAAAGCATCAAAAATGGGAAAAAAAGTAGCTGTAGTTGAAAATCGTGAACTAGGTGGAACTTGTCTTAACAGAGGTTGTGTTCCAACTAAAACACTACTACATGCAACTGAATTATATAAAGAAATTCAAAAAAGTGAGCATTTCGGAATTAAAGTAGATGCTCCTACTATGGATTTTGAAAA
>CAYJKB010000041.1:0-18459 GCA_964370625.1 uncultured Oscillospiraceae bacterium | reverse complement strand
GCTGTTTCAAGTTTGCCTTTAAAAATTCAATTTGTTTTAAGTGCGAAGTATAGCTTTAATTTAACCCCTGAACAAACTGAAATAATGTATGATGTAAAATATGCACGTGGGATAGCTAGTTTTTGGACTATATTTCTTAGTGAGACACTTAAATTTCATGAAAACGAAGTTATTTCAAGCCAAGATTTAGATAATGTTTTAACATATGTATTAGATAATGATATACATGATGTCCCTCTATCCCCTACCCCTCAAAAATCTAATAACATTTTACTATTTATTGCAAAAAGGCTTGTAGCATCGCTTTTTATCATCTTTTTTGGTTTGACATCTGCAATGCTTGTTAGTGCCGAAGTTCGTGAGATTGTGTCTAATTTTTTTATTGAAACATTTGATGAACACTCTATTTTTATCAATAATTCTAGTTCTACTTCCGAATATAAAGTCAGTGATTTCACTCTTTCATATATACCTGATGGGTATGAACTTACTGAATATATCGAAGATGAAGTTGATATTTTTTTCAGATATGAAAATAAAAATCAGACTGATTTTGCAGGTACTATATCAATAGGTAATGGAGTTAGTTCACTAGACACAGAGGGTGCAACTATTGAAGAATTTATTTTGAACGGAAATATCGCATACAGATGGACTGTTATGAGAGAAATTAATTCAAAACTAACAGCTGATAATTTTATTGTTTTTTCTGTAGAAAATATTTCAATTCATCTATATGGAACAATCAGTTCTGATGAACTTTTAAAAATAGCTGAGAATGTTATTTATTAATTAAAAAAATTTTTCAAATCATGTCACAAATACGATTTGTTAATCGTTTCTATAGTAGGAAGATAAATTTTTGGTGGATAAATCCAAGGAGGGTTTTATTATGAAACAATGCAAAAAATTAATTTCAATTTTTATTTTAGCAATTATGTTAACCTCAAACTTTATCATTACAAATGCACAACTCTCGGAAATTATCCGCCCTGTGGATATTTCAGAATATGTTGATGCACGAGATGCAATTCTATCAATTAGTAATTCATCAACCATGCTTAGTGTAAAGATTACTATTATTCCTCGTGTTTCATCTACACGTACTTCAGGTAATGTTTATATCGAGCAAAACCGAAATGGTAGATGGTCTAGTGTTAAATCTTTGTCAATTAGTCAAACAGGCACAGTTAGCACTACTAAAACTTATACAGGCGTATCAGGTTCTAAATATCGTGCAAAATTAGTTGTAAACGTAGGTGATGATTTTATTACATTAACATCAAATAGTGTAACATTACCATAATATATATTTTAGAAAGATAGAGTGATACCAATGGAAAACGAAATCATATTTTCAACTTTTAGACAATTTATTAACCTCATATTTATAAAAAGGAGACAATATTATGTTAAAATCCAGAAAAATTATATCACTTATGTTAGTATTTACAATGATTTTTAGTATGTTGGCTAATGTTTATGCTGTAGATGGCATATCAAGCAATCACCCTATCCCAAAGATTTTTTCTAAAAAGATTGGCGATATGACGATCTATAATATATATGAGGGTGATATTCATGATGAACTTGTGATTTATGACAATGGAAAAATTGTTCTTAATGATAAGGAAGTCAAAGTGTCAAACAAATCACCTTCACAGATTTATACTCCATATATTAATGGTGAGCAAATTCAACATGCACCAGTATCAATACAACAACGGTGGACACAGACAGTTCCATTTGGAAGTTCAAGCGACTATGTTAGATATTTAAGAACAGATCGTAATTTTGATATTCAATTATCACAAGCAATTCATCAAATAACATTGACTTCAATTATACGAATCATTCTTCAAGTTCTTGGTTTGCCAACTGTCGCAACACATGCTTTTAGAAACTTGGTGAGTGCAATAGTCAGAAGTTCACCTTATTCAGAACATTTGTCTTATAAAAGTGATGTTTATGTACATAGAGTTTATGGATTAAGTATAAATTCATCTCTAAGTGTAGAAAGGCATGATATGTCTTTATACTCTGATAGATCTTATCAAGGAATAAGAGCTCACGAAACATGGTATAAAGAAACAAGAACATATATGCCTTAACATTACATTTCATTTTAACTGGGAGTGATTAATTTATGTTAAAGAAACAAGATTTATTTAGAATAAATATATTGACGCTATTGCTTGTAACTATGGTTTTTATTTTAATTGTAACTGTATATTATATCAATATACTACCTTTTGCAACAAATGACATAACACGAGAAATCTTTAGTTATTGTATTATAATTATTTCACTAGAACCTGTTTTTTTGCTACTAGAATACAAAATATATGCAAGCTCCGTTAATCGTAAAGTTGTGCGTAAATATCTTATATCAAATATTATATTTTCTTTGCTTATTGCATTTCTTTATTTTTCAAACTTATCATCAACAGGACTTAATCAAAACAACTTTATGCCTTTATATTTAGTTTTAGGAATTGCCCTATTTATATCCTCTGCTTTTTTATTAAAGAAACTAGAACATATTAAATCTAATACTATTTAATTTTATCATTACTAAAACCAAACCGACCTCCAAAGCTTAGACTTTGCAATCTAGCTTAGGAGGTCGGTTTTATGTTATTGTATGTTTTAATCTAAATCATGAAAATTCTTTTTTTTAATAACTATAATATTTTCATATTTATGCCTTGTGAAAAAATATATAGCTAAAAACAATGTAGTAGGTGTATTATAGATAAAAAACAGTAATACAAGCATAATAATTGTACTTATATCAACAAGTGAAGCATTAAAAAGAGCTAAAGCTGATAAAATGCAAGAAGATAAAAAGGTGATTAAAGGCAAAACAAGTCCTAACCATCTTATGGGTTTATTTGCTAAGAAAACTTGACATCCAATTAATACTATTAATAATAGAATTATCATAGCTAATTTAATCATTATTATCAGCTCCTTTCAGTTTTATGTGTAAAAGAAATCAATTAATGCTTATTACGATATTTTAATTTAGTATATGCTTTAGATTTTAAAAAGTCAAGTTAGCAAATGTTAAATTTTGTAATTTTACTTTTTAGGTATAAAGTTCATGATTTGCACAGCATCCATAAGTGTTTTTTCATATGCTTCCATACCATATTTATCAACTTCTGATTTATCTTTAGGTCCATGTGTAAGACAACCTGCACCACCAATACATCCGCCAACACATGCCATACCTTCGATAAAGTTTGACTTTGACATTTTTTTCATGGATTTCAGTATAGCAATCTTACATGCTTCTATGCCATCACATTTTTCAGCAGTAATTTCAAAATCAATATCTTGTTCTTTAATCGCTTGCACAACTGCATCAGATAAACCGCCACTTCTAGCAAATATTCTGCCAAAATATGATGCATTATCAAGTACATCTGTATCAAGTATAGATAAATCAAGTTCCTTGCTATCAAATAATGCTTGCAACTCTTCAAATGTAATTACATTATCTATATATGGCCTAACTTTTTCTAATTGATATTCCATTTTTTTCGCAGTACATGGACCTATAAACACAATTTTTGAAGTTGGATCTGTCTCTTTAATAAATTTAGCTATACGTGCCATAGGCGATAAGTTATGTGATATATGTTTTGCAAAATCTTTAAAATTCTTTTCAATATACATAACAAAAGCAGGACAGCATGAACTTGTTAAAAATCCTTTTTCTGCAAGTTCTTTTGATTCTTCTAATGCTACAGCATCTGCACCCAAAGCCGCCTCAATAACGGTATAAAATCCCAATTTTTTAATCCCTGTAATAACTTGACCTAGATTTGCATGTTGAAATTGACTAGAAATAGATGGTGCAACAACAGCATATACTTTATGCTTTGTGTTATTATTACTTTCTTTTAGCAGTTTAATCGTATCTAAAATAAATGATTTATCAGAGATTGAGCCAAAAGGACATTGATAAACACATGCACCACAAGCAATACATTTTTCATTTATGATTTCAGCACTATTATCAGAAGTTTTCTTAATAGCTTTAACTTTGCAGGCATTCTCACATGGTCTTTTGCTGCTTATAATTGCATGATATGGACACACCTTTGCACAGGCTCCACAATCTATACATTTTTCTTTATCAATACGTGCTACATGATTTTTATCAAATGAAATAGCACCAATCTTACATACATCATAACATCTATGTGAAAGACATCCCCTACAAGAAGATGTAACTACATAACCTGAAACAGGGCATTCATCACATGCAATATCAACAACTTCAATTACATTTGGATTACTTTTGTCTCCTCCCATTGCAATTTTAACTTGTTCAGCTATAATTGCACGTTCTTTATATACACAACATCTCATTGTAGAAGATTTTCCTTGAATTAATTTTTTGGGTATCTCAGATAAATTTTCAAGCAAAGTGTCTTCCCATGCATTTTTTGCGACTTCTCTTAAAACTCTATATTTAATATACTGTACTCTAGTATCAAATTTTTTCATATTTATTCCTTCTTAAAAATAACTTACCTTAATTTTCTTGCCTATTTTTTCAAGACATTTTGCAAGTTCGTCTATAAGTTGCATTTTTATATTAAAGCTAATTGGCAAATTCGGATTTTGATGTGCTGGATTTATAGCCCTGCCAACATAAAAATTAATATCAGTAGCTTCTTCAAATAATAGTCTTGCAATTGAAGATGCACCATCTTTTTTCACACTCCAGCGTTCATAATGGTCATTCTTATCCAAATAATCTTTTGCATATGTCAAAACTTTATTTATTGTAATAACACCTTCTGTAACAAGGTCCACACCTTCGATTTTTGCAGTTGGTGGAATATCTGGATCGTAAAAATCCAGTGTTGGAATTAATTGTTTTCCTAAAAAGTTTGCAGCTATTGAAGATGTAGTTCCTCCGCAGACAATATGTTTACCTTCTTTAGCAAAAAATAATGACATCATTTTATCAGCATCATGTTTGTTAGATGGTGGACCAATAATTAAATTCATTGGATTTCTTTTTCTTATTCTCAATGTACAAACTGTCGTATCGTCTCCTGGTTTTGCACCATAAAGTGAATAACATTCATTTAATAACATTGTGTTTAATGTTTTTGCAGTAAATCCAACTTGGCAAAGAGGCCTAATAAATTCAATAATATCACGACGTTCCCAACCAAAATTCAGAACAGACCCTACTCCAGCGTGAATGCAACCATCACTCATAATAAAAAAAGTATCATCTTCATTCAAATCGAGTTTAGAAATAAGTATCTTTTTTGAGCTAATATTAAGTTCATTACAGGGAAATTCAACATGTTCCCCATCACGAATTAAAATTACTTTTGGGTTGTCAAATTGAATGATTTCCACTTCACTATTATTATTAAAAATTCGAAGAATTGTAAAAGTTGAATAAGCAACTCCACGAAGATTACATATAGGTAATGTCTGTGCAATAGTTTCTACACAATCTGTTACTGACAAACCTTCTGAAATCATCGTAGAAATAATTTTAGATGTAAGTGTAGCTAAGATATTTGCTTTAACACCACTTCCTAATCCATCAGCTAAAACAATAGTAGTTGAATCATCTACACCTTCAATTACACATACCTGGTCACCACAAAGTTCTTCTGAATATTTATTTAAGCTGTTATATCCTATATCAGTACAAAGGTTAATCATCACCTATCGACTCCTTAAGTTTAGTTAACGCAACTTTTGTTTCTGCTGTTGTTTCACCTAGTAAAGATGCAATTTCATGCACTACTCTCATTTGTTTTTGAATAACTTTATCGGTAGTTTCAATAGTTTTACGACTTATTGCCTCTTTCTTTGCTCTTTCAATTTCTTCATTTGTAACATCTCTCATGATACATAGAATGGTTTTATATTGTTTATCATAAATTATAGTTTGTTCTACATATTTATTATATTCAGCCAAATAAACTTTTTTATCTTTAATGTTTCGCCCAGACATTTTTACATTTATAAAATCAGTAGGATCTAATATTTTAACAATTTGCTCTCCTAAAATATCTGATTCTAATCTTAGATTCAGCAGTTTAAGACATGATTTATTAGCTCTTTGAACTTCTAAATTATCATTTAATGTAATAATAGCATTCGGAGTATTATTAACTATTAAATCAGAAAAAGTTTGAGCCTTTTCATGTAAAAATGGCAAACACATTGAAAGTTCAGCTTTGCCAAAATAAACAGCTATCGCTTTTTCTTTACATGAAGCATATCCGCATGAACCGCAATTTAACTCATCATCACTTGTTTTCTTATCCATCTGCTGAAGAATTAGATTAATTTCTCTCTCACTAGGTTGAATTTCTTTTTGTTCTATTGTTGTAAATATTTTAGCCATTTCCTCTTGTGAAAGAGCATTTACTTTAAAATCATCTTCACCAGCATATTGTGAAACACTTTTAAAACCCAAAAGCAAATTATGATTGCTTTTTTCCATTACAGGTCCATTAATACAGCTTCCCACACATGCAGACATCTCAATAAAACATTGATTTAACTCATTTTGTTTAATTTCTTCAAGTACTTTAATGCAATTATCCACTCCGTCAATCGCAAGATAAGTATAATCTGGGTCTTTATTTGTAATTGTTTTTAATATTCCTCCTGTAGTTGGAAAAAATCTAGCCAAACTCTCATTAATTTTGCTGTTATCTTCTGTAGTTTCGATTTCAATTTTTTCTAAAGCTAGCCATTCGGAAAGTTCTTCAAAAGTTAAAGCCTCATCTACAATTCCTTTATAATGGCCTGCTTCATCTTTTTTTGCAACACATGGGCCTATAAATACAATTTTTGCGTTTGGATAACGTGATTTTATATCAAGTGCATGAGCTTGCATTGGTGATAGAACATTTGCTAAATATCTAATTAATTCAGGATAATATTTTTGAATTAATAGATTAACAGAATGACATGAAGATGTTATTAAAATATTTTTTCTATCTCTGTTTATCATTTTTTCATATTCATTTTTAACTATTGTAGCACCTATAGCAGTTTCTTCTGCATGATGAAATCCAAGTTTTTTAATAGCGATTTCAAGTTCTTTAATTCCGACTTTGTCATAATTTGCTATAAAAGAAGGTGCAACAGAAGCCACAACTATTTCTTCGCTAGAAATAAGAACTTTAGTTGCTTCTACACTATTAGAAATTTCTTTTGCATCTTGTGGGCAATTAACAAAACATTGTCCACACAAAATACATTCTTCATCAATAATATTTGCTTGTCCCCCAGAAAATCTGATAGATTTAACAGGGCAACATCTTATACATTTATAACAGTTTTTGCAATTAGATTTTTTAAGCTTTAAATATTGAGGCATAATTTCCCCCCTATAAATTACATATATCTTTTAAAAATGTCTCAGCAGTGCTAGGTGTCACAGAATGAACTTTTCCATCCACCGAAACACAAACTCCTTCCTGACATTTTGCCATACAAAATGTTCCTGAAAGCTCTACTTTATCATGTAAATTTCCTTCTTGAATAATTTTTTTAAACGTTTCAACAATTTCTCTTGACCCCTTTAAATGGCAAGAGCTACCTATACATACTTTGATTTCCATAATTGTTTCCTTTCAATATATCTTTTGTTAATATTTTAACACATAATATTTATCATGTAAATTGAAAATTTTATCCTTTTTTATGATAAAAATATCAAAAAACTTTGAATTTGGAATAGTTATTGTCAAAATCTACAAAATAATTTGCAAACAATACGACTTTTTATAGTTTATGCCAAATTCATATCATTAATAAAAAAATCTATTATAACTTGATATTTTTTCTTATATTTGCAAGCTTTACAAATTAAGTATTTGAATTTGTACTAAATATAAAAATAGTTGCAAAAGATTTTGCAACTATTTTTAATAAATTAATTTAAAGCAATAAATCTGCTTAATATTTGTGCCATTTCAGCTCTAGTTAAAGAATCGTTTGGAGCTAACATATTGTTTGGTTTCCCAGTTATAATTTCATTTTGTACAGCCCATGTCATAGCATCATGTGCCCAAGAAGGAAGGGAATTTATATCATTGAAGGTATTTATTCTTTTGCTTTCATCCCCTAGTGAAACATCAGATAAACTAGCATATCGATACAAGAATGTAACACATTCAGCACGAGTTAATGTGTTTTCTGGAGAGAATGTCGTAGCACTTGTGCCTGTTGTAATTCCATTTTCAAATGCCCAAGAAATTGGATTTGCATAATATAAAGATGTGTTAACATCTGTAAAATTAGTATTTCCAACAATTAAAGCATATGGTGCTAAATATTGTTCAGTTCGAGAAAGTGTAGTTACAAACATTCCACGTGTAACTGTTGCATTTGGTGAAAATGTATTTTCAGATGTTCCATTAATTATACCTTTTCTATACATTTCATATAATGCATCTTTATACCATGCATCATCAGGTACATCATCAAAAATATCTTCTTTCTCAATATCAGATAAATCAAGGGTAAATATTACATTAGCAAATGTATCAGTTACATATAATGTATTTCCATCAATTAACATATCACGTGGCTGAAGTGGATAAAACCCATCTGCACCTTCACCCATCTCAATAATAGTGCTAACTATTCCATCTTCTACTTTACGAATTGCACCATTTCCTGTATCAGCTATGTAAACAACATCATCATCAACATAGACTCCTAAAGGATAACTTAATAGTGCGTTTTGTACTGTTCCATCTGCAAAACCTTCTGTTCCATCATCAGCTCCTGCTATAGTAGTAACTTTGCCATCTTCGATTTTGCAAATTCGGCTATTTCCTGTATCTGCTACATAAAGTGCATCTTCATAGAAATAAATCCCTGTTGGCTCTGTAAATTCTGCTTTTTTCAATGTTCCATCAGAATTGCCTTCAGAACTTCCAGCATATGTTGAAACATTTCCATCTTTTGAAATCTTTCGAATAACATGATTATCAGTATCAGCTACAAATAGATTTCCATCATTATCTGTTGCAATTCCTGTAGGCCTTGCAAATGAAACTTCATTTCCAATACCATTTTCAAGCCCTGTTTTAGAATTTCCAGCTAAAGTTGTAACACCGCCATCATGTAAATATCTAATAATATTATTATCAGTATCTGATATAGCATATCCATCATCAAATTCAGTAATGCTCCATGGATTTAGATACATTGCCTGAAAAGCATCGTCAGAATCATTATATCCTCCAACGGGTACTCCAGTTGAACTTATAATATTTGTTTTGCCAGAGATTTTAGTATACTCTCCATTTTCATATTGCCAAACTGCTTTGTTATGAATATCTGTAACTAAAAATCCTCCATCTTCATATTCTATAATTGATGATGGCGAAATAATTAAAGCACTCTCAGCATGTGCTGTAGTTGTAATTGTTGATGCACAAATCATACTAATTATTACAGTGGTTAATGCTAATTTTTTCATATATATCCTCGTTATTTATCTATAATTTTTTCTACTTTTAAAATTTCAAAGTTCTCACTTTTTCCTTTAAGTTTAATTGAATTTCCAAGTGAAGTAAACTCAACTCTCCCATTAAGCGCATCTGCTATAACTCTGCTGACATAAATTTGTCCAGCAGGTGCATTGCTTTCAAGTCTTGCCGCTGTGTTTACAGTGTCACCAATGGCTGTATAGTCCATGCGAGAAGTAGACCCTATATTTCCTACGACAGCCGAGCCAAAATTCACACCAATTCCGAAGTTTACTGTTTTTCCATATTTTTGCTCTAGCTCTAATCCTAGAGCTGTAGCACCTTCAACCATATCACAAGCAGCTTTAACTGCTTTATAAATGCAATCATCTTGTGGTATTGGAGCACCCCAAAATGCCATAGTACAGTCACCAACGTATTTATCAAGTGTTCCATTATTGTCAAAAATGCACTTGCTTGTAAGTGTTAAGTAGCTATTTACAATTTCAACAACAGTTGGAGGGTCAAGCTCTTCTGATAGAGTTGTAAATCCTCTAATATCAACAAACAATACAGCTATATCAGTTAGCTTGCCACCTAGTTCAAGTGCTTCAGGGTCTCCTTTTAAAAGCTCTGTAACAATTTCAGGGGCGACATAACGTCTGAATGTATTTGTGATTTTGTGTCGCTGAAAAGCTGACTCAACATAGTTTGCACTAACAGAGAGTATGAAACAAAATGTTATTGCAAGCGGAATATAAGCAACATTAAATACATATCCCATATTCCAAGCAACTGAACAAAATAAAACATAGCCACCAGTAAGTACAACGAATGCGATAGTCGAGTGAAGCATTTTTCTATTTGGGAACCACATCAAAGCTATAAATGTTACAACAAATAATAAAATTAACTGTGGTTGCAATAAAATTTCGGTTTTCATATCTTTATTTAATAGTGCTGCTATAGTATTTGCTTGATATTCAACGCCATACATGGCTGTAGAATGGTCAATAGCAGTAGGGTAGCTATCTTGAAGCCCTGCTGAATACGGTCCGATAAGGACAATTTTATCAGCAAATAAAGCCGGGTCTAATTCACCATACACTAAATCAGCAACAGAAAAACCATCATTCATTGCAAAAGGATCTGAAGATAGCGGAACATACCACCTATGTCTTGCATCTGTGGGTGGAACAACTATATCATCATCACCGATATATTCCATATATGAATTGTAAATAGCTTGGTGAAAAGAAGGGATTATTCTTCCATCGGGTAGTTCAATTTGCCAAATAGCATGACGCAAAATTCCATCAAAATCAAGCATTGCATTTACATGTGCTTGAGATGTTACGTCTAGAAGTTCTGGAAATGGTTCATCATATGAAGTTATTGAATAATCATCCATATAAAATGTATTATCATTATTAACAACAAGTTCATTTTCAAACATCGCCATAGTAGCCATAACTATATTATCATTAACAGAAGCAACATCAACAAAATAATCATCGGCATCAGGATATTCACTGTAACCTGCGAAGACTGCATCGACTCCAATTACAGCTGGTGCCATTTCAGGATCTGAATTTAAATATTCTAAAGCTGATGCCATGACATCACGTGTCCAAGGCCAAGGTCCGAATTCATCTATAGCATAATCATCTATTCCTATTAATACAATTTCATCTCGTGGAATAGTTGGTCTTTGATATAATGCATCATTTAATACATTCGCTGAATTAATAAATAACTGTGTCGAGCATAAGAATGTTATAACACCCGACAATGCAGCAGAAACTATAATTTGCAAAATTAATTTTTTGTTCATTAATGTTCCTCCCAAACTCTACTTTTATGAAATAATTCTAAAAGATGACCATCAATTTTACCATCGTTTTTCATTTCATGTAAAATATTAAAAGCTTTATCAATAGGTGTTTTTGATTTATATGGTCTATCGCTTGCTGTTAATCCATCGAAAATATCAAGAATTGTAAGTAGCCTTGTCTGAGGCTCTAAATCCTTGGCTGTAAGCTTATTAGGATAACCAGTACCATTTAAAAATTCGTGATGTTCTCTCGCCCATTTTGGAACTTTTTGATATTCTCCACTAAACTTTACACCTTGTAGAATTTTATCTGTCATAACTACATGATCTTCCATAATGATTCTTTCACCTGCTGTTAGTGTTCCATGACGAATTGTTAAATTTTCAACTTCATCAGGTGTAATCCATGGACATACATCACCAAATTCATCAACATATGTGAAATGTGATATTTCAATAATTTCATCATGTAATTCATCGGTTAAATAACCTGATGCATTAGCACGCTCGATTATATTAAAAGTTTTATTTATTTTGTCTAGTGTATCAGCTACAACTATCCCCTTTTCAAGCCCTTCAATACGTGTAAGCAATTTAATTCTATCAAATCTATTAGAAATGTCTTTCAATGCATTACCAAGTCTAGTCGCTTTATTCATTATTTCAAGAGGAATAATTAATTTCCCAACATCATGTAACCAAACACTCATAATAAACTGGCGTTTTTCTAATTCAGTAAATTTCAAATCACATTCATGAGTATTAATCCAGTTTATAAATTTTTCAGCATGTTTAACCATGCTTGTAGTATGATTAACGTTATACGGTGTACGAGTGTAAATCGCTGTTGACAAGGTTTGAACAAGTGAATCTAATAGCTCTTCAACTCGCACAGCATAGTTCATATTCGTTAGCATTATTGCAGCTTGAGATGCTAGCGCTTTAACAACAGTTTCACATTCTGCTGGGAAAGGTGCCACTTGTTTTACATTATCTTTAGCATTGATAAGTTGAAGCACACCAATTATATTACCACCATTGTCTTCCATTGGAATTACAAGCATTGAAGTAGTTTTATAACCTGTCATAGCATCATATTTACGAGGCCCTGAAAAATCATAAAGTGTACTTTCATAAACATCTGGAATATTTATAAGTTCATTTTTTAGCACAGCATTTGCACACACATGCTTTGGTGTAATAGGTACTGCTGGCAAAGTTATTGGTGCATATCTTCCACCTTGTTTAATGCCCATTGATTTTGTAATCATAAGTTTAAAAATAAGTGAATTTTCATCTCTTATATAAAGTGTACCACCATCACATTCTGTTATTTCCATTGCTACATTCAAAATTCTTTCAAGTAAGCTATCTCCATTTTTTTCTGCTGACAATGCGATACTTACATCAAGTAATTGTTCTATATTTAACTCTTTCATAATGTAATCCTGTCACCTCTTTTAGCAAAAAATAAATTATCGAAAATTTCTCGAGCTTGAATACAGGCGTCATCTAATTGAGCATCTGTTCTGTATGGGTCATGATGGAAAACTGCTAAGTTTTTTGTATTTGAAACTCTGCCTAATTTTGCTACCATGCTAAAGCTTGAATGACCAAATCCTTTTTTGCTTTCATATTCATTATCAGAATATTGTCCATCGCAAATAAGTAAATCACAGTTTTTTGAGAAATCTGCAAGTTTCGGAAGATTTTCTTCAGTTAGTTCAAAATCTGTAGCGTAAACAATTGTTTTATCAAAATATGTTAATTTATATACTGTTACACCACCCGGATGTGTACCTTCTAATGTAGAAATTTCAACATTTCCAATTTGGAAATTTTCAGTAATATCAACATAATTTACTTGTTCACCTAAGATTTCTGCAGTTACAGGCCATAGCGGCGGCGACATAAGAGCGTTTACTTGCTCAAAAGCACCCACTCCATTATGTTGTGCTGCATATATTGTTATATTTTTATTTTTATCAAACATTGTAGGACAAATTGGAATACCACAAATATGATCTACATGAGGGTGTGAGATAAGTATACTGATATCTTTCTCGTGCTCATCAGTTTCAAAAGGAAGCGACATTATCCCGCTACCAGCATCAAATAGAATGCAACCATTATCTATATGTACAATAACACAAGATGTTGCACCACCATACTGTGCATATCTAGTTCCTTCAACAGGGATAGACCCTCTAGTTCCTAAAAATGTTATATTTATATTTTTCATTTTGTATATGCCTCCTTATAGGCTTTATATAAAACTATAATCAATTTATTATACTATATTAGAACAAATTTTACAAGGATTGATTAACAAATTATTAATCATTACATACACATAATGATAGTTTATGCATAAAATAGAATAGTATAAGATTTATTATCCTAAAACAGCTAATGTTTTGCTGAAATTTATAAGACTGGGAGGATTTAATTTATGTGGATTAAAAACCCAATATTTATTATGTTTGTTGTTTTTGCAATTGGGGTTCTTGTCGCAATGTTATTCCCTCCTTGGGCTTTAGTTTGGATTTTAGCTATTGGAATTATCTTAGTTGCAATCACTTTTATTTGTTGATTTAATTGGAGGAAATATCATGAAAATTATAATTTTTAAAAGCCCTAGAATATTAAAAGGATTACTTAAAAAAATCTTTAGGTATTAAAAAGAAAAACGCTGTGGCTACATTGTCACAGCGTTTTGATAATATTAAATTTTATTTCCTAATGCTAGCAATACACTTTCAATTGTTTGATTATTTTCACGAATTTCATCCACATACATATCAGCTACTACATGTGTGCCATTTAATATTATTACTCTATCTATAAAATTTTCTATTTCCGATATTTCATGAGTAGTTATTATTACAGTTTCCTCACCTGTTAGTTTTTCTGATACTTTCCTTAGAAAATCCTTACGAGTAAATATATCTTTTCCCTCAAAAGGCTCATCCATTATTATATATGGTGTTCGTTTGCATAAACCAGATACAACTTCAAGTTTTGCTCTTTCTCCTCGAGAAAAAGTCTTAATTTGATTATCTTTAAACAAATCATATTCGGTGCAGAGCAGCTTATATTCGTCCATGTCAAAATTCTCAAAAAATTCTGCAAGAAATTCACCATGCTTCTGAGTTGTAAAACTCCCTATTGCTGTCCCCTTTTCGCTGATATATGCAATTTCACCAGCTTTTTCTTGAGGCACATTGCCATCTATCAAAACGATACCGCCATCTTTTTCATCAAGCCTTATAATTCCTGTGATTATCTTTAAAATAGTAGTCTTGCCGACACCATTTGCTCCTAAAAGAGCAACAACTTCACCTGTTTCTATTTTAAAGCTGACATTATCAAGAATTACATTTTGTCCATAAGAAAAATTTATATTTTTAACTTCAATCATATTTTCACCTCATTTTATCAATTAATATACCATGTACACAGCACGATAAAAGCTTACATCGCTTGGCATAAGTTCAATGTTTCTTTTAGAATAAAGTGTATTGTTTTCATAAAATAATGCGTTATCACTAGTTAATTCTTTTGAAAATCCTTCGGAATCTATTGAAAAAGTTGATAATGTAGAAATAGTATCTTGCAAAATATAACTATCTAAATAACCACTATAAACTATGTTATGTGTATCTAAATCAATAATTTCAAACTTCCAAGTTAAAATTAATAATTCACTTAATATTTCTGGCATTTCTCCAAATATTTCTCTAGTTTGTGTTAAAATTAACAACTTATTATCCGAAACAACTGCAAATTCTGGATCTTCTGGTATCGTAAAATGTTCAAATTTACCATCACCAGCATACGCTATTACTCCACTAATTTCCACAAAAGGATTATGTGCTTGAATAGTATAATTCAATGCAAACATATCACTATTTTCACTATAGACTATATCAAGACCAGTTAAATAATCAAAATAATCTATGTCAAATGCACCTTCTTTTTTACCATCAACATTAAAAATTTGTATACTAGCATCATTTTCTCTTTGCAACATTAAAAATATTTTGTCATCTCCTGTTTTTGAAAATGCTGTTTCAAAATATTTTATTTCGCCTTCAGAGGAAGGTATTTTGACAATTATAGATATTCCATCTGTGACTAAATTCAAATTTTTATATGGTGGAATTTCATAATTTATAGGCTGTGTGTTATTCGTATTATCAAAGATAGATTTCTCTATTTTTACAATTGTATTATGTAGAATATCTGTATAAATTCCATCTTTATTTAAAGTAATATAAATGCTATCTTCGTCTTCTGTAAATACATCAGAGATATCAATTATATTAGTGTGTAGATAATTTATCGGATGTACAAATTGAGTGAAATTAGAATATGTTTTTTTAATAGTTACAGGTTTATCATAGGATACTTCTATACCTGTATCAAATCTAATTTGTCTACCACTTTTCATGTTTACTAAACGTGCAATTAGCTTTATTTGTTCTGTTTCAATTTCAACATCAGGTTCATCACCAGTAACAACAGCATTTTCATCTAATGTCTCAAGGATTTCATAGTATTCATCTGCAAAAACAGGTATATATTCGTAATAAACACTGTAATTTGAAGTTTCTATATCATCATAATATTCATAATAATCCATATTAACGGGGAGAACTTGTTTTTTAACTTGACCATTTTTAATTGTGAAATTAAGAGTGTCAAAATTATTGTCATATGAACTTGGATAGTTTACATTACCATTTATTTCAAAATTATTTAACTCTTGTCTATCGCCAGAGATATCTTTAATTTCTATATATTCAAAATATTTTGCTGTAGTTAAATAAATTGTAATGCATGATAAAAAAATAGAGCAAAAAACAATTAGAAATTTAAGTGGCTTTTTCATATAAATCCAGTCCTTTCTGTATTTTATATTTCGTATGCACCCTTATAATAACATTTTATTCTAACATCATTTATGGATGCAAATAGTATTACTATTAAAATCAATGCTAAAATCCACCTATTAAATAGTAAAAACACTGGTAAAATTGGGAAAAACAAAGATGAAAATACAATAAAGATTATTATTCTAAGGTATTCCGGCGCAATGTCATCAGTATCTCTATTTAATATAACTTTAGAAACATTTACAATAAAGATAATTATTAATCCTAATATCTCTATCGGATAAGAGTAAAATAAAAACTGCTCTGAAAAAAGCACTGTTCTTAATGCATGAAAAAGTCCATTGTGTGTTACATTGGTAATTCCATAATAGAAATCGTGACTATAATTAATCAAAAAATCTGATGTAGCTGCGCTGTAATAATTCATTACCGGAAAATATAATGCAGAAATTATTCCAAATACTATTGTGAAATAAATCAAAAAATTAATAACAACAAAAAAGAATGCTTGCTTAAATAAATCAATTCTTTTAAACGGTAATGTTAAAAGTGTAATATGAGAACCTTCTTTAGAAAAACTTCTCATAAATATCATAATTGATCCGATAAATAATAAGAATGAAATATAAATTGTTGTTTGCACATTTGCTATGTTCAATAATATGTCATAACTAAAAAAGTTCATTGGAAAACTTCCGTTAAGTGCATCAATGTCATGTATTCTTATTAAATTGGTTTGTCCCACAATCGAAAAGAAAAGAAAAATAGCAAGCAGAGTATAAATTGCTCCTCCAAATCTTTTTATGTACATTAGATGCAAAATTTCTGTTAATTTATATTTATTATTAGTTTTCATCTCGTTTCCACTCCTCTAAAATTAATTCAATAGTTCTATCAAGTGTTAGTTTATTTTCTTTTGCTTTTTTAACAAATTCGCCTATCATTATGTTTTCCATTTCATTGTTAATGCACGCCCGAGTTTGCTCTGTGAATTCAAGTGTACTTACGCTATTTTTGGGAGTTGCTACCAACCCACTTTCCTCCATTGCCTTAAAAGCTTTTTGTGAAGTGTTAGGATTAATGCTTAAAATTGAAGCTAATTCTCGCCTAGATGGTAATTCATCGCCACTTTTCGCCACCCCAAGGTAAATCTGCAGTTTTATGAAGTATACAATCTGCAAATAAACTGGTTTGTCTGTATTTAGTTTTAACTTCGTAAAATCTAGCAAATTTAGCTCCCCTTTCAAAATGTATTATGCCTGTAGTACACTTTCTATCTGTATTATAACCATAATACACTTTGTTTGTCAATAGGATTTTTAATTAAAAATAAGGTGTGACCAAATTAGCCACACCTTAATAATTATAAAATTTAATCTCTTACAAAATTTGTCCAAGCTTTTTTAGCTTTTTCAGGCTTAGCTACATCAGTTTTAGCTAAAACTTCTATAAGCCAACCCATATTTTGACCTAAAACACTCATGATTTGCATTCCTTCTGCATCCTTTTCAGTTTCACCAATTGAATTACCATGAATAACATTCCAATAGTTCGAAGTAGGCATAACCATTTCAGCATACTCAATGAAATGATTTAATTCATTAACTGTAGGCAAGCCTCCAGATCTTCTAACAGCAGCGATAGAAGCACCAACTTTATGACGAAGAAGTGAACCATTTACACCACATACAAGGAAAAATCTATCAAGAAAACACTTCATATTTCCAGCAACACCAGAAAAATGTACTGGAGAGCCTAAAATAATTCCGTCAGCAACTTTCGCTTTTTGAACTATTTCATTAACTTCGTCATCAAATGCGATACATTTTTCATTTTGTGCCTTAACACATGCATTACATCCAATACATCCACCAAGTCGCATAGAACCCACTTGAATTATTTCCATTTCAATTCCTCTTTTGGCAAGTTCTTCACCTATTACATTTAATGCAGCATAAGTATTTCCTTTTTTTCTAGGGCTTCCGTTTATTGCAATTACTTTCATCTTCATTACCTCACATACAAATTGTTTTATTTTAATTATATTATACTATTTTAAAATTGTCCATTATTCAGTATAACCAAAGATGCTAATATAAATAACTAAATTTTAAATAAAGAAATTTTTGTAAACATAAGGTATAAAAGTTATTTTAAAAAATAAAAAATCCAATCGAATTAACGATTGGATTTTTGGCACGCCCGAAGGGATTCGAACCCCTGACCTTTTGGTTCGTAG
>CAYJKB010000040.1:0-19943 GCA_964370625.1 uncultured Oscillospiraceae bacterium | reverse complement strand
CTTATTACACAAAAAATCAGCCATCTTGGCAGAAATTCTATTAAAAAGAAAAAGAGATTAAATATAACAAAAACATTAATATAAAAAAATAAAAACAAAGGAGGTTTTTATATATGGGTAAACCAGTTATTGCGATTGTCGGAAGACCAAATGTCGGCAAAAGCCAACTTTTTAACCGTATTGCAGGAAAACGTCTATCAATCGTAGAAGATATACCTGGTGTAACACGTGACCGTTTATATGCTGATGCTGAATGGGTAGGCAAAAAGTTTTCTATTGTAGATACTGGAGGTATTGAACCAAATACCGATGATGAAATTCTAAAATTTATGCGTTTCCAAGCAGAAACAGCTATATCTCATGCTGATGTTGTAATCTTAATTACAGACCTTAGAACTGGTGTTACAGCTGCTGATATGGAAGTTTCAAACATGTTAAAACGTGCAAGAAAAAAAGTAGTATTAGCTGTTAATAAATGTGACACACCAGGACACCCACCAGCTGATTTTTATGAATTTTATAATTTAGGCTTAGGCGACCCGATGCAACTTTCTGCACTTCATGGATATGGAACAGGCGATATTTTAGATGAATGTTTTAATTTCTTGCCGAAAGATGCATTTGATGAAGAAGAAGAAGACCATATTCGTGTTGCCGTTGTTGGTAAACCGAATGTTGGTAAATCATCACTTATTAACAGAATTGCCGGAGAAGAACGTGTTATCGTAAGTGACATGGCAGGAACTACACGTGACAGCGTAGATACACTTATCGAAAATGAAAGTGGTAAATTTATGTTTGTTGATACAGCTGGTATTCGTAAAAAATCTAAAGTAGATGAAAAAATCGAAAAATATAGCGTAATTCGTTCTGTTATGGCTGTTGAACGAAGCCAAGTTTGTCTTATTATGCTTGATGCACGTGAAGGTGTTACAGAACAAGATACAAAAATAGCAGGCGAAGCACATAGAAATGGTAAAGCATCAATTATTATCGTAAACAAATGGGATTTAATTGAAAAAGATGGTAAAACTATGGAAGAATACACTAAACGTATTCGTGAAGATTTAGCATATATGCCTTATGCACCTGTAATTTATATTTCAGCACTTACAGGGCTTCGTGTGCATAAATTATTTGATTTAATTAAATATGTTTATGAACAAAACTCACTTAGAATTACTACAGGTATGCTTAATAATATCTTATCAGAAGCAACTGCACGTGTACAACCACCTACAGATAAAGGTAAGCGTTTAAAAATCTATTATATGACTCAAAGCACAACAAATCCTCCAACATTTGTTGCATTTTGTAATCAAAAAGAATTATTCCATTTTTCATATCAACGTTATATTGAAAATCAAATTCGTGGAATATTTAAGCTTGAAGGTACACCTGTGCGTATGATTATTCGTCAAAAAGGCGATACTGAGGGATAAAAAATGAGTAATACAATTAGTTTTATTATAATCGCTGTTGCATCATATCTTTTAGGAAGTTTCAATTCAGCTATCGTTGTATCTCGCTTTTTATGGGAAGGCGATATTAGAAATTATGGCAGTGGCAATGCTGGGCTTACAAATGCTTATAGAAATATGGGTGGCAAAAAAACTTTATTGGTATTATTCGGTGATATATTAAAGGGGCTAATCTCTGTTATTATCGGTGGAATTTTATTAGGTGATTTAGGTGAAATATTTGCGGGGTTATTCGTGGTATTAGGTCATGTTTATCCGATTTATTTTGGATTTAAAGGTGGAAAAGGCGTTCTTACAGGTGCTACTATGCTGGCACTGTTCGACTGGAGAATTTTTCTTGTTGCAGTAATAATATTTGTACTTACTGTTGCTATTTCAAAATATATTTCGCTAGGTTCAATACTTGCAGCACTTTCCTTTCCGATTTTAACCATGTTCATGTATGATAATTTAGTGATTCGTGCTATTTCCATCTTTTTAGGTTTAGCAGTTGTTATTTTGCATAGAGCTAATATAAAAAGATTAATGAATGGAAATGAAAATAAGTTTGTCTTTAAAAAAAATAATAACAAAGAGGGTTAAGCTATGAAAATTACAGTTTTTGGCACTGGTGGCTGGGGAATGGCATTAGCACTTCTTCTAAATGATAATGGGCATGATGTAAGCATGTGGACTTTTTTCGAAAAGGAACGTGATGAAATTTTAGCTACTCGTGCAAACGAAAAATTATTACCAGGCATTAAAATTCCTGAAAATATTGTTATAACGTGTGATATGAATATTGCAAAAGATTGTGAAATCGTAGTTATAGCTGTGCCATCTTTTGCTGTACATAGTACAGCAGAGAAATTATCTAAAATCATTGATGACAAGACAATTATTGTTGATGTTGCAAAAGGGCTAGACAGGGAAAATGGATATTGTAGATTTTCTCAATCTATTGAACAAGCAACTAATGGCAAAAATAAAGTAGTAGCACTTACAGGGCCTACACACGCCGAAGAAGTTGCTCGCAAAATGCCATCTACAATTTTAGCTGCATCTACTGATAAAAGTGCTGCAATTAAAGTTCAACGAGCTTTTATGAACAACAATTATTTCAGAGTATACACAAGCGATGATGTAATTGGTGCTGAACTTGGTGGAGCACTTAAAAACATTATTGCGCTTGCTGCTGGTATTTGCGATGGTATGGGACTTGGAGATAATTCAAAAGCAGGTCTTATGACACGTGGACTTACAGAAATTGCCCGTCTAGGTGTTAAACTTGGTGCAAATGCTCAAACTTTCGCAGGTTTATCTGGGATAGGTGATTTAATTGTTACTTGTACTTCTATGCATTCACGAAATCGTCGTGCAGGAATATTAATAGGTAAAGGTACACCGACACAAGATGCTTTAAAAGAAATTGGGGCAGTAGTTGAAGGATATTATGCAACTGCAGCAGCATATGAACTTGCGAAACTTCAAAATGTTGAAATGCCAATTGTACAAGGGATGTACGCTATTTTATATCAAAATGTATCACCTCAAGATGCTATGATGTCGCTTATGACACGTACAGCAAAAGATGAACGTGAGATAGTTTGGATTGAAGAATAAAAAATATAGGTGTATGGTGAATTTCATCATGCACCTTATTATTTAGCTAGAAATATTAATTTATATGAATATTTTTTAAAAGATAAAAAATGCTATTGACAAACTTTATTTAACGTGCTAAAGTATATTTGTATTTAATATTTAAACCTGTGATTAAGAGTGAGTAGTCAGGCGGATTTAATTTTATAGCAATGCTATATAAAGCGAGCTTCGGGCGGTGTAAGCGAAGTAATTGACTTTCTGACGAATGGACTTATGAGGGTAGCTTTAAAGCCTTTTGGTGAGTATGAGCTGACGGGAATTTCCTTATCCGTTATCAATATAGGATAGCATGTTAGTGCTAAAGCTTTAACCTTTGGGTGGTATAGCAAGAATTTTTCTCTTGTCCCTTGTTTTTGGGATAGGAGTTTTTTTATTTTGAAATTAAAAGGAGAAAATCATTATGAGCAACGTACCTTATAGAACACATTTACCTGAAAGTAAACTTCCAAGACAATGGTATAATATTAAAGCGGATATGATTGAAAAACCAGATCCATTAATTCGCCCTGATACATTAAAACCAGTAAAACTAGAAGATTTATCACCAATTTTCTGCGAAGAACTTGCAAAACAAGAATTAAATTCAACAGATCGTTTTATTGATATTCCAGATGAAGTTTTTGAATATTATAAAACTTATCGTCCATCACCTTTAGTTCGTGCTTATCATCTTGAAAAAGCATTAGGAACACCAGCAAAAATTTATTTTAAACATGAAGGTGGAAATACTTCTGGTAGCCATAAATTAAACTCAGCAGCTGCACAATGTTATTATGCAAAACAACAAGGACTTGAAAAAATCGCAACAGAAACTGGTGCAGGTCAGTGGGGAACAGCACTTTCTATGGCTTGTTCTTTCTTCGGTGTAGATTTACGTGTATATATGGTTCGTGGAAGTGCTATTCAAAAACCATATCGTAAAGCAATTATGGAAACTTTTGGTGCAAATGTTATACCTAGCCCATCAGAAACAACTGCTATAGGTCGTGAAATTCTTAAAAACCACCCTGAAACTTCAGGTAGCTTAGGTTGTGCAATTTCCGAGGCAATAGAAATTACAACTCAAACAGATAGCTGCCGTTATGTATTAGGTTCAGTTTTAGACCAAGTGCTACTACATCAAACTGTTATCGGGCTTGAAGCTAAAGAAGCTATGGATATGATTGATGAATATCCAGATATTGTTATCGGTTGTGCTGGTGGTGGCTCTAACTTAGGTGGATTTATTGCTCCATTTATGGGTGATAAATTAAATGGTAAAGCAAATCCATATTTCATCGCTGTAGAGCCTGCTTCTTGTCCATCACTTACACGTGGTAGATATGCTTATGATTTCTGTGATATGGGCAAAATTACACCACTTGCTAAAATGTATACTTTAGGGTCTGCGTTTTTACCTTCTCCAATTCATGCTGGTGGATTACGTTATCATGGTATGTCACCGATTATATCAAAATTATATCATGATGGTCATATTGATGAAGCACGTTCAGTTCATCAAACTGCTGTTTTTGAAGCTGCTACTATTTTCTCTCGTTCAGAAGGTATTCTTCCAGCTCCAGAATCTGCACATGCTATTCGTGTTGCGATTGATGAAGCATTAAAATGCAAAGAAACAGGCGAAGAAAAAACTATCCTATTTAACCTTACAGGTACAGGTTACTTTGATATGACAGCTTATGCTCAATATAATTCAGGTGAAATGGTAGATTATTATCCAACTGATGAAGATTTAGCAGAAGGATTAAAGTATTTAGATACTATTCCAGCTAATAAATAAAAACAAGAAGTCAGGTGAAATTTCACCTGACTTCTAAATTTTTATCTTCGCATTTTTTTAAGACGCCTTATATCTTCGCCAAAAAATCTTAAATGTGTAAAACTTCCATCAAGACGTGATGCAACAGCTTCATTATATCTACGTGAAAAATCACCGATGTTAAGATTTGTGTTGATTATCATGCATTTTTCATCCATTAGCCTACGATTTATCAGCGAATATACAGCTGAAAGCGTAAATGAAGTAGACATTTCACTGCCGAGGTCATCAATTATTAGTAAATCACAAGCATAAAAAGTTTGGATTTTATCACGAGCTTTTAAGTCATTAGAAAATTTATCACGCTCATAACATTCTAAAATTGAAGAAATTGTATCATAAGTTACAGAGAATCCACGTTCACTAACTTCTTTTGCAATAGCAGTTGACAAAAAGGTTTTACCAAGACCAGGAGCACCAAAAAGTAATAAATTTTCTTTATGAACACCAAAAGTGCGAGCAAAGTCAACACATTTATCAAAATTATATTCCATATTTTGACGAGGTGAAATATTTAAGCGATTATCAGGCACAGCTGAATAATATGTAAAATCAAAAAGTTCAAAATTTTGATTTTTTATATCAAGCATATTAGAAAGTTCAGAAGTTTTAAGCTTTATTGCTTGTTCTTCAACGCATGTGCAAATTTTTGAGCCAATATAGCCACTATCTCCACATAACATACAATCATATTTTAGCATTAAATACTCTGGATAATATCCGTTTGCTATTAATATTTCCTTTTTTCTACGTTGCAGACTTAAGTTTTCATGACGAATTTTTTCCATTTCATGTAATGCATCAATATTGCTTTCAAATGCATTTCTAGCAGCACAACTAAGAGACATTCTAAGCTTTCTATCTATATCATGAATTTCTGGAATTTTTTCATAGATTTCAAGACGTCGTTCAGCAAGTTCTTGTTCTTTAATTAATAATTTTTCCGTCATTTTACTTATAATTTGATTAGCTAAAGCACCACTAATGGACATTTGCTATTCACCTGCCTTTGCTTTTTTCATTTCATCAAGCCATTGTTTTTCCCAATCAGAAAGCCCAGCTTGAGGAGGATTATTAGTTTTATGTTCAGATTTATTATTGTTGTTATAGCTGTTTTGTGAAGTGGATTTATTTTCAAATAGTAAGCCAGCAGCATCAATTTCAGAAATAGTATGTAAGTTTTTAGCATGAAAATCTTCAAGAATTTTATTAATATAATTCCAAGAAAATTTGCCAATAGAAGCATATGTGCGATTATATGCAAGTTCTACTGTTGCAACATCGAAACCCATATCAATAAATCGCATAATATAGCCATTCTCACGCCCTGTAAGTGTTCTATTGTCAATTTTAAGTGCAATTGCCATTTCACGTTTAACAGGTGCTAACATCTGAGTACGTGTAATATATTCTGTGGCTTGACCCCATTCAAAAATCCCCATATCAGCCCAAAGATAAACCTCTTGTTCAATATCCTTGCGTGAAATATCAGTCTTTTGAGATTTAAGATAGCTTAACATTTCAATTAATACCATGGCTGGCAATTTTAATTCATCATATGCCACATAAAGTGTACGAAGCATACTTTCCGTAAGTACTTTTCCAAGCTTTTCTTCGGCAGTTTGACAAACAGCTGAAAATTCCATATTTGCATTACGAGCTGTTCGCAGTTCACCTGTGGAATAACGTTGTTTTTGTATAGTTTTAATTGGTTTTTCTGCTGGAGTTGTAACAACATTTAAATGCGCTAATGAAAAAATAGCACGCTCTAATCTAACAGAATCAAACCCTAGTTCAGATTTTGCTTTATCTTCAGAAAACCCTTGTGTATTTCGAAGCATAAATAAATAAAGAAGTGCTGCATCTGCATCACGAATTTGTATTATTTTATCAATCATTTCGACGCTAGCAGCGCAATAATGACCACCTGTAATTTTAATATCTTTAAAGGACATAAATAACCTCTTTTTACATTTGTCTACAATTTAATCTATATCTTTTATTATAACGTTATTTTACAAACCTTGCAAGCATTAATAAATTATTGACAAAAGATAGTAATTATGGTAAGATATTAAAGCTGTAAATGCTGCCTTAGCTCAGTAGGTAGAGTACATCCTTGGTAAGGATGAGGTCGGCAGTTCAATCCTGCTAGGCAGCTCCAAAATAAAGGGGTGTGACAAATTTGTCACACCCCTTTGACTATCAAAACCCTGAAACACATAAAGCTATTATATAAAGCAAAAACCAGAATGACGAAATTTTGTCATTCTGGTTTTTTTAAGAGAAAAAATATTTTATTTAAAGAAAATTGCACCAAAATAAGTAACTGTATCTTGACCATTGATGTAGTTCATATTTGCTAAGGGTGCAAGCTGACTTACATCAATTCCATAAGTTTCAAGTGAATACATTGCCTTTTCAGGATATCTACAAGGCAGATTTTCACGTTTTGTGCATACTTCACACACCCTACATCCACCAGCGCCTAAATGTAACCACTCAGAGCGGTCATATTCATTTGTTAGAATATCAGAAATTTTGCTCGCCATCTGATTATGACGAATTGATGCCTCTGTCATTCCTTCTATATCATAACTATCTTCAAGCTCGCTTACTGTTTGAAAAATTATAGCCTTTTTATATTGTTTCAAGCTATCCATAAGGTCATAAATATCACCAGCGTCAGGTGGACATGTATGACATCTTCCATAATATCCACAAGCATTCGATTCACAAGCTTTACGAAATTCAGCATTCAATGAAATATCAGCACAGTTAACTTCACCTGCTTTATAAGCACCTAAATCTAATATATGTTTAATTAAATCCATTATTCCCAACCTGTTTCTTTTAACATTTTACGTGCCTTAGCAACAGAAAAACCTCTGTTTTGTTCAGTGTCAGTAGATGTATCACGAGGATTTACACCACTTTCAGCATAAATTTGATTAGCCCCAGCCATAAGCGACAGCTCTTCCGGTTCATGAACACCCATAGCACGAGTTGGATGTGAACATAGTAAAGCCACAGCGCAAATAAGTGCTAATCTATGTGCAGGGATTTCACCTTGTTCAAATAATGGTGTATTTGGCACAGCAATTCTACGCATAACAGCCATTACAGACACATGTAAATCCTTTGCTCTGAAAATTTCTTCAACTATTTGCTCATTAGTATGCTCAGGGCCGATTGGCTCTACACAGTAATAAAGCTCAAGTTTTGCTTTTTCAAGCGTTTTAAGTGTTTGCATACGAACTTCGACAGTTGTTTCAGTGTCGATACCTTCGCCAAGTCTGCAAATATGATAAACCCCTGTAAAACCTGTTTGACGTAAACGCATAGCGTATTCTAAATCAAAATCACCTACATTTGCAACTAATCTCATGCCTTCTGGCATAATAGCTCTGACTTTTGCACCAATTTCAAGGAATTTTTCAGTGTCATAAGCACCTGTAGTCATCAGAAAAATCTCATTAACACCAGCAGAAATAAGCTCATTCACACGAGATAAAATATCTTCTTCAGATTTTGTAACTTTATTATCATTATCAAAAACACTTTCAGCTAGTGAACAAAATTTGCAGTTTACAGGACAAGCTTGCGCATCCATGCCTATTTGGCCAAAAACAAGACCTCTTGTATCAAAATGTGCCCTTGCATATTGATTAGCTCGCCTTAATATTCTGTAATAATGTATGCTATTTATATCTGTTTTAAGCATTTCTAGTGCATCATTTTTATTTAGTGATAGATTATGTGAAATTTTATGATAAACATCATGCATAGCAATGACCGTTCCTTTCTAAATTAGCGTGAGATTTTACATTTAAAACACTGTATAGGATAATCCTAATTTGAGTTAAAATTTAAGCAAGTGTAATTTTATCTTCATACCAGGAAATCGCTTTTTTAAGTGCTGCACGTGTTTGTTGGCCAGGAGTTGCAAGAATGTTAATTCCTTCAGTTATATCATCTGTGCTACCTGTCCATGACTCAACTCTTACCATAGGCCCTACACAATCAAGAAGCAACCAGCCACTGTCAAGAAGTCTTACAAATCCTTTTATTCGTGCAGTTTCTTCGGCAAACATGGAGATGAAACGTTCAAGCTCATAACGAGTAAGCTCATGTGATACACTAACCATCATTTTTTGCAGTGTAATATCTGGGCGAGAATGTTCAATATCTTCAATTCGGCGATATGGATTAAGTTCTGACAGCCATGCTTCATCAAAAAATCCATGTTCAGTTTTATGCATGATTACATCAGGATATACATCAGTAATTAATGAAGTAACATTTTGAATTTGTTCATCTGTTGCAATATCAGTTTTATTAAGAAGAAAAACATCGCCAACTGCAAGTTGTTTTTTAACAACTCGTGCGGTATTAAAGACTTTAGGAAAACGAACACTATCAACAAGACAAATACAACCTTTGTATTTAAGTCTGCCTTGTTTTTCATTTTCTTCTAAAATTTTGCGAATATTCGTAGGGTCAGAAAGTCCTGATGCCTCTACAATTAAAAGTTCTGGGCCTTGTGCTAAACCATCTTCAAGCGCTTCTTCAAATTTATCAAGACGACAACTACAGAAAATAGAGCCACCACTGATTTCATTAAGTGTTGCACCAAGTTCGGAAAGAAGCTTACCATCCACACCTTCATTACCAAATTCGTTGATAATAAGACGCATAGTTTTTCCTGCAAATAATCGTATAAATTTTTTAAGAAATGTTGTTTTACCTGCGCCTAAAAACCCAGTGATTAGGTAAAAATCTGTCATTGTATACATTCCTTTCTTATTAAAAAAGTGGCACTATACTACAAAACAATCGTTCCTAGATAGTGCCACATAGGGTGTTAGCTTAATTAGTTTAAACTATTTAATTTCAGCTTTTGCTTCTTCAATGATTTTGATAAATTCTTCATCACTTGGGATGATTGAAGAAAGTTTTAATTTACCATTTACGTATACTGAAGGAAGGTTTTTAACTCCCATTTTGATACAACGAGCAATGTTTTCTTTTTTAGTAAATTTGTATTCTACCATATCAATTTCATCGCCTAAAGTAGCTTTTAGTCTATCAGCAGCAGCCATCATATAAGTACAAGCTGCACAAGTAGCACTGTCTAAAGTCATAACTTCAACAAGTGGTTTTTTAAGGTTTTCATAATCAGGTAGTTCAACTTCGATGTCAAACGCATTAGAAGCTACATAGTTTTCAAGCATTTTGCGAACTGATTCGGTTTCAAGAACAGCTTGAGCTACACCGATACCATTTTCTACAGGTACATCATATGGCATATCACAACCAGGAGCGATAATTACGTTATCAATATTGTCGAATTTATCCATCATATCAACTACACATTTCATGTTATCTTGTTGAGTACCATGAAGCATAACAGTTGTAAGAGGAATATTACCACCGATAACAACATTATATTTATCAGTAATAGCTTTAGCAGCTACGATGTCAACGTTTTCGTCAATAGAAATGCTATCTGGTTTTGTTTTACACATAACTTCGATGTTACGAGTTGCATCACCACAAACGAAGAATGAAGATAGAGCACCGTTTTCTTTGATGAAGCTAAATACTTCTGAGAATGGTCCGTGTAGGAATTCTTCAAAGTGGTCTGATGAAATTTGAGATACAAGTGGGTCAACAACAGCGATGATGTCCATACCAGCATCAATCATCATTTTTGACATTGCATTAGCAACTTTTACACAGAAAGCTAAAAGACCATTTACATAATCTTCATCATCATACATGTCCATGAAGATTTCGTTACCACGTAAGTGAGAAGCAAGTGTGAAAGGACCACAGATTAAACCGTAAAGTGCAGTGTTTTCACCAACAGCAGCTTTCATACGACGCATAACATCAAGAACCATTGGCATACGTCCATCTTTTTCAGTTGGAACTGTACAATCACAAGGGATTGTCATGCTTTCTTCTAATGGGTGAGTTTTAACTGATGGAGGGCCATCTTTTGCCCAAACAAGTTCACAACCTAAGATTTCTGCTTCAAGTTGTAGGTCAAATACAACAGGTTGTCCATCTGGTTTGTAAAGTTTGTTAACTTCCATTAAAGCTTCAAACAGTTTGTCGCCATCTCTTAGAATAGTTTCAGCATCAACACCTGTAAGTTTACCTGAGTGAACACCTGCGAAAGGTACCCATGCTGGACGGCTGTGTGGCTCATGACGTAGAGTTTGGATTAATACGTTGTTTTGTAGTGACATAATGTTATATCTCCTTTTAAAATTGTTTTTAAGTAATCTTGTGTTTTGTGTTTGTTCTTTATGGTCTTATTATAGCTTTGTTAAAATATAAACGATTGTTCTATTATTTCATTTTTTGTACAAAATAACACAGTTTATAAAATATATTATAACATAATTTGTGTCCTTTGTCTTTAGTTTTAATTTTTTGTATTATTTTATTATTTTGTTAACAATGTATTCACAACAGTATTAGATAAAAAAATAGATATTATTCACTTATTATTTAAAATAGTGCTAAGAAAAACAAAAAAGGTGCAACCCAAAAAGGTTACACCTATAATATATTAATCTAAAACATATACAATAGCACTTTTTTTGCCGAATTGAATACATTCAGCCTGTGTGTTAAAGAATAAGTCTATTTTATTGCCTTTAATCGACCCACCAGTATCTTCAGCTGTGGCATAACCATATACCCAAGATTTACCGTCAGGTGATGTTATATAAAGTCTTGATCCAAGCGGGATTACATTAGGGTCAACTGCGATTGCACCAACACGAGCGACAGTTCCTGTTGCTGTAATATTGTTTGACCAGCCTTCTGTGCTGTAAGCAGTAGCCACTACTTCAATTTTTTGAGAATAACGTAAATTCTCGCTGCTTCTGGCTACTGAAATCGTTCCACCTGTTCCGTATTCAACAACTTGCGATACAGGAGCTGATGCTGTGATTTCTGACGTTATTTCTCTTGAAACTTCTACACCATCACGTGTAACTACTTCAAGTGTTCTTACAAGCTCTCCGTCTTGTCCTTCGGTTATAACCTCTGTCTGTCCTGTTGTAAGACGTGATGTACTGCGTTTAACAGTGTCATAAGGTATAACTTCGGTTTCCGTAATAATCTCCGTTTGAACTCTGACAATGTTTACGTCAGTAGCTTCTGTTATCATAGATGAAGTGTCATGTGATATTTCATCTAAGTCTGATAAAGTGATGCTAAGTTCATCTAATATATCCGATAGTTCAGTTGATGCTGTGTAAACTGTGTGAGTTGCTCCGTCAACAGTTACATTAACATCGAATTTTTGCTCTAAAGTCATGTGTGTGATATTTGTGCCTTCAACATCATTGATTGTAATTTTATAATCATCTGATGTGAAACCTAATTGGCTTAGGATTTTTGTTTGGTCTTGTGAAGTAGTGTGTATGGTGTGGGTTGTTGTACCATCTGTTACTTCATAAGTTACAGTAATGTTTACCATTGTTGCGATAAGACATAATGACATTACCATAAGTACAGCGAATGAGATTAATTGATCTTTGCTGTGCAATACATTTCTCATTGCCTGTTCCATTGCTTTTTTATACATAGTTTCCTCCTTTGATAGGTAGACCTAAATCCAAAATTCTGAGTATATGGATATTATATGTATTTTATCCATATTTATTCACTGAATTTTGTAGCTAAAACACACGGAGATTGCATTTTAATTCAAAGCGATAATTTCATCACTTTCAGCTATACCTATTTCATCACTGATTTTATAATAAACTACTATTAAATCAATGATATTTTTCCATATTAAAATGGGGTTAATTTTATATTTTTTCAGACATAAACTTACGGAAAATTTATATAAGTCTTAAAAATATAGTTAATAATAGCATATTGAATGTAATTATACAAGTACCAAAAGCACCAACATGATAAAGCTAACTCTGTGCAAGATAGGTAAATTTTTACGAAAAATGAGCCTTATATTTACAAATATTTCCATAATTCGCAGTTAGCCATATATACCTATCAAAATTTACATTTTTTCGACATTGGCGTTGAAAGTAAAAATTTAATGTGTTTTTGCAAAAAAACAAGCTGTTTTTACACCTTAAAATTATTGACAAGATAGTGCTTACATTATATACTTATTTTAAGTGTAAATTCTATATGAGTTTTAGCTGTTTATTTGCTAATAATAGTATATTTTTCATAGAAATAGAAAGAGGTGATTTTCATTCAACTTTCAAAAAGAAAAATAAAATTAATGTCTGTTACAATTTCAGTCATTCTTTCAACGATTTTAAGTTTTGTAACAGTGTTTGAAATGCCTATGGGTGGCTCGATAACTATGTTATCCTTATTGCCAGTTGCCATGATTTCTATTTCATATGGGACTAAATGGGGATTTTTTTGTTCATTCATTTTTGCATGTTTTCAAGCAGTCATAGGATATTTTGATTTGCTGTCATGGGGTGTTTCAGAAGATGTGCTAATTGCAAGTTTAATAGTTGATTATTTAATCGCCTTTACAGCAATAGGTATTTCAGGAGCTTTTGTAAAATATGAATTGAAAGGCGTGTATGCAGGTGTTACACTTGCGTTGTTGATAAGATTTTTATGCCACTTAACTTCTGGGGTTTTACTTTTTTCAAGCAATGCATATGAAGGGTGGTCGCCAATTGCTTATTCAGCAGTATATAATGCAAGCTATATAATACCTGAACTAATATTTACAATGATTGGAGCAAGTTTGCTGTTCCAAATTAAAAAGAATGCAAAGCATGATGATATGATGTTATAAAAAGGTGTGACGAAATTCGTCACACCTTTTTTTACACTTGCTTTAAAAACTCATCGATTAAATCACATGCATCTTCAATACATCCTTGACATGAACGCAATTTAGGATGACCTTCATCACCTAAAAGCTCCTTACATATAATAGATGTATTTTTCTCTTTAAATTGTTCAATAACAGGATTTACAGTTTTATAAGTTTTGCCCTTTGTAATTCCATTTTCGACACCACCTGAACTGAGTAAGCTACCTAATACATAGGCGATACCAGTGACAGCACCACAAATTTCTTTTTGTCCACTGACACCAAGTCCGAAAGCTTCTGTGCTACGAAAAATAATGCTTTCATCAATACCTAGTTTATCAGCATAGACACAAGCTACAGATTGACAGCAGTTATAACCTTTATCATGCAGTGCGACAGCTTTTTGTGAATTTTTCATTTGATTACCTCTTTAGTTAAATGTATTTTGATTATCTCCATTAAGCATTTTATGAACTCTTGCACGTAGTTCAGTGTGCTTTTCAAGAGTTGGGTCTTTTTCTAAAATATGTTTTGCAAGTGCTTGAGCTTTATATAAAATTTCCATATCTTCTGTAAGGTCTGCCATTTTAAGCGTAGGCAAGCCATGTTGACGAGTGCCGAAAAAGTCACCAGGGCCACGTATCTTTAAATCTTCTGATGCAATTTTAAAACCATCATTTGTTTCAGAAAAAATTTTAAGCCTATCTCTAGCCTTTTCTCCCTTGTCAGCACCAAACACAACACAATAAGAGCTATATTCGCCACGTCCAACACGCCCACGAAGCTGATGCAATTGAGATAAACCAAATCTATGACCATCTTCAATTACCATTATAGCTGCATTTGGAACATTTATTCCAACTTCAATTACAGTTGTTGCGATTAATACATCAATATTTCCATTTGCAAATTCAGACATAATACGAGCTTTTTCTGTCTTATGGGTTTTGCCATGCAAGGCAGCAACAGATAAATGTTTAAATACTCCTTGTGATAAATCATTTAAATATCCCTCTACGTCATATAATGTATCATCGTATTCAGCATTTTCAGCTATCATAGGACAAACTATATATGCTTGCCTACCCTGTGAAACTAGCTTATCAATAAATGCATAAATTCTATCATGCATCTTTTTGCCTACAGCATAAGTTTCAATTGGTTTTCTGCCTTTTGGCATTTCATCAATCACTGATAAATCAAGGTCGCCATAGATGATAAGAGCTAGTGAACGAGGGATTGGTGTTGCTGACATAACCAACACATGAGGACTATTTGCTTTATTCGCAAGTTTTGCACGTGCATTAACGCCAAATCTATGCTGTTCATCTGCAATGACACAAGCAAGATTATGAAAATTCACATTATCGCTAATTAAAGCATGAGTGCCGACAATTATTTGTGCTGTACCATCTTCAATCTGAGCTAAAACCTGTCGCTTTGCTTTTGCAGACATATTGCCTGTTAATAATACTATATTAATATTAAAATCTTTTAGCATTTGCGAAAGCGTTTCAACGTGTTGCGAAGCAAGGATTTCTGTTGGAGCCATAACAGCACTTTGAAAACCATTTTGGCAAGCAAGCACACATAAAGCAGCTGCGACAGCAGTTTTACCACTTCCAACATCACCTTGAACAATTCTAGACATCATTTTTCTATCACGAATATCAGAAATGATTTCTTCAATCACACGCATTTGTGCATTAGTTGGCGAAAAGGGGAGAGCAGAGAAAAATGCTGATAAATCTAAATTATCAAATTTAATCCCCTGTAAATCCTGTCTACGGTCACGCAGTCCTGTTAATGCACAGGATAACAGTAATAATTCATCAAAAATTATGCGTTTACGAGCAATCAATGCATTTTCCATAGAATCTGGATTATGAATTTGAAAAACAGCTTTATCAAATGAAATCAAATCATATTTTGATAATACTTTTGGCGATAAATATTCTTGTGGCATTTGCTCACACGCAAGAGCAGAAGTTACAACTTTTTTTATATCCTTGCTGGTAATTCCAGAAGTTAAAGGATAAATAGGTTCGATTTTCATAGTTTGATTGCCTTTAGCATCCAAATTATCAAAAATTGGATTAACTAATTGGCGTTTTGTGCCTGACAAGCTGATTTTTCCAAAAAATATATAAGTGTTACCGACTTCGAGTTTGTTTATAATATACTTATTGTTGAAAAAAGCAACTTGAATACTGCTTGTTTCATCTACAGCAGTGAAACTAACTAAATTTTTGCCACCAACAAGCAAATTCGAACGTGGCGAAGTTGCAACAGTTAATTCAAAGCAAAGATTTTCACCAATTTCAGCATCTTTTAGTGTGGATATTTTTGTTCTATCCTCATAGCTTCTTGGATAAAATGTAAGAATATCAGCAGTTGTATGAATATTTAGTTTTGAAAGTGCTAAAGCTTTAACAGGACCTATTCCCTTTACAAAACGTATTTCCATAATTAGTAACTTCTCATAAGTCCTGTAACTATGCCTAAAATAGAGCATTCTTTACCATCAATAGGGCTATAATCTGCATTTTCAGGCATAAGCAAGATTTCATTATTTTTCATATACAACCGTTTGCAAGTTGCCTCATCGTCAATAAGAGCGATTACAATATCATTATGTCTTGCGACAGGCACAGATTTTACAATCACAGTATCACCATCAAAAATTCCTGCATCAATCATAGAATTTCCACGAATTTTCAGTGCAAAATAATCAGCATTAGAGGCATTAACATCAAAAGACACATAGCTTTCAATATTTTCTTCAGCTAAAATAGGGCTACCAGCAGCGACACTTCCTAAAAGAGGAATTTGAGGAAGCACAGGACGCTTAGAGCCTGTAACAATTAAAGAACGTGGCTTTCTAGTATCACGAGATAGATAGCCTTTTTCACATAATGTATTAATATGTGTATGAACAGTAGAAGGAGAACTTAAACCAACAGCTCTACAAATTTCACGCACAGCAGGAGGAAAGCCATGTTCCAAAGAATACTGTTCAATATAATTTAGAATATTCTTTTGTTTATCGGACAACGATTTCATTTGATCACCTCTTAAATTATTGCTATTATATACTCTTAATTATACATTAAATTAAAACAAAAATCAAACATTTGTTCCGTAATTACGAAATTACAAGCACGATACTATAGAATTACAAGGATTTTCCTTGACATATTGCACAAATAGTTTTACAATTATAGTTGTATATTTATATTTAATTTAAGTGTATTTCACGTATACATTAAAAACAAGGAGGTGCTGTCTGTTAAATGCCAGATATAATGAGTGTAATTTTTCTTATAATAGGGGTTCTAGTTGGGATAATCATTGGGTTTACTTATAGAAAACGTATTGCAGAAAAAGAAATCGGAAGTGCTGAAACTGAAGCTAATAGAATAATTAATGAAGCTATAAAGTCAGCAGAATCAAAAAAGCGTGAAGTTTTGCTCGAAGCTAAAGAGGAAATTCACAAAAATCGTACAGAATCTGAAAAAGATTTAAAAGAACGTCGTGCTGAAGTTCAAAAACAAGAGCATAGACTAGTTCAAAAAGAGGAAACACTTGACAAAAAGATTGAAAACGCAGAGAAAAAGGCAGAAGATTTAGCTGCAAAACTTGTAAATGCAGATAAAATAACTGAAGAAGCAGAGCAACTTAAAAAAGCTCATCTTGAAGTTTTAGAGAAAATTTCAGGATTTTCTAAAGAGGAAGCTCGTGAATACTTAATCAGTTTAGTTGAAGCAGATGCAAAACAAGATGCAGCAGCAAAACTTCGTGAAATTAATAATAAGATGAAAGAAGAAGCAGATGCCACAGCTCGTGAACTTATTTCACATGCTATACAGCGTTGTGCAGCAGACCATGTTGCAGAAGCTACAGTATCTGTTGTGCCACTTCCTAGCGATGAAATGAAAGGTAGAATTATCGGACGTGAAGGACGAAATATTCGTACACTTGAAACATTAACAGGGGTTGACCTTATCATTGATGATACGCCAGAAGCTATCACGCTATCATCTTTTGACCCTGTTCGTCGTGAAATCGCAAGAGTTGCACTTGAAAAATTAATAATTGATGGACGTATTCACCCAGCAAGAATTGAAGAAATGGTTGAAAAAGCTCGTCGTGAGATTGAACAAACTATCAAAACTGAAGGTGAAAACGCTATTTTTGAAGTGGGTATCCATAATGTACACCCTGAAATTATTAAACTTTTAGGACGTATGAGATATCGTACAAGCTATGGTCAAAATGTACTTCGTCATTCAATTGAAGTTGCACATGTTGCTGGAATTTTAGCATCAGAACTTGGTGTTGATCCAACGTTAGCAAAACGTGCAGGACTACTTCATGATTTAGGCAAAGCTGTTGACCACGAAGTTGAAGGCTCTCATGTTGATATTGGTGTTGAACTTGCTCGTAAATACAAAGAAAATAACGAAGTTATTCATGCAATTGCAGCACATCATGGAGATATTGAAGCTACAACTATTATCGCATGTCTAGTTCAAGCTGCTGATGCAATTTCTGCTGCAAGGCCTGGGGCAAGACGTGAAAACCTTGAAGCTTATATCAAAAGACTTGAGCGACTTGAAGAAATTGCAAACACAACAGAAGGTGTTGATAAATCATTTGCAATTCAAGCTGGTCGTGAAATTCGTATTATTGTTAAACCTGAAATTGTTGATGATGCAAACATGATTTTACTTGCTCGTGATATTGCAAAACAAATCGAAGGTGAACTTTCATACCCTGGACAAATTAAAATTCATATGGTTCGTGAAACACGTGCAATTGAATATGCTAAATAGATAATATATATACATTAAAGCCATAGCCGATAGGTTATGGCTTTTGACTGTCAAAAAACCCTGAAAACACAAAATTTGAACTAAAGTCGTCAAAAAATTTGCTTTCATCGTTCTGAAAACTTGCAAATTTCGGTCACATATACCACATATGCTCCCTTGTTTGAAAGTTTCCACGCCTCGACTTTCAGCGTTTTTAGGCAGCCACCAGCGTGTCGAACTTTTTCGACACGCTGAGCCATAGCCGACAGGTTATGGCTTTTGATTTTTTATTGACTTTTAATGGAAATGGGGATATAATGGGGGTAGTTATTGGCATAATAAACAAATGTTGAAAGGACGAGATTAAAATGAGAAAATTTAAGAAAACCTTAGCAATGTTAATTACTGTATGCATGGCAGTAGCGATGATGCCATTTGCAGGAGCGACTAATGAATTTGGATTATCTGGTGGAGTTGCTGACACTCAAAATCTTGTAGCTGATTCAAAAACAGCTGGATATACACCATATAACTTGAACTGGGATAGTCTTTCACAGGGTGGATACCTTGCGTTTCAAATGGACGGTGGAACTGAACTTCAATTTGATGAAAATGGTGTTCAAATGAACCATACCGCCTCTTGGTATAGAACGGATATTTATTTAGATGGTAGATATATAGGAAGTGGTGGCACAAATCTAATTGAGCCCGATGGCTATCAAAAATCCCACATAGGTGATTTGTTTTCACAAGCAGGAACATATGTATTTGTAGCTTATCAATGTGAAATTCCACCATCAACTGTTCCGATAGGTGAAGTAGTTGTAAGTGAGCCTTTCGTATATACTCCACCCCAAGCACAGCTAGGTGCACCAACAAATATACGATTTGAAAAAGAAGGGGATAAAGTATTTGTTGCTTGGGATGCTCCTACAGGTTGGGTAGAGGGTCGTGACTATTTCCAATTTGATTTAAAATTTACAGGTAAAGATTATGTAACAGATATGCGTTACTTATATAATACAACACGCTTTGAAATCACAGACTCTTTTAAAGATGAACCAACTTATAACCCATATGCCACAGTTGAAGCAAGTCCGCATGGTAATTATGTGCTTGATATAAAAGCAAAATCAGGTGACCCAGTAAATATTCGTTCAGCAGATGAATTTACAACAAGCACATCAACTTATTCATATCCAAGTGGTACAATTACAAATGTAGGGATAACAACCCCTCCAACTACTACCGAACCTACTCCAGAACCAGAACCACAAGCACCAGCGACTACAGTATCAGCATTATCTACACCATCAAAAGTGCTAGTAAATGGAACTGACACAGCG
>CAYJKB010000039.1:0-20149 GCA_964370625.1 uncultured Oscillospiraceae bacterium | reverse complement strand
TTATCTTTTTATAATTTTTGTTGCCATTCTGTTGCCACGAGAGTAAATTCTCATTCTAATATTGCATAAATATTAGCAAAACCACTGAAATATACAATATTTATAGCTAAAACAGCCTTTTTATACAGTTATTTTGAGTAATTATACTACTTGTAAGCCGTAGACCCTTACTCCCACTCCTCTCACTATATTATAATCAGAGTGGATTTTCTTGTTTTATGGTATCTCTATTATCTATAATTCGCAATTTAATCAAATTAATTTCTTTTCCAAAACTTTTTGTACTCAAATTGTACTCAATAGTTTAATTTATTAAGTTCTGCTATAAAGCTATTGATATATAATTTTCTAAAGCTTTCTAAATTAAAGCAAGCCGTTAATGGATTTATAATGATAACTTTTAACCTTTGTCTTTAATATAATATTCTTTGCCATTGCTTCGGTGATGCAGTGTCACCAAAGAGTATAATTTACAAACCTATAAAAAAGTTTAATTATTTATAATCACAATATGTTAAGTTGCATTTTATTTGATATAAATTCCATGGCTTTAATACCAGATAAGCTATTGCCACATTCATCTAACTTTGGCGAATATGTGCTTATCCCATATTTATTGGGAACAGCACTTACAATACCACCACCTACACCACTCTTTGATGGTACACCCACATTAACAGCGTATCTACCAGATCCATCATAAAGTCCGCAAGTTATCATGAGCGAACGGATTAATCGTGCAGTATCTGAATCGACTATTCTTTCGCCAGTTTTGGGAGATATTCCATTATTTGCGAGAACTGCTCCTACATGAGAAAGTTCCTTACAACTTGCAAGTATCGAACACGACTTAAAGTAAACTTCTAAATGTTCCTCTGCATCTCCAAAAATTATTCCATTTGATTTCATCATATAAATCAGTGCACGATTTCTATCTCCTGTTTTACTTTCGGAACGATATATATTTTCATCATAAAAAACATTTTCATTATCCAGCAGTTTTTTAGATAGTGCAATTACTTTCTCTAATTTTTGATGTGCATTTTCACCTGTGATAGCAGATGTTACAGCTATAGCACCTGCATTAATCATAGGGTTAAGCGGGATTTTCGAACGGTTTTCAAGCCTAACAATAGAATTAAATGGATCACCCGTAGGCTCTGTACCTACTTTCTTAAACACTTCATCATATCCTACGTCTTTAATTGCAGTACAGAGCAAAATTATTTTACAAATACTTTGTATAGTAAATCTATGGCTACAATCTCCTATCGTGTATACATTTCCATTAATTCCATAAATAGCTATACCTAAATGATTAAGATTTACATCTGAAAGCTCTGGGATATAGTTTGCTACTTTACCCTCATTGATAAAACCGATGGAATGTGTGTAAGCCTTCTCTAAAATTTCTTGTATTTTTATCGTATCAACACTCATAATTTCACCACTATAATAAGTCTAATTTTGAATCTCTATAAACCCTTCTCCGAAAACCTCACTTGTTTCGGTCACCATAACAAATGCAGTTTCATCAATGCTATGAATCATGCCTGTCACCACATAGGCTTGTGCTTTTGAACAAGCACAAAGTATTATATCCTTATCTTCTTTTGAATATGTGCCTATAGCCTTGATATACGTAGATCCACGCCCTGTCTTATCATTAATCTTTTCTGCTATTTGGTTACCTTTTGTGGTTATAATCAGCAGAAGCTTTCGTGCATTTGTACCATACATGATTTTATCTAAAATTATAGACACCGAAAATGTAGAAATTAGACCATAAAGTACGGCATCAATATTGCCAAAAACAGGCCACCCTAATAAGATTACAAATAAATCAATTGCAAGCGTTACAATTCCTAGCGACAGATGTGGAAATTTAGTTTTCACTGATAAAATCAGAAAATCTGTCCCACCTGTACTGCTGCCACGCATGTAAATAAGTGCAAGGCCAGCGCCCATGAAAATTCCATAATATACGGCAGCAAGCAACGAACTACCTGAATAAGGTATGGTAATAGGAAACACAACATCGACAAAAATAGTACATATTATCATAGATCTTAATGACCTAATTAAAAAGTCTTTTCCCACTACTTTATAACTGATAAAAATTAAAGGTATATTAAGCACTAAAGTAGTTACACCTATTGGAAATTTTAACAAGTGATTTACTATTAATGCCAAACCAGATATTCCTCCTGGGGCAAAATTAGCTGTTTTGGCAAAACTATATACCCCGATTGCATATAGAACCCCTCCAAGCAAGTCATATATCAAATCTAAGAATTGTTTTTGATATTTTTGAGGGAGAAATCTTGTTATAATTAAGTGTTTAGGCATGGTTATCCTCCATTTTTAATAGGTTGCTAAGAGCAAGAGTATAAATTTCCATAGCTTTGTTAAGTTCAGTTATGGTAATATATTCGTTAGCCATATGTTCAGTACAAGGCATGTTCGGAAACACAGGGCCGAATGCCACTATCGAATTCATAGCTCTTGCATAGGTGCCACCACCTATTACAACTGGTGGCGTATTATCCTGTGTTATTTCTTGATAAGCAGAAATTAGAGATTGTATCACAGGGCTTTCTTTATCCATAAACACCGGTGCTTTATGTGATTTTATCTGTACATCACCATCATATTCTTTAACCTCTGTACTTATATTGTCAATTATTTCTTTAGTATCAACACTAATGGGATAGCGAATGTCTACTTCTAATTTTAACTCGTTATCTTCTACTGAAACAGTTCCCACATTTAAACTAAGTTTCCCACTCTCCTCATCTTCAAATCCACAGTTAATATTACTTCCATCTATGCAATAACCTAGTTTTCGATTGTAAAATTCTGCAAAATCCGTATTAATTTGTGAAAAAAGATGTGCAATTGCATTTACTCCATGTTCTGGCATACTTCCATGTGCAGATTTACCAATGCCATTTATATTTTGACCACTTTGTGTAGTTGCCTGTGCAGTGCTTGGCACAACATTTACCGCTGTGCCACCACTTGCAGAAACCAAATCTGTTTTGTGTAATGGAAATTTAATATTTAAAAGCAAAATGCCTTTCTCGCCATAAATCGCTGGGAAATCTGCATCAGGAGTAAATCCATATGATGGAGCCTCCTCAGTTTTGAGGTAGTGCTTAATATCCTCCCAATCGCCACTTTCTTCTTGGCAACCTAAAATAAGTCGTATACGCTTATCAATCTTTATTCCACTTTCTTTAATTGCTTTCATAGCGTGGATAACTGCTATGATTGGACCTTTGTTATCCACACTGCCTCTCCCATACAGCCTATCGCCTACAACTGTTCCGTCAAACGGCGGATAACTCCACCCATCACCTGCAGGCACTACATCTAAATGAGCCAAAATCCCAATTATAGTTTTACCCTCACCTATTTCGGCATAACCTAAATAGTTATCACAATTTTTTGTTTTAAACCCATACGATTTACATAAATCCAAGGTGTATTCCAAAGCTTGAAAAACATCTTTTCCATATGGTAGTCTGCCGTGTATAGGATCGTATATATCTGGCGCATTAGTAATACTTTCAAATTTGAGTAAGTTTTGTAATTGCTGTATCATTTCATCACAATCCTTTATTTATAGATATGGTTTGTAGTCAAAATCAAATCCAAAAGAGCGAGGACCTAGTAGTTTTAAACCTGCTTCAGTTGCCCAAATTTCAGGTGATGGCAAAACAAGAATACTCACCTTCATATTTTCTGTCCAATCAGGGTTTGTAACAGGATCTCCGTTTTCATCAATTAAGCAAATCAAATCAGGTACACTTACATCAACCACTCCATTGCGATAAGCAATAATATTTTCATTTTTCATCCATATTTTATATTCTTGATTTTCATAATCGTTTATTCCCTTAATGAAAATTTCACCAACATTAAATCCGCCCACACATTCCCATGGAGTATCGATTATATTTCCTTCAAACACTACTTTGCCACCAAAACCACAGGCAACAGCTGTTGCCACATCTTCATTTTTTTCTTTTGCTAGTCGTATTGTTTTACCTATATTCATTGCGTAAGTAATTGCATTTGGGATTACTGATTTCTTAAATGTACGGCCTATCATTGGGTGGTCTGCAACCCCTACCAAATCATTACTAACAACAGCAATTGCACGTACAACATCTTCTGCCCTTGAGTCATCTGCTACTTTTGATACAATTACAGTTTCTCCAAATTGTGTAGCTACTGCAAGTGGATAAATAGGCTGTTCCATCACATTATAAGTAGTTTGTTGTAATTCAGGTACAGAGCGACCAGCAGGGTCACTGTCCGCAATTGGTAATCCCAACTCACTGGCAATGTGTAGTGCTTCGGCAGTGTTTTCGCCTCCTAGTTCTGTGGATGAAACAGCGCAGAACTTAGTGCCTAAAAAACTCTCTAAGGCTTGAAATGCTAACACTGAGGGTGAGTTGTCATAAATAGGCAGACAAGCAAATTTTTCAGGTAGTTTGGCTCCTGCTTTAGGAGGTGCTCCACAACCATAGGGTGTGGCAATGTATCCGTTATCTGGAATTTCATTTAATGGGATAATATTTAGTTCTCTACCTAACTTAAAGTCTTCTTCTATAAGTTCGATTCCGTCAGCAAGTCTACCACCACCACCTGTTCCTAGTAAAGCACAACCATAAAGTATATCAATCGCATCTTGTAAAGTACATTTTTTCATAATATTCAATCCTTTCAATCACAAGTTATTTACTACTTTTTTTAGCTCTTGAATACGATGGGAAAAATTTTTCTAACACAACAAATACTATTGCTGCAAAAATTATACCCATCATTTCTAATCTTATTACATACGCAAGTAAAGCACCAATTGCCCATGAAAGTACACCAACTATGTAAAAACCATCTCTCGAGTGCCAGTTTTCAGGCTTGCCTTTACCGATTATAAAGTAATCAGCAAACATTATTCCACCAATTGGGCAAACTAAATAAGAAAGGAATGCTAAAAATGGCATAATGCCATCTAATATACCCATCATTCCTAAAATAGTACCTATCGCACCTACCGCCATAGTAGCTTCACGACGACGATGATCAGGAATGTTGAAAATTTTAACCGTATCTAAAGCTCCCATATATGCATTTGTAACATTAGTAGTCCATGTGGAAATAATAAGAGATAAAATCCCCAGTACTGGGATACCTACTGCTATTAAGACAAGACTTATATCATACTCATTAGCAATTTTTGTTAGCATTGCTCCAAGTATTAAAGTTAGTACCCCAGCAGGGAATACACCAAAAAATGTTGATAGTATTGTATCTCGTCTTGATTTTTGATAACGTGTCATATCAGACTGAACAATTGCTCCCGCTGCATAAAAATTAAATGATAGGGCTACACCATCAATGAAAGTCATTGTTTCTTCCACAGGTCTGTTTACAGATTCTAATCCATGCATATTCACGGCCATAACTGTGCCTATAATCATAACTACAAGCAAAAATGGAATGCCAATTACATCTAACTTTTCAATAGCATCTATCCCAAAAACAGCAGTAAGTGTCATTATTATTCCCCAGAATATACAAGAAACACTATAAGGAATAACCACCCCAAAATAACTCTCCATAAAGTTTGCAAAAGCAAGCGCACACTCTCCATTATTAATACCAAACCAACCGATTAGGTTTATGGTAAAAATAACACTCGCTATATATCTAGCGCCACTTTTTCCAAATGTAGACTCTGTTATGGTACAGGTTGCTAATCCTAAATCACAACCAATAAATCCAAGAACAGCGATAACTATAACGACAATCACATAGCCTAACACGCCCGAGGCGACAGCTGAAGTGAAATTCATACTCTCTACTAAGAGAGCGCCTAATAAAAATGATGGAACACATACACATATCCCCGCTTGAACAAATGCTAATGAAATCCAGTTTTTCCTCTCGTTTTGGGCTATAGGTCGTAGGGCATTTACTTCTTTACTCATTTTTTCTCACCTTTCAGTTTTTTATTATTCTAACAAATTGTTATTTTATTTGCATTAGAATACAACCGAATTTTCAAACATCATGTTGTGCACTTGCACAATGCAATGTTGCACAATAGACAAAAATGTGATAATATTATTGTATAGTTAATCAAATTGCAGAAAAAACATAAAAGGAGTAATTGTATGAAGCTAACTGTTGAAGATTGTTTAAGATTACCGACTTTAACGAATGCTAAGGTGGTAGCAGGAACAAAAGGTTTAAAGAGTGAGGTTAAATCAATCACAGTAATTGAATTTACCGAGGATTTCGGTATAATAAATACACCTCACGAGCTAGCTATTACTGCTTTTCATGCCTTTAGATACAATATAGAAAGACAGTGCAAAACTTTACGACACTTGAAGACAAGTGGTGATGTTGGATTAATTATTTTTTATTCAGATTTAATACTAAAAGGAGTAGATGATAAACTACTACAAACCGCTGATGAGCTTGATTTTCCGCTTATACTATTACCTGGTGAAGACTGGGGACTTGCATATAGCGATGTAATAAAGGAGGTAATGGATGCAGTTATAAGTACTACCAGATTAGGACGTTCGCACATATATAATACTATTAAGAAAATATCTGAAATGAAACAAGGCGAACGTACGATAAATAAAGTTCTTGAAATTGCAGGTAGTTTAACAGGGACAAATCTAATGCTATGCGATAGACAATATAATCTGCTAGCTAAAACTTTTTATACTTCTAAAAATTCTATAAACCTGAATGATATACTTGCTAAATTACGAGATCAGAAAGAACTGTCACTCTCTACTCAAACAGAAATAGGACGTATATACAGCTTCCATTTTTTTATACAGGAAAATACCCACCTTATTTTACTTGCCACCGGATCAAACTTTGATATATTCACACTTTCTGATATAGCAGAAATAGTTCGTTTGTTCTCGGCAATATGGGACTATGACCTAACGCTTTCATCTAAGGAATCAATAATACCTACACTATTGGAAGGTAGAACTCTACAAATTAAAAGTATTAGCACAAAATATTCTATTGATATTTCAAGGTATACTTCTGTAATATATCTGACTCTAGAAAGCGATTCTTCATTAATTGCAATGAGAAAATTAGCTGAAGAATATGATCAATTTAGTGTGGTAGACAGCTTTAATGACTGTATTGTTGTATTTACATCGCTAAATTTAAAATCTACAATTGGTCAACTTTATTTGGACACTTTATTTTCAAATTTTGGTGGTATAATTGCGTATTTCGTCCTCCATGATATTATAAAAGACTCCAATAAAACATATGCACTTTATTGTAATTATATAGACTCGGTAAAAAAAATATATCCACACGAGAGATTATTAAGTGGTGATAAATTTCAAATTGCATACAGATGCTGTTGTTTTGCTAACGATAGTGAACGAGAGTATTATAACGATTTATTAAAGCCAATAATAAATAATCAAGATAGTGAGTTGCTCACGACCTTAGCTTGCTATTTATTGGATTGTGATGGCGAGATAAAGTCAACATCTAAATTCATGCATCTCCACAGGAACACAGTACTTTATAGAGTCAAAAAAATCGAAAGCTTACTCGGACAAGTTGTAAATAAAATGCCACTTGCATTAGATTTATATTTGGCTGTTGCAATAGAACGTTTATCCAAAATAATATAGTAACAGCTTATATAGAGTGTTCTGTTTCTGGTAAAACAAAAAATCCTTGATAATTCCGATTGCATGTCACCTATTCAATTTGCTTTGTGACATATACAAGCACTAGTATTTAGCACTGCAAAACCTACTAAACCGAAAGCTATAACAAGAGGACTGGCAGACAGTTTGCAACGAACATATTAACTCAAGCAGGGCACCGCCCAACTATCCTCCACATTCTAGCTTAGATTTCAACCTAGAGCAATTCATATCTGGCGGATACAAACTACCCTAACGCCATTGTAGTTATCAAGAATTCATGATACTTTTGTTCATTTTATCACCATCGTTACAACCCAAATTAGAATTAACATAGATATTCAAGAACACTTTGGAGATAGAGATTTTTTCTTATGCCCTCAATAGTTAGCATGAAGATTTTGCTGAAATAATAGAGTTGTTTTCATTGCGCTTTGCTTTAAAACTAATTCTATACATTAATAGTTAAGCTGTGAACCGTTGTTCATTTGCTTGAGCAAACAAAAACGCTTGGTTTAGATAATTCTAAGTCCAAGCGTTTTTTAGTATTTAATTTTATAGTTTACTTATTTTTTCTCGTTCCGAGGATAAAATAACAACTACTTAACAGAATAATTCTTGCTTGAATTTTTGTAAATTTTGGGGTACGAGCAAATACGTAGTTTTAAATAATACAATATTTAATGGGAAGTAAACTATTATGCGAAAGTTATTAGCTTTACTAATTAGTGCAACTTTAATGCTCTCTCTTGTCACTTGTGGCGATAGTGGAACTATTGACAATAGAGATGTACAAAGCCAAAATGGCAATCAAATGAATACTTCTGATGATGATGTGCAATTTGATAATTCAGATGTAGCTATTGTGTTCATTGAATATTCTATATTTTGTCTATCATCAAATTTCAACTCTTTTAGATGAAATTAAGGCTAATGGTACTGACAGTACAAAAATGAGTATCAAATGGCAAAATAAAGATTTAAGCCACAAATCATATTTGGTTTTTCATCTATTTAACTTGTTATATAGGGTTACTCTGCTTATATTCATTCTTCTATCAAGTTCACTATAGAGCAATTGTTAGAACTAATATAGCTCCCTGTCTCAAATCATAACTTAAACAATTTTGTTTAAGTTATATTACTTAGAGTGTCTGTATTATTCAAATTATATAAGATTTTTTAAGTATCTGATTTTTTGTTGCCAAAATGTTGCCACAAAGATTACTTTATTTTTTATTGTGATAAAATGTTTCAGAATATTTATTTATAAAATCATCATTATTTAAATTGTGTATATCAATAAAGTTCTGTAAAGTTTCAGATGAAATTTCTAGCAAATCATAGCTCTTTAATTCATTTATAAAATTTTTAACTTGCTTCTTGAGTTCTTGTAATTTACCTGCTCTTATAATTCTAACTTCTTTAGAAAAATTACCATGATAAGATAATTTCTTTGTAGGTATAATAAGAAAATTTGCTACTTGAGCATTAATACCATATTCTCCATCGAACCAAGCACAGTGATTATTCATCTGCCCAGATTCTTTTTTACTTATTTCATTACGTTCTGATTCTACCTCACTTTTGCATTCAAACAATAAATATTTATTGTCAACACCACACCAAAGATTATCTGGACCTTTTCTTATTTCTTTATCTGGTCGTTGACTAATATATCCAAGCAGCTCTCCTATTTGCTGTAATGATCTTTCGAATTTTTCTGACGAAATAGAAAATGTTAAATTTGCGAGAATATCATCAATCTCCAGTTGTAATTCATAAAAATCTATATATTTACTTAAATATTTTTTTATGTTATTCATTCTATTTTCATTTATATATGAAATTTTATTATAACGAATTCCCACCCGTGGTTTAAGCACTTCAAAATTACTTTTAAAGGCTGACTGTTGTATTTTCAATGAATTTTCTTTTGATACAAAATATAAAAATCGTGCTAATTGCTGTAAATACCAACCTTTTTCTGCACCATCAAGTTTCAATTCATCAATGTAGGATTGCAAGGATACACTAGCCTTCTCATATTCTAAAGAATTAAATAATTGTTCAATTTCAGCTTCTTTTGCTAAATTTTCATAAATATTATTTCTATAGCTGTCTTCTGAAATAGAATTCATTTCATCCTGATAAAAAGCTTTCCATCCTTCGTCTCTTTCTAACATTTGCTTTATCAGCGAAATTATTGGTTGAAGAGAACTCTCATCTTCTTTCTTCTCTTCTGAAGCCATTTTCGCTAATTCCAATCCTATTTCTATCTGTTTTCTTGTTTGAGAGGAAAAGAATTTATTTGTTGCTGAACTTCTAATAAATTTGACCAAATCTGAACCAATTATAATTATAGCACTATAGTCTTTCTCTCCACGAACTCCACGCCCTAATCCCTGTTCAATCTTCTGAGCAATTAATTTATTAATGATAACGCTATCAGGTCTACATTGTTCTTCGTACTTATGAGCCAAGCTATTGAAGTAAGGTATTGAATCTATTATTAATATTCTACAAGATTCATCTGGTAAATCAATCCCATCATATCTATTATTTATAACTAACATTTTATCTAGCTTAATATCTTTCAATCTTAGTATATCGGAAAAAATACTATTTTTATTTGCAACAATAGCTCCAAGATTACTATAATGATTAGCTCTTTTGCTACTTGGAACTAAAGCTACTGCTCCAAATTTATCATATTTAGTATTAGCAAACTTAGTAACTATTAAATCGGCATCATTAGCATCATCAACTAGCGATGGGATTAGTATCATTTTTTCCCCTGACCATTTTTGCTCACTATTTATCAAAGGAGTTAAAACAGCATCTTTACTAAACGAAAGACCTTTGATGAAGAAAGCATCATCTTGTGTAGTTGCCGACATTAGTATTCTATGCTTAGCTTTTGAAAAACTCCCAAAAATATTAACATTAGGGCTATATGAGCAAATTTCTAGTTTTGTTCCAGATATATATCCTCCATACTCATGAATTTTATCACGCAATAATTGCCAAACAAATTGAATTTCTGTATCTTTAGAATGCTCTGATAAAATTCTCAATACGTCCGTTTTTTTATCTATCCAACTCCAATAAGGTATTGGCATAAATGTTTCGAAATCACCATTCTCAACGTCTATAAAGCTTCCTTCTCCTTGTTCTAACAAATCATCTCTAAAAAGTGAAAGGAATTTATTGTATAAAGTTTCATTGTCAGATCTATTAACAGAAATTGTAAATGCTTGTTTTACAGAGTCTATACATGCATGAGAATCATCTAAAATGATAGTTCCAATATTAAGAGAGAAATTATTCATTCCAAATATACTTTTTCCGTTAAATAATTTTTGTGCATGTATTATCAATATTTTTTCTCCACAAACAAATTCATCTGGGATTATGTTGTCTTTTTCTATTTTGCAATATCCTATACCAAATTTTTCTGCTTCACTACATACTTGTTCTACTAGGTAAATATTAGGGCAAATATATAAACATGGTTCCTTATTTTTATTTAGTTTTGATTGTAGCATTAATAGTCCTATCAATGTCTTGCCTTCACCTGTGTGAAGTTTTACGACTAAGTCTTTTTCATCATACCTATTTTGGAACCACTCACTTAATATATTATGTTGTGGTACTCTGAGCGGTCCTGCTATGCTTTTCCTATCCAATGTACTGTAAATATCTATAGGACTTATCGTTTTTTCTGTATTTCTATTAGCTAGTTTCTTTTTAAAATCTATCATTTTTCATTCCTCACTTCCTAAACACAAACAAATATTCATGAGCCAGCAACAAAAAGTTATATTTCACGCTATTTGTTTTCCAATACCCAGTTGCTCGACAGTTGTGTTGTTCTTTTATAATTATTTCTTTCAGTTTAAATCCTTCGGCTTCAAAGATTTTCATTACTTCAAAGCTCATTGTCTGCACATGACCTTTTATTCTTGTATCACCCATTAAAATAGCACAAAACTTATCATTCTTAGAACTCGGTAGCTTTCGGAAGCTACTTTTTTTATTTCAATAAGAAAATCTTTGATTTTTAGGTGCGATAAATCCTCTGCTATATCTTCGCTATACTGAATAATATTTGCATAAGGTGGGTGAGTAGCTATCAAATCTATACTTTCGTTTGGTATGAAGTGTAAATCTCTTGCATCACCTTTATGTATATAAACTTTGCCTGCATTGTCCCATTCAAAATTGGTCTTTTCTTTGCATCTATCGAGTGCCACATCGTTTACATCTACACCGATTATATTACGATTTAATAATTTTGATTCGACTAAAGTAGTTCCACCACCAGCAAATTGGTCAAGAACCAAATCGCCTTCCTCAGAATATCTAAGCAAAATATTTCTCGGAATATATGGTGACCAATTTCCACGTTTAGGAAATGTCCAATAAGTTGTCATTTCAAGCGCAAAGTCATCAGGCTCCCATTTTGTAATTTTATTAGGCATGCTTCACATCAAATATTATCAAGTCGTTTTTTACATATCTCTAAATAAACTTGCTCTATATCAATACCTATAAACTTCCTACCAAACCTTTTAGCTACTGCACCAGTAGTTCCAGAACCACAAAACGGATCCAAAATCACATCATTTTCTTTTGTAGAAGCAAGTATAATTCTCTCAAGTAGGTATTCTGGCTTTTGAGTAGGGTGCTTTCCAAACTTCTTTTCTGATGGTTTTGTTAGACTGCCTGTCCACACATCTTTCATCTGCTTATTATCATTTAGCTCTTTCATTAAATCATAGTTGAAATAATGCTTTGCTTTTTTATCATCTTTTCTTGCCCATAAAACAGTTTCAGTTGAATGAGTGAAGCATTTACAAGCTAAATTCGGTGGGGGATTAGTCTTTTGCCAAGTGATGTTATTAAGTATTTTAAAGCCTTCTTGTTCAAGTGCCATGCCAACAGAATAAATATTATGATATGTTCCAGAAATCCAAATTGTACCGTTTGGAGATAATACCTCTTTACACAATTTAATCCATTTTCTATTAAATTTATGCTTTGACTCAGTGCTACTTCCCTCATCCCATTTACCTTTATTCACCGATACCATTTTACCACCAGAACAAGTTATTCCATCGTTACTAAGAAAATAAGGAGGATCGGCAAATATCATATCTACTGAATTAGGTTTTACCTTTTTAAGTGCTTTTAGACTGTCATCCTGGAGTAATATTGCATTCTCTGTGCTATATACCATATTTTTTGTTTTTATTATATCACTCAAGTTCATCTGTACTTATCACCTCACCTTATCCTACTATTGTAGTCAAGTATATGCGCCTACATTACTTATTCCAGTGTAACAAACGATATTTCGTCAGTTTTAAATTTTTTATACATATCCTTATTTTTATTTAAGTTTAATCGATTTGCAAATTCTTCCTCTGAAATAGTATCTTTTGCGTACAACTGATATAGTAATATCCAAGATGATGCTTGTGACTTAACGATTTCAATTCTTTTTGTGTTCAATAATTTGCTCTCTAAGAGCAATATCTTTGCTAATTCATTATCACTAGAAAGAATTTTATCAATTATTTTGTTTGATTTCTTAATTCTTTTAAATCTTATAAGTACATAAAGCAACCATATTACTTCTAAGTCATTATTACTATTAAGATTCTGCTCAAGTAAGTTAATTATCAATTTAAAATCTTCATCATTTAAGCTTATTTTTGAGTTCTGATTTAATAAAATAGTACAAGCTTTACTCAGTGAGCGACTATCATTATTTAAAATAGTTAATATATACGCCTTAAATAAGCCTGATTCTTCAGTAATCAAAGGTCTTGTCTCTATATTCTTTATTAAATATCTAACCGCACCTCTAACACCATCTTCTTCAAGTTGAAAAAACGTATTGAACAACTCCATCATATCACTAGATGTTAAATTATGTTTCACACCTTCATTAAAACGTCGCTGTAGATCCTTCAAAACATAATATGGAAATTTAACTTTTTCTGTTTTCTCATAATTTAATCCAAAACCATATTTTTTCAGAATAGTAGTGAAAATATTTATGACTTCGTTTTCATTGTCTTCAAATAGATATACCTCGTAATCATCCATGTATCTTGAGAATTTTACACCTTCAGCCAGTAATTCTTTATCGATTCTTGTTAATAAAGCTTCTGCTATTACTTTTGATGTAAGCACTCCTGTAAGTAATCCGTTTGTCCTGTTTAGGTTTTGTTTTCTAATAACTTTGTCAAGCTTTTTATATTTTAAATATTGTGGATTGATACTAGTGTCACTGTTATCCTTTAAGAATTTGTTAAATTCAATACTAGCTTGTCTTTCTCCAAGCACTATCGCAGGTATCATGTGAATGTAAAAGCTTGTAAAACAATTTGATATATCCAATTTTAAAACATATTTCGCACCTTGCGCTTTGACAATTTTCTTAGATAGATTATCAATATAATTAGACAATGAAGCCTCGTCATCTTCGTCTATATGATAATCATATGACTGCTCATGCTTCATAATTGAGTTATTCGTTGATAATATAGGGGAAAATGATATTTTTTCACTTTCTGAAAATTCTATAAGCTCTTTTAATATATTGTTTTGTCTTATATAATTTCTTACTACAATATACGAACCAATTTCAGGTAAAAAAATATTCCTCCTAGAATTATTTTTGTCATACCTACTCATAGTAAATGAATACGGTGGAATTAAATCACAATTTTCACTTGGGCTTCGATTAAGTACCTTAGACGGCAAATTAAAGCATGGTGGTAGATATTCAGAAAAAAAGCCGTTCACTGCAATATCTCTTTCAATTTTATTATAATCCCTAGGCATAAACTTATCTTACAACCCTTTCGTCAATATTTCTTCAAGCAATCCTTGTTTAATCATATCAATATTCATAACATAATCTGTATGGTCAAAAGTTTCTCTAAGTGGGCGTTTTGCTGTCAGCCAACCTTCGCCATCTGTAACCCAAATAAAGCCTGTTTTTTCATTCTTAGCTAACGTATAAAGGCTACTAAATTCACCTGCAACAGATTTTAGTTTTGAGCCTCCACCACCGTAGTAATTAACTTCTGTAAGATATAACATATCACCTGTATCAATAGCAAAATCAAATCTTCTATCTGCTTTATCAGTTGCAACTGCTTTTCCGAAAGTTTCCTTGATTTTACTTGCAGTAGCTTGCGAGATATATTTATAACCATATTTATCACAAATAGCCTTGATATAAACTTCTGTTAAGTTTTCCATAGCATCTCCACTACGATTTTTACGAGCATTTGTATCAAGACCAACTTCAACACCGATAGCATAGTCTACAAGATTCTTTATATTTTTATCAGCCAAAACTTTTAGCAAACCACATTCTTTTGCAAAATATACTATTTTGTTAATTTCTTCGTCTGTATACTCTTTTCGTTTAGAGAATGAATACTCTATATCACCACCAATGTCAGCTATTTTAATGCTTGTACCACGAACTGCAATCAAAAACGGAATAACTGGCACTACCTCTGGATAATCTTTGATTAAAGATTTTAATACATCTTCAATATCATCTTTTCCTATTAGTGTGCTCAAAATATTTAAAGCAACTTCAATCTTTGTTACATTTCCCAGCACCTTGCCCCAAGCTACAAAGAAATCATAAGTTCTAATTGTATCTTTCAAGGTTGATGTTAAATGCTCAAATGCTGCATTTTCTGAAAGTATGCCCATTGATTTGTATTTATCTATGTATTTCATATAATCTCCTATTATAGTTCAAATTCTTTTTTTAATATTTCTATTAGTTCAATAGCTGAATTCTTATCAAATTGCAGTGTTTGACTAACAGCTCCTTTTACTTCCCTTGTGGAAGAGCCTAAGGTTGATAATTGAAATATTTTTTCTCCATTTATCTCTGTTGAAAAATAAATAGTTTCAGCATCTTTGTGTTTACTAACTCTATTTTGATTTGTGTATCTTTCCATATTTTTAACAAAAGCCATAATGAAATTCTCCTTAATAATTTGAAATTAGCAACTCTTTAACATCTCCACGACTATTAGCATTGCAGTTAATCATACGTTTTGCACTAACTCTTGCTATCTCATAATTCGAATATAAATCGTCAAAGAAATGGTCATTTTCATTGCTGTTTTTTGGATCTGAATTACTTATTACAACCTTAGCACCTTTAGCGTGTGCCATATCAACAAACTTACCTAAAGCAACTTGCTCATTATCGTCAAAGTTTGTTTCAGCATAAGAAGTGAAACTTGCTGTTTCGCTAATCGGACGATAAGGTGGGTCAATATAAACGAAAGTATTTTCATCTATAAAATCAATTGTAGCTTTATAATCACCAGTAGTTATTTTTACATTTTGAAGCACTTTGTTTATCTCTGTTAAATTACCTTCATCACAAATAACAGGCTTTTTATATGCACCCATTGGAACATTGAATAATCCACTTTTATTAACTCTAAATAGACCATTAAAACAAGTTTTATTCAGAAAAATAAATAATGCTGCCTTTTCAAAGTTTATTTCTTCATCACCATTTACTTTGAGATAATTAAATCGCTCACGTTTTTCATAGTAATAAATTTTGCGTTCTTCTGTGTCCATATCCCAAAATAATTCTTGCATTTTAGAAAGCTCATCTAATAGGTGAGCAAGGTTATTTTTTATTTGAGAATAAGTGTTTGTAAGTTCCTTGTTTATATCGTTTATCAGTATTTCTTCAAGGTCATAATTTGATAAAATATCAAATAAAACTGCTCCACCACCAATAAAAGGCTCACAGTATTTTGTTATAGTTTTTCCAAGTTCGGCTGGATACTTATTTCTTATATCAGGTAACAATTGTGTTTTTCCACCTGCCCATTTTATAAAAGGTTTCATACTTGCTCTCCTGATTCTTCCATCGTAAAAGTTATATCAAATTTACACCCTAATGCAGAAGAAATCGCAATAATTTCTTTCTCATTAAAGTTATCTCGGCTTAGTTTATTGCTTAAATTTTGTGGAGTAGTTTCGATTTTATCAGCCAACTCTGACATTGTCATTTTTCTTTTTATAAGTAATATTCGTATTTTTTCGCTTACCATTCTTTACACCTCGTTATGTGTTTTTGCAACATTACTATTATACATCAATTTGCAAAATATTTCAAGTCATTAAATTAAATTTACACTTTAAAATGAAAATAAACTGTGATGACATAACGCCATCACAGTTTATACTAATCATTACCCATCATCATTTGACTAAACATATTAACAATTTTGATTGAACTCTTAACATTTTCATTTTGTTCATTCATTAAAGCTATCTCAGTTATAACATCCATAGTAGTTTTCACATCTGTTTTAGATGGTGGCTTATTAGGATTATCAGCTTTATTAAAAATCATTCTTAGTGCTTTAAGTACAGTCAATGCAGTTTTATATTTTTCAAGTTCAGTATCAATTATTGAGCCTAATGTTAGTGTGTGTCCAATGAATTCAATAATATTATCTAAGCTAAATTTCAGTTGCTTTGTAGTAATTTGATTACTCCCATACTTCATTAGCACAAGCTTATCGTTATATAAACTATGTTCATAAAATATACACTCTGTTCCTGCAATCATAATCTTTCTCATTTAATTTCCACCTTTCTTTTTTTATTATATCGTCTTTACGAAATTAAATATATAATAAAAGTATAACATATTTTGTTTTTTATTCAAACACCAGTTCTCTTAGAACAATCTCCTCAGCACAAGCCTGATAGTTATTCATAAGTCCTACCCATTTCATTTGGTCTTTCATTTTAAGCTCACTATCACACCCATCAGCTTTCGCCATAGCTGTTACAATTTCTTCAATCATAGCATTAGCCTTTACATCAATTTCGTGCAGATGTTCATTAAGTTTATTTGACAGCAATAGGTGATTAAACAACGCTGAATAATGTTCTTGTAAATGTCTTTTTCGCATTCTGCCGAACTTACCAATAGGCTTATGATTTTCGTCATCTAGGCTTATGAGGGGATAATACATACCGTCATCACCAAGTTCGTACCATAGTCCATTTTCTTCGTTAAAGTATTCTTTTTTCATAATAAAACCTCATCTTTCTATATTTCAGTATTTTTATTTTTCAATAATTGCAAGCAATGCACAGGTATATACCCCTGTGCATTTTGCTTGTTGGGACAATTTCCCAAGCCCTTTATATTTTGCAGATAAATCTGCAAGCAACGCTCCTAATGGAGCTTGTTTCCTCACCCTAGCTTAACGCTGTGGTGAGGATTTTTCTTTTCGCTTTTTAAGCTCATCATCGCCTAAAACTGTTTCAATATTTCGCTTAACTGTTTGAATTTCTTGATAGTCCTTTTTTAGCTTTTTGTAATCGGTGTAGGCTGAACTTTTCTCCTTGTAGAGCCTATCTAAATCTGCATTTAAGGATTTAATACTAGGGAGTTTCTTCAAGCCTTTGTCGTTAAAATATTTCTGTGAAGCCTTGTAAAGTGCAATCTCAGCTCGATATTCTTCTGCTAATTTTTTAGAGTAGCCAGACTGCTTATATTCACCATATTTTGCTTTGGAATTCAAGTAATTGATGATATGTTTCTTCATTTCTGACTTATCTTGTATCTGACTTTCTAGTGTTTTTATATTTGCTAAAACTTCATCGAATTTGTTTGAGAGTTCTTCTGCTTTTGACGCTAATTCATCATAATCATTCAGGTTGTGTTCCCTCAAATACATTAGGCTTTTAGCCGACTGTTTTACGTTGAAAATCTTCGCCCAGTTCTCATATCCCTTGCCTTTTCCAGCGTTGATTTTGCTTTGAATATCAATCAGCAAATTAACTTTATCTTGCGTAGGTTTTGGTGTGTGAACTGCATCGCCGACTATTACAGCCTTGATTTTATCTTCGACATATTCATCACCAAGAGATTTTAAACGGATAAATTTCTTTTGCCCTATACCCTTAAATGCGATATGTTTTCCGTCTTTAAATTCAAATCCTTTGGCTTTCATTAGCTTAATAAATTCATCAAATGATGTAGGTTTTGTTTCTAGCACTTCATCTATTGCAAGTCTTAGCTTGTCACTGAAAGTAGGTGGCTGTTTCTCACGGCAAACTTCGTTTGACGTTAACCAAGAAGCATAACTACCTTTTGATTTTGAAGGGGTGACCACAATGGACACCCCTTGTTCAATGCAAAGTCTATCCGATATTTTTCTGATTGCAAAACTACTATTCCAAAAGTTTCTGAACTTCTTTGTTGCATCTAATGCCGTTGAATTAAAAACGATATGTGAATGAATATGAGCCTTGTCGACGTGGGTACAAACGATAAAAGCGTGCTTGCCTTTAGTGAGGGACATTGCCAAATCATAGCCTATTTTATTTGCCGTTTCTGCGTCGATTTCGTTAGGTTTAAAGCTTTGTCTAAGGTGATAAGCTATAACGTCTTTATCGCCTTGATTTCGCCCTGTAAGCCTTGTATATTGGCTTTTGGTGAACAAGAATTGTTGTTCTGCTATTTGCGGGTCACACTCGTAAGATGAAATTAATTCACCGTCATTTGTCTTGTTTGGGTTCTCAACGTAATCAACTGTTCTGCCTAGTGCTGAGCTTATAGTTTTGCCTTTACCAACGTGTAGTGGCATTAGCCTTGTGGTAGCCATTTAACCACCTACCTTTGATAAGCACTTTAATATTTCGCCGAATTGCTCTTTGATTTCAATTAGATTTTTATTTACGTCTAACACATCATCTTTATAAATATTATTCGTACTGTGAGCCATTTTTGTGAGCTGATTTACATTGTTTGATATGATATTAAGTAACCTTGATATTTCAGGGAGTTCAGGCATTTCTAAAGTCAAGTGGTAGCCATCAATGGACATTTTACGAATGTACCCACTGCGATTTTTGACGTTTATATTTTTCATATTTCGTTCAACTGCGTTTAATTCTTGCTCTGTGAACTTAATTAAAACTGTTTTATTGCGTTTTTCTTCCATAGAGTTCCTCCGTTCTTTTTAATAGATGAGTAGCGTTTCACGACATACCGAGGGAACTAAATGTTCCTCCCTTATGGTGGGGTATGCTTCGTACCGTACCTTTGGTATATAACTTTTTGCTATACACCAAAGGGTGCGTTGTTTCATCGCTTCCTTTAGTTGTTAATGATACAGTATTTTACCATACCATAGGGGTATGCCCTGTTTCAGGGTATAGGGTATATTGTGAGGTGGTGGAACGCCACCACACAAAGGGGGCTACATTTTGGTGACCCCCCTATGGAATTAATTCTTCCGTAGGGCTACCCTAAATCAAGGTAGCCCACCTACATGGATGACAGAACAAATCGTTCCCCCATAATTTAATTAGGGGCGTCACGTTTC
>CAYJKB010000038.1:12383-20339 GCA_964370625.1 uncultured Oscillospiraceae bacterium | reverse complement strand
AAAAAACTCTTTAAGTAAGGCTGTGCAATTATTGCAAATGTGAGTCGCCTTCTTGCGCAAGAAATGAAAACAATAAAAAGACAAAATTTAAAGGACGGAAAATTCCGTCCTTAAAGTATAAACTTATGGTTGCATGCTATAGTTTGGAGCTTCTTTTGTGATATAAATATCATGTGGATGACTTTCTTTAAGTCCAGCACCTGTAATTCTAACAAATTGACCATCAGTTTGTAAATCTTCGATAGTTTCAGTGCCACAGTAACCCATACCGGCACGTAAACCACCCATCATTTGATAGATCATATCAGCTGCACTTCCACGATGAGGTACACGACCTTCAACGCCTTCTGGAACTAATTTTTTATTTTTATCTTGGAAATAACGGTCTGCGCTACCTTGTCCCATAGCTGAAACAGAGCCCATGCCACGATAAACTTTAAATTGTCTACCTTGGAAAATTTCAGTTTCACCAGGGCTTTCTTCACAACCTGCAAGAAGTGAACCTGCCATAACTACATCAGCGCCTGCTGCAATAGCTTTTACAATATCACCAGAATATTTAATACCACCGTCAGCAATTACAGGAACACCATGTTTTGATGCTTCACATGCTACGTCATAAACAGCTGTAATTTGTGGCACACCGATACCAGCAACAACACGAGTTGTACAAATTGACCCAGGACCAATACCAACTTTTAGACAGTCTGCACCAGCTTCAATAAGTTCACGAGCAGCATCAGCAGTTGCAATATTACCAGCGATTAATTGCGCTTCTGGGTATGCAGTTTTGATTTTTTTAACACAATCAATGATACCTTGTGAATGTCCATGAGCAGAGTCTAATACAAGCACATCAGCACCAGCATCAAGAAGTGCTTTAGAACGTTCTAGCACATCAACTGTAACACCAATTGCAGCGCCAACTAATAATCTGCCTTGTTTATCACGTGCAGAGTTAGGATATTGCACTGCTTTTTCAATATCTTTAATTGTGATAAGACCACGAAGTGCAAAGTTTTCATCAACTAATGGAAGTTTTTCGATTTTAAATTTAGCTAAAATACTACGAGCTTCTTCAAGGTCTGTTCCCATCGGAGCTGTAATTAAGTTTTTAGATGTCATAACTTCTTTGATTTCACGAGTTAAATCTGTTTCAAATTTAAGATCACGATTTGTGATGATGCCAACAAGTTTGCCACCTTCACAAATAGGCACACCAGAAATTCTGAATTTTGCCATTAAATCATCAGCATCTTTTAAAGTATGTGTTGGTGATAAGAAGAATGGATCATGAATTACACCATTTTCTGAACGTTTAACTCTGTCAATTTCATCAACTTGACGTTCAACAGGCATATTTTTATGAATAATACCAATACCACCTTCACGAGCCATAGCAATAGCCATACGTGATTCTGTTACAGTATCCATCGCAGCCGATACCATAGGTATATTTAAAGTGATTTTTTTAGTAAGTTTAGTTGTAAGTTTTACACTATTTGGCAAAACATTACTTTTCGCAGGAATTAGTAATATATCATCAAATGTTAGACCTTCTTTTAAAAACTTATGTTCGAAATTATTGTTAACCATTATAAACCTCCTGAAAATATAAGTGCACTGCACTTTTGCAACATTTATTAATACTTAAGTATACATCGTTTATAGGAAAAAGTAAATATTTAATCCAAGAAAAAAATATACAACTTTTTATCTTTTTTTAGGTTTGTTTTTTTCTGTTTTAAACAACTTAGCTTCATATAATTGCTCACGAATTACAGAAAAAATCCTTTCTGCTAAAGATAAAAGTTGTGAAACATCATATTCTGTAAGTTCTTCTGCTATATCCGATGGATAACGTGTTTCAATATATAAATTATTCAGCCCTACTGTATCTGGCAAAAATTCTGTAAACTGAACATCTTGTACCATAGCTTGTTTACATAAAAATGTTATATTATGTCCATCGAAATGTCGTCCTGTTTTAAATAATAAATAGCCTTTTAATGCTTTTTCTATGCATTGCTGACAGTGAAACGCAACAATTTCTAAATCTTCATTGTAAGTAAGCAATACTTTTGCAGCCCTTAAATCTGATAGTGAATTAGATAACCATTTATGATAAAATTTACTGTCTGTTTGACCTTTATGAGGTCTTCGCATAAATTAATTTACCTTTCTCTAAAATTCTACTTGCAAAACTATGCTCATCAGTATGAAAAGCATCCCATTCGTCATCACTGTAAATCACTATACTAAATGGTATTTCACTATCAATATCAAGGAAAATTTTAGTGCTTAATGCTTTTTTATCAGGACTTCTGCACACTATACAAAAATCCATTGATTTAATATCACCGAGTAATGTTTTTTTCTGGGCAAATAGATAAATTTTAAGAGGGTCACAAATAGACACAATTTCATTAGTAATAGCAGATATTTCTTGCATAAATCATCCCTCCACCTCTTCTAATATGATTTTCATTACAAGTCTTGGTTTTTCGTGTGCAATTGCACTGATTTTAATTTCATTTTCACCTTCATAGCTTTTATAAAGTTCTAACACATCAGTATCACGACATTCTGCTAAATAATTTATACTAAGAGATTTAATAAATTTATTCTCTCTATTTTGCAACTCACATGCATTAGTTAAAATATCTACTGCTTTTACATTGTTTAAGTGTATATTTAAATCAAGGTCAATATACCCAACCGTATAATCTCCCCAATATTCTCCGTTTTTATCAATCGGAATTTTAGGCAATGTCATGCCTTCAATAGGTTTTGCATTTGTTGGCAACACTTCATGCGGTTTTAGCAATCTTTTGCTATCAAAATCAACTACTATCCATGCCGTTGTTGCAGTTCCAATTTTTTCATTATCAGAATAGATTGTAAAGTCACGATACCACAAAGGCCCTACTGTCCCTCTATGCCATGTTTTAACTGTTATTTTTTGTTCTGGATATAATGGTTTATCAAGATCATATCTAACTCTTGATAACATCCATATCGCATTTGATGATTGAAGTATACTTTCTCTACTAAAGCCTCCTTTAACAGCATGTTCATCTGCTATATCTTGCATAATTTGACACAACGCTGATGGTCTTGCTCTTTGGAAAATATCTGAAAAAGTTGAATTTATTGTATATTCTTTCTCTAATATTGGTAGATGCAATGAAAAACCCCTCCAAAACCTTAAATTTAAATATATTGTATCACTGATAACAATAAATTTCAAGGATTTGAAGGGGTGTTTTTATTATTTAATGCTGACTCTTGGATTTTTTTGTTTTAGGAATTTTAAAAATTCTTCATATGTGCCTTTTTCAAAGCCATCTTTAGAAATAATAATTCCATTTTGAGATGTAAACATAAGCACAGCACAAGTTTTTAATGTATGTATTCTACGAATTCTATCAAATTCAAGTTCCAAATGAAATGCACCTTCATCTACGATTACTTTATTTTTAAATTCTACAACTGTTTCAAATTTATTATTGCCATTAATTTCTTTATCAGCTTTTTTCATTTGGTTGAATGTAAGTTTTGGTGTGAAAATTGCCATTCCTACAACAACACATGTTAAAGCTGCAAACATTGCAAGCCCTGTCATATCATTGCCTAATGCGCTAACTATTATCATAGCTATTCCACATACTCCAAATACTTTTGATGTGAAAAATATTTTTTTACACAGAACTTTGTTTATAAATTCTTTTAACATTTCATCTGTCGCTGTAAACCTGTTTTTGTACATTACTAATTTCTCCTAAATTTTAAGTTTTTATTTTGCAAAGAACACTGCATTTATAAATGTGCTTAATCCACCGGCGATAAACACAATATATACAATTTTTCGGACAACATGTTCAGGCATTTTTTTATCACATGCTTGACCTATAACAAATCCTAATACACCAGCTGGAATACATGCTACAAACAGCAGAAGTACTGATACATTAAATATATCCATTACTATATAAACAACTACTCTAAACATATTTTCAATAAAGAAAATAAATCCAATCGTGCCACGAAATGCACTTCTATCTGTAGTTGTTCTTTCAACATAGGCTACAAAAAATAAATTTATTCCAAATATCCCTGCTGAAATTCCAGAAAAGAAAGAAACAATAAGCATAATTACTTTATTGCCTTTAAATTGCTTTGATTGATTACGAGTTGCCATTTCTATCCCTAAGCCTACTACAAGTACACCTAAAATTGCTTTAAGTACAAGCGAACTCATATTTGCAAGCAAAAATGTTCCAGGGATTATACCTGCTAAAATTGCAATTAACATTGGCATTACTTTTTTAACGGAAAATGCTTTTCTATTATGCCATGTAAGGTATGCATTACATGTGGCATTTATTAGTAAATTTGCTGGAGTGATAAACTTAGGGTCTATTCTAAGTGCTAATAGTGGGCTTGATATAAGTGGGTCTCCAAATCCAGCTATTCCTTTAATAAATTGTGCAATAAATGAGATGATTGATATGTAAATTACTAGTTCCCATGAAAATTCAATCATATATTACCCTCTTTTCTCTATTTACTTTTACTTTTACATTATACAGAATTTTTTTATGTTTGTCATGTATTTTTACAAAAAATAGTAAAATTTTTGAATAAGTTCTCTGAGTTTAATTTTAAATTTTCTTTCTTAGCATTAAATATGTCTATTTACTGTTTACTTTTCATATAATTTATTGTACCATTTTTATAGATTGATAATAAAAAGGAGAAATTATGAGAAAAAGAATTTTTATGTTAACCATCATTTTCACACTGACAACCTTTTTAGGTTTGTTTACAACAGCCTATGCAACAGAGCAAGAAATGCGTGGAATTTGGGTATCTACAGTTTATAACTTAGATTATCCTAAAAACGGAACAACAAATGAAGCTATTTTAAAAGCTGAAGCAGATGCTATTTTAGATAATGCTAAAGCTTTTGGGCTTAATGCGATTTTTTTGCAAGTTCGTCCATCTGCTGATAGCCTTTATCCATCTGAATATTTTCCTTGGTCACGTTATCTTACTGGCAGTGTAGGCACTGCACCAGCAAATAATTTTGATCCACTTGAATATTTTGTTGAAGGTGCTCATGCTCGTGGTTTAGAGCTTCATGCTTGGGTAAATCCTTATCGGATTACTAAAGATGGTGCAGATGAGTATAACTCACTTCCTTCCACACATCCAGCTCGTACAAACCCTGAATATACTGTAATTCATGAAGGAAATTATTATTTTAATCCAGCAATTCCACAAGTACGCAGATTAATCACTGATAGTGTGCTTGAAATTGTAAATAATTATGACGTTGATGGAATTCATATGGACGATTATTTTTATCCTGGTACTGATTTTGATGATGCTGATGAATATCAAAAATATGGTTCAACTTTTTCAAATATCGGTGACTTTAGACGTGATAATGTAAATCAACTAATTTCCATGTTAGATGAAGAACTTCATGAAGCTGACCCTGATATTTCTTTTGGTATTTCACCTTTTGGCATTTGGGCAAATAGCAAAAATAATTCATTAGGTAGTAATACTAATGGTGGTGAATCATATTATCAACATTATGCTGATACTAGAAAGTGGGTTCTTGAGGGAACTATAGATTATATTGCTCCTCAACTTTATTGGAACATCGGTCATGACCTTGCAGATTATGAAGAACTTTCTCGCTGGTGGAGCGACGTTGTCAAAGATACTGATGTTAAACTTTATATAGGGCAAGCAATTTACCGTTCTGATACTTCTGATGTAAACTCTGTTTGGTATGGCACTGATGAAATTGAACGTCAAATGCAAATGAATTTTACCTCATCTCACGTTGATGGTGCTATTTTCTTTAGATATGAGCACCTACTCTCTATCGCTAATATGGGCGATACCATCAAAGCTACTTATAGTGCTATAGATTCAGTTGTTCCTGATAATTCTTCTGATGACACTGATATTGATGATACTACTTTGGAAGAAAATAAACTTTCCCCATTAGTTTGGGTTATTGTTCCGGTTATTGCTGTTGGTTCATTTGCACTTTTAAAGAGTACACTTAATTTATCTCGCAAATAATATCCAAACTGTATTACAATATTTGCAAGTTTTTACAACCATAAAAATAAATTTTTTATATTACAGATTTTTGACATTTAAAAGGTGTGACCAAATGGCCACACCTTTTAATATTAATCTTATTTAGAATTATCGTAGTCAAAGAAACCTTTACCAGTTTTTCTTCCAAGCCAACCAGCACGTACCATCTTTTTAAGAAGTGGATGTGGACGGTATTTTGTATCCCCTGTTTCATCATATAGAGAATGCATGATAGCAAGGTTTACATCATTACCAACAAGGTCAGCTAGTGCTAGAGGTCCTTGAGGCAGATTTGCACCAAGTTGCATTGCTTTATCAATGTCTTGTGCACTTGCAAGTCCGTCTGCTAGGATACCAATTGCTTCATTAAGCATAGGAATTAGCATACGGTTTACAATGAAACCAGGTCCTTCTTTTACTTCTACTGGGTCTTTATCTAATGTTTTAACTAATTGATAAGCTCTTGCAAAAGTTTCATCACTAGTTTGAATAGCACGTATAACTTCAACAAGTCTCATAATTGGTGCTGGGTTAAAGAAGTGAAGTCCGATAAATTTATCAGAACGACCTTTTACACTTGCAGCCATTTCTGTAATAGATAGCGCAGATGTATTAGTTGCAAAAATTGTTTCTGGAGAACAAATTTTGTCAAGCTTTAAGAATAGATTTTTCTTAACATCCATATCTTCAATGATAGCTTCTACAATTAAATCACATTCTTTAGCTTGAACATAGTTAGTTGTAGCAATTAATCTATTGAAACATTCATCAGCAAACTCTTGAGAAAGTTTTCCTTTGCTAACGAATTTTGAAATACCTGCACGAATTTTATCGTATCCACTTTGAGCATATTCTTCTTTTACATCACAAAGAATTACTTCGTGACCACTAGTTAAAAATACTTGTGCAATCCCTGCACCCATGTTTCCTGCTCCGAAAACGCAAATTTTCATATTTTACCTCTTTCGTATATTGCACATAATATTTAATTATGTTTATTTAATAATAAATGTAGAATTATTTTCCTAAGAATTCGCCTTTTTTCTCTTTGCTTACAAAAGCTGTCATAGCCATTGTTTGATCTTCAGTTGCAAAACATTGACCAAAAGCGTTAGCTTCCATTTTAAGAGCAGTGTCAAGATCACATTGCATACCAACATTGATAAGTTCTTTACAAAGGCTAACTGCAACAGGTGCTTGATTTGCAATTTCTTCTGCAAGTTTCATAGCTTCTTCCATAAGAGTTTCAATTGGGTATACAGCATTTACAAGACCCATAGCAAGTGCATCAGCTGGTTTGTAATTTGCACGACCTGTGTAAATCATTTCTTTAGCTTTGCCTAAACCTACGATGCGAGCAAGTCTTTGTGTACCACCACAACCAGGAGTAATACCTAAACCTACTTCAGGTTGGCCAAATCTTGCATTTTCTGAACAGATACGAATATCAGCACACATAGCAAGTTCACAACCACCACCTAAGCAATAACCGTTAATTGCTGCAATAACTGGATATTTGTAATTTTCAAGACGACGACAAACACCATTTCCATCGTTACCAAAGAATTTACCACCAGCTACATCTAAATCTTTCATTTGTGCAATATCAGCACCAGCTACGAAAGATTTTTCGCCAGAACCTGTTAAAACAACTGCGTAAACGCCTTCCATTGCTTCTAGTTCATCTAAGATTGTATCAAGTTCATGATAAACGCTTGTATTTAGTGCATTTAATGCTTTTGGTCTATTGATAGTAATTACGGCTACTTTACCTTTTTTCTCAAGTAATACTTGTGGTTCCATTATGTATTCTCCTTTAAATTTAATTTG
>CAYJKB010000038.1:0-12283 GCA_964370625.1 uncultured Oscillospiraceae bacterium | reverse complement strand
TTTTCTCAAGTAATACTTGTGGTTCCATTATGTATTCTCCTTTAAATTTAATTTGATTTATATGTTAAAAAAATATCATTTCATGAAAAAGGAGCGACATGGGCGTCGCTCCTGGCTGCCCTTTAATTATGACAGATGATTTATGAGAAGTTTCTTAATTATTTACAAAGTTCATCACGTTCAACGATAAGAGCTTCACCCATACCGCCACCGATACAAAGAGTTGCAAGACCTGTTTTAACATCTCTTTTAATCATTTCGTGAATTAGGGTAGTAAGTACACGAGCACCAGATGCACCGATTGGGTGACCAATAGCAATTGCACCACCGTTAACGTTTACGATTTCAGGATTTAGGCCTAATTCGTTGTTAACAGCATAAGCTTGAGAAGCAAAAGCTTCGTTAGCTTCTACAAGGTCAAGATCTGCTACAGTAAGTCCTGCTTTTGAAAGTGCTTGACGAACTGATTCAACAGGACCTATACCCATGATTGAAGGATCACAACCAACTGAACCTGATGATACCACTCTTGCAAGAGGTTTTAGGTTATTAGCTTTAACATATTCTTCAGAACACACAACGATTGCAGCAGCACCATCATTGATACCAGATGCGTTACCAGCAGTAACAGTACCATCTTTTTTGAATGCTGGGCGAAGTTTAGCTAACACTTCAGCAGTTGTATTTGTTTTGATATATTCATCATTTTCAAATAATTTAGTTTCTTTTTTAACTTTGATTTCAACAGGAACGATTTCATCTTTAAAACGTCCTGATTGCATAGCAGCTGTAGCTTTTGTTTGAGAACCTAGCGCTAAAGCATCTTGCATTTCACGAGTGATACCATATTTTTCAGCTACATTTTCAGCTGTGATACCCATGTGGTAACCATTGAAGATATCAAATAGACCATCATAAATCATATAGTCAACCATTGATACATCGCCCATTCTAGCGCCCCATCTCATTGTTTTTGAGATGTATGGAGCTTGTGACATGTTTTCAGCACCACCAGCAACTACTACAGTAGCATCGCCAGCACGAATGATTTGGTCTGCCATAGCAACAGTTTTAAGACCAGAACCACAAACTTTATTAATTGTCATACCAGGAACTTCTTGTGGAAGTCCAGCGCCAATAACAGCTTGACGAGCAAGGTTTTGACCTACACCAGCAGATAAAACTTGACCTAAGATAACTTCGTTAACATCGGCTTTGTTTACGCCACCTCTTTTAAGAGCTTCTTCTGTTACGATTGATGCAAGTTTTGGAGCTGACACGTCTTTTAGTGAGCCACCATATGAGCCTACTGCTGTTCTTACAGCTGATACGATATAAGTTTTCATTTTGTTCTCCTTATGTATATATAATTTAAAATTTGCAAAAGTTAATAATTGGGTTTTCCAAAGATAATTATACCAAAGATAACCAACAGTTGACAATAAAATAATCAACAAATATAAAATTTATTTTTGGTTAAAAGTTATATTTTCGTTAATTTAATATCAATCTTCAAACTTTTGGTTAAATCTTCTCTCGAATTCTTCGATTAAAGATGGTCTAAAGTCTGGATGAGCAATTTTGATAAGTGCTGTTGCACGTTGTCTTAGGTTTTTACCTTTAAGCTGTGCTACACCATATTCAGTTACAATGTAGTTCACGTCACATCTGTCAGTTGTAACAGGCGCACCATGATTTAAGAATGGAACAATTTTTGAAATTTTTCCGTTTTTAGTAACTGATGGAGTACAAAGAATAGCTTTACCACCTTTTGAACGGTTAGCAGCACGACAGAAATCAAGTTGACCACCAATACCTGAATGTTGGCTTAAACCGATAGCTTCTGAACAAACTTGGCCCATAAGGTCAACTTCTACACAAGAGTTTACAGCGATAAGATTTTCATTTAAACAAGCGATTTCTGGTGCATTTGTTTTATCAACAGGTAGCATTAAAAATGCAGGGTTTTTATCAACGAAATCATAAAGTTTTTGTGTACCCATTAAGAAAGTAACAGCGATTTTACCTGGGTTAACTTGTTTTTTCTTGCCATTGATAACGCCACTTTCGATAAGTGGAATAACACCGTCAGATACCATTTCAGAATGAATGCCTAGGTCTTTTTTATCGCCTAAGAAATTTAAGATAGCATCTGGAAGTGAACCGATACCAAGTTGCAGACACGCACCGTCAGGGATAAGTTCTGATACGAATTTACCAATTTTCATTTCTGTGTCACCAATTACAGGTACAGGAATTTCACGAAGTGGGTATGAAGTTTCGATAAATGCTGTAATTTCATCAACGTGAACAAAAGTTTCACCGAAAGTTGTTGGCATTTGGTCATTAACTTCAAGAATAGTAACTGCTGCTTTTTCAATGCACATTTTAGCATAGTCACAAGAAATACCAAGGTTTACAAAACCAAATTTATCTGGAGGTGTACATTGAGCGATGAATACATCAACAGGGAAGTAGCCATGGTCAATAAGTTGTGGTAATTCGTGGAAACAAGTTGGCATAAAATCTGCTCTGCCCTCTTGAACAGCTTTTCTTGTTGTGCCATCAGCAAAAATTACATTATGGTGGAAATGTCCTGCCATTTCAGGTGCTACAGTTAAACCTTCACCGTTATAAACTTCGTGAGTAAGTTCAACATCTTTAAAATCTTTATAGTTTTCAGCAAGTGCACGAAGTAACATTTTAGGTTCACCAATAGCATGGCCTACCATTACTCTGTTACCATCTTTAATTAGTTTAATAGCATCTGCTGGGGATTTTACTTTTGCTTTGTATTTATCCATTTGTGTCATGTTTAAAAACTCCTTTAATTATTATTAGTTTGATAGTCCCATAAGTTCATCTCTGAAAATTCTAGCATCCATTATTTTCACTTCGTCAGCAATATGTGGTTTGAAGTCCATTTGGTCTAATACATCTTTTTGCATATCAACACCAGGTGCGATTTCAATTAATGTTACACCTTCTGGACGAAGCTCAAATACAGCACGCTCTGTAATATAAAGTACAGGTTGTTTTGTTTTATTTGCGTAAGTACCGGAGAAAGTGATATGTTCTACAGCTTCAACAAATTTTTTCTTTGCACCTTCTGTAGTGATTTTTAATGCGCCATCTACACATTCTGTTTTAAGCCCTTTAGCTGTGAATGTACCACAGAAACAAACTTTTTTAGAATTTTGTGTGATGTCGATAAATCCACCAGCACCAGCTAGTCTTGTGCCGAATTTAGATACGTTAAGGTCACCATTTGCAGCAGTTTCAGCTAAACCTAAGAATGCAACGTCAATACCGCCACCTTGGTAGAAGTCGAATTGAACGTTGTGGTCTAAGATAGCCATTGCATTTGCAGAAGCACCAAATTGTGTGCCGCCTGCAGGAACACCAGCAATAGAGCCTGCTTCAACTGTTAAAGTCATATAATCTGAAATACCTTCTTCAGCAGCTACATTTGCGATTTTCTCAGGTGCACCAGTGCCTAAGTTTACAACTGCATCTTTTGGAAGCTCCATAGCAGCACGACGAGCAATGATTTTTTTAGCATCTAGCGGAATTGCTTCGATAGCATCAACTGGAATTCTAAATTCACCAGATAGTGAGCCGTCGTAAGGCATACCTAAACATTGCATATTTTCTTCCGGAGTACCCACTACGATAGAATCAACATATATGCCAGGAATTTTTACAAGTTTAGGGTCTAGTGAGCCACCTTGAACTACTTTTTCAACTTGAACTACAACTTTACCACCTGAGTTTTTACAAGCTTGAGCCATAGCAGTTACATCTAAAGGTCCGATTTCACGGTGAACAGTACAGTTACCGTATTCATCAGCATAGCTACCACGTAGGAAACATACATCAATAGGGAAACCTTTATATAGTAGACGTTCTTCACCTTCGATATTAATGATTTTAACTAAATCTTCTGTAGTTTTGCTATTTAGTTTACCGCCACCATTACGTGGGTCTGCAAAAGTGTATAGCCCTACATGAGTAAGCGTTCCGATATTGTGAGCTGCAATATCACGATACATATGAGTAATAACCCCTTGTGGAAGGTTATAAGCTTCGATTTTATTTTCTAGTGCAAGTGCGCCTAATTTTGGTGCTCTGTCCCAGTGACCACCAACAACACGTTTAAGTAGGCCTTCATGACCATAATGGTCTCCACCTGTTCCATCACGATGACCTTGACCTGCTGCAAAAAATAGTGTTAAATCTCTTGGAGCCCCAGTTTCTAAAAATCTGTTCTCTAGTGCAGTTGATAGTGCTTCAGGACATGCGCAACTTACAAATCCCCCAGTTGCGATAGTGTCACCATCTTTAACTAGCATTGCAGCTTCTGCTGCTGAAATTACATTTACCTTTTTCATTTTAGTAAATTTCCCCTTTATGTAAAATTCATTTATTTGAAATTTTGTAGTATTTCAATCAATTTTGGCATTTCATCAACATTTGATAGCAAGAATTGTTTATCAGCAATTTCCCCTTCATATTCAAAACCACAACCACCACAACCACGTATTATAAGCACCGCTTTATAATGTTTTGTGATGTCTATTGTTTCAAATTCAAATAAATCTGAAAGTTGTTCTTTGATTTTGGCAAAGGCTTGCCCTCTATCAAATCTTGGATTACATCCTCCACAAAATTTAATACCGATAGTAATTTTCTTTTGCACAGGCAGTCCCTCCTTTTGATAAAATCTCGAAATTATTGAAATTTTTATGATTATATATAGGGAAAACGACCTCCAATATACCGTATTTGATAATAACTCATCAAAGTACAACAGAGTACATAGAACGTCGTTCCCTATATTAATTTATAGTATTAAATCAGTAAAAATTTATTCTTTAATACGAGCTAGTGCTTTAGCACAATTTTTCTTGTGTTCCATGTTAGCTTGACGACCAATCATGATACGTTGAGCTTGTGGAGAACCAGCACCATGCATTGATTCAGTTCTGTAACCTACAGCAGCTGTACCTAAAGTGATGTTTTCGATAAGACGTAAAATTCTCATACGGTTTTCAGTTGTAACACCGTCAACACCTTTTAGATATTTATCAATGTAAGGACGTAGTTCTGGGTTTTGGTAATCTGATTCTGATGGTAAAGTAACCATTAGACCACCTGCAAGGTCTTCTGCAAGACGAGCAATTTCATATGGGAAACGAGTGATGTTTTGTTTACATACGTTAGCTAGTAGTAAATCGATGATGTAGTTACCAGCTTTTGTTTTTGTACCTTCACAAGAACAAGCAACACCACAAGAGAATAGAGTTTCGTTTAAGTGGTTCATTTCGATTAGTTTATCTTTACAGTGAGAAGCTTTGTCAGCACCAGCATATTCTAAAGCTGTAGCTGTAGCACCGATAAGAACGTCACCAACACCAACTTTACATCCACCGTAAGATTGTCTGTGGTATCCTGCAAAACGCTCAACCATCATTCCACAGAAATCAGTTTCGCCGTTTAAGAAAATTCTTTCGTTTGGAACGAAAACATTTTCAAAGATTACAAGAACTTCGTGGCCACCGTATTCGTAGTTACCTACGTCGATGTCGTTGTGCTCTTCAAGTTTACGAGTATCACAAGATTGACGACCATAGATTAATTTGATACCTTTGCTATCTGTTGGAATAGCGAAAGAAATTGCATAATCTTTATCTTCTGGTTTCATAGCGATAGTAGGCATTACTAGCACTTCGTGTGAGTTTACATAACCAGTTTGGTGAGCTTTTGCACCAGTTACATATACACCTTCGTCAGTTCTTTTAACAACGTGAAGGAACATATCAGGATCTGATTGTTTTGAAGGAGAAACGCCACGGTCACCTTTTGGGTCAGTCATAGCACCGTCAACTGTAAAGTCAGTATCTTGGATATATGTCCAGAATTTTCTAAAGTTTTGGTGGTAGCTTGTGCCGTATTTTTCGTCAACTTCAAAAGTAGTTGAGAATACTGCGTTACCAGCGTCCATACCAACACAACGTTGGAAACAAGCACCAGTTTTTTGACCTAATAGACGTTGCATTTTAACTTTTTTAACAAGGTCTTCAGCACTTTGGTGAAGATGAGTAAAACGGTTAATTTTTTTACCAGTTAAAGAAGAAGTTGCAGTCATTAAATCTTCATATTGTGGGTCGTTTGCGTAGTCATAAGTTGCAGCTAGAGAATTAAGTGATGGGCGGATAATTTTGTCATCTACAGCGCTATCAACTTTTTTACCTAATACGTATAGGTCAAATTCAAGTTTTCTTAGCGATTCGATATATTGTTCTTTTGTCATCATAGCGGATATCTCTCCCTTTCAGATATAAAGTGAAAATTTTTATATAAATCGGCTTCGCCGACTTAAATCATTACTCTGCGAAAAATGCTGTTAAACTTTCATAAAATACAATTTTTGCAACTTTTTCCGTCATGTGTTGCATTTTTGCACCTGTATTTGCAAGTTCTTAAGCATAATTATGCATTCTATGAACATTGTACCAAACAACGCTCAAAACTTCAACATAATTTAACAACTTTTTTACCATATTGCTACAATTTTTTAAAAATATACGTTTTATACAAATAATAATGTACAAATTATGCAAATTGACTAATCTATAAAACCTCCACCAATTACATAATTATCATTATAAAACACAGCAGATTGTCCACTTGCAGGTGCTCTGACAGGCTCATCAAAAATGATTGTTGCATTTTTTCCACTAGGGTAAATCGTGGCTAGAGATTGTCTTTTTGAATACCTAACTTTTACATTAGCTTTAAAACTTTCCATTTTAGCATATTCTTCTAATATAAACGAAGTATCACTAACGGTGATTTTGTCAGCAAATACATCATTTAAACTAAGTGTAATAGTATTATCTTTTACATTAATACTATGTACATATAATCTTCCCGTTGCTGAAACTTCTAATCCTTTTCGCTGACCCACTGTATAATGATGTATTCCTCTATGTTTTCCAAGCACTTTTCCATTTTCATCAATGAAATTCCCCTCAGGAGGACATACGCCAAACTTTTCAATATATCCAGCATGATTATTATCAGGAATAAAGCATACTTCCATACTATCAGGTTTAGATTTTACGAAAAGCTCAGATTTTTCAGCCTCCTGTCTTACCTCATCTTTAGTTTTATAATCTGCTAAAGGAAAAATAATTCTTGAAACATATGCTTGTGGCAGACGATATAACATATATGTTTGGTCTTTCGGGCTATCTGATTGAACTAAATAACTTTGATTTTCCTCATGTCTTATCTGCGCATAATGCCCAGTTGCGATATATTTTGCTCCAATTTCATCAGCAAATTCAATTAAAGCTTTAAATTTTACATTAGGGTTACACACAATACATGGGTTTGGAGTTCTTCCTTTTACATATTCTTGTCTGAAATTTGAGCATACATATTTTTCAAGCTCATCTGCTAATTCTAATGTATGAAATTCTATGCCCATATCATTTGCAAGTTTTTTTGCATCATCCGGTGGCGTTAATCCAAAATTTAAAAATAAACCTATAACTTCATATCCATCTTTTTTAAGCAAAGTTGCTGCAACAGCAGAATCAACTCCCCCAGATAGACCTAACACTACTTTTTCTTTCATTTTATCACCATTTCTATATACTTATTCATTAATTCCATTTACAAGATTATTTGGAAGCGGTGTAATTTGCCCAGAAAATTCAGGACGCACTACAACCTGTGTCATTTCAAATGCAAGTGGAATAATCGGCATTTGCACTAAAAAATATTCTTCAAATACCACCTGTGCAGTTGATAATGTTTCTTTAGTTGCTGATTGCACAGCATAAATCGCACTATCCATTCCAGAATCTTTATATTTACCATAATTCAAAGAACCTGTACTTGAAATCAATGGTGCAATATTAAAATCTGAATGCAGCGATGTTTCACCATAGTAGATTTCGAAATCACCATTAGTTAGATTTTCTGTAAATATATCAAAAGTCTGTTTACTTGATGTGGCAGCAACTCCATTTGCATTAAGTTCTAAAATCAATCTATCTACTAATGCATTTTTAAAACTATTTTCAGCATTAGATATAATTACAGGTGCAAAAATTTCTCGTCCGCTGCCTCTTTCTTTTGGCATATCAAGCAATCCATCCCCATCACTATCATAAATGTCTGCTTGTTTTAATAAATCCAGTGCTTTTTCTATACTATATGATGTCAAGATTTCTTCTGAAGTATGTATGTATCTAGGATATATCACAGCTGTTGCACACCCTTGAAGCTGTACATCGGCTAAACTTTGTCTATTGATGAAATATGATAAAGCTTGTCTAACTTTTGGGTCATTATACGGATATTGCTCTGTATTTACTCCTAAATAATGAAATTCTGTAGTAGGAACTTTGTTTAAAATAACATCACCTTTAAAAGATGTGGTAATATCCGATAGACGTGAAGCACGATTTATTGATATCCCACCGGTTTCAAAGCTATACATATATGCATCTGATTGGTCTACTTCTATCAATTCTATTGTTTCAACTGCAAAATTCCGTGTTCCATGATAATTATTATTTGGAATTAAGTATGTACCATCAGCATCAGGTTTATATGTTCCTGTGCCATCAGGGAAAATATCACTTTCAGTTCCTGCTCTTATAATAGGTATATCAAGCAAACTTTCAAGTGAACTATGTGGACGAGCAAGCTCAATAACCAATGTATCTCCATCAACAGCTGTAATGTTATTCACAATTTGCATTGATGAATAATATGGTGATGTTGTTGTATTTTTCGCAAGCTCGATTGAATATACAACATCTTCTGCTGTAAGTATTGCCCCTGAATGGAATTTTATATTGTTTTTTATATCAATTGTATAAACATTTGCTGAATAACTAATATTTTGAGCGAGCAATGGCTGTGGTGTGAAATTTTCTGATAACTCAAACAAACCTTCATATAATAAATCAATTAATGCTGAATTTATATTTGAATTTGATATTACCGGATTAAGTCCTGCATTTTTATAATACCCTACCCCAAAATATTTTTTTATAACTTGTTCCTCTTGCTGAATTTCTGCTTGTTCTTCTGTTTGAAGCATTTCATCAGTTTCAATAGTTTGTGCAAGCTCTGATGTAATACTTGTGCAACCAGCTAGCAAAAGAGGAAATGTGCATAACAAAAATAACTTATGTATTAATTTCAATTTTTTTCCTCCGTAAGTTTAATAAATGCCCCATGTACACCACGTACACCACGAGTTCTTCTGTGTGACCAAAAATCATCTTCGTTGCAATATGTACAAATTTCAGATACCGTAATATTTTCAGTTTTAATGCCACAATTTTCTAATTGAAATTTACAAATACCATGTAAATCAATAAAATATTTTACACCACGTTTTTCTACAAATTGCATAAGCTCATTATCGCATTGTTTCATAGCATCTGGAACATCAGAATCTGTTTCAAAATGACATGATTTAATCGCAGGGCCTACTAATACATGAACATCCCGTGCGTTTGTTCCGAAATTTTGTGTCATTGCATCGATAGTATTTTTAATAATATTAAGTGCAGTACCTCGCCAACCTGAATGGGCAACTCCAATTACATTTTTTACCCTATCATGAAAAAGCATAACAACACAATCTGCATAAAACCCACCTATTATAACATTTTTTAAGTTTGTCACAAGTGCATCACTTTTCCAAACATTAGGACGAGTTATTCCATTTCCTATATCATTTTCTGTTACAACACTTACATGATTTTCATGCACTTGACAAGTAGCTGTTATTTGATTGATATCACCATTTAAAGCCTTAGCTACTCTGTCATAATTTTCAATTACATTTTCTCTATCATCACCAAGTGAAAAACCTAAATTCAGTGATGTTAAATGTTCTTTTGATACTCCACCATGTTTTGTAGTATAGATATAATCTATATTATCATGTGAAAATTCATCAGCAACATATACAGTTAATTCATTTCTATTTATTTTTTTCATAACTTACTCCATAAAAAATAATGTGGTATAACAACCATTACAGAATATTATACCACATATCATATTAAATTTTAATGTAAAAAATTTATTATTTTATAAATTTTTTGCAAATATTCTTTTACCTATTTATATCTTAATTTTCCACAGCCTGTTTATAATCTAACCCTATTAATTTATAAACCATTAAAGCCCATTAACAAATCTATCTTCTTTAGAAATAATAATCTCAAGATTTCCATTTCGGCATCTTAATTCATCAATAAATTCTTTTTCCATAGCTGTATCTACCAATTCAACTTCATAGCTTAATTTAAACAAGCTACCCATACTCGTAGTTTTTGCACTAAGCAAACTGCATTTAGAAGTATATTTGTTCATTATATCATCAAATACTTCTGTATAATTTAAGTTTTCCGGAATTGTAATTGCTAAAACACGTGTGTTATATTGTGGTTCTCCAAAACTTGAAACACTTAGCACAAGCGCAAATACTGAAGCTATAATAGCAAACAATACTGCATAACCAATAAATCCCATACCTACAGTAAGTCCTGTACACATAGCCGTAAAAATTGCACTAATTTCTTTAGCTGTACCAGGAACGGAACGGAAACGAACAAGGCTAAATGCACCAGCAACAGCGACACCTGCTCCGATATTTCCATTAACCATCATAATTACAATCGAAATAGCCAAAGGTAATACTGCCAAAGTTAGCACAAACCCTTTTGTACACTTAGTTTTATAAGCATACATTTTTGACATAAATAACCCTAATATCATTGAAGTCAAAACACAAACAAAAAAATCTGAAAGTGTCATATTCATAGTAGCTGTGGTATCTAAAATCCCACCAAACATTAAATCAAGCATTTTTTAACCCTCTTTGTTTCTCTATAATTTTTGGTAATAAAAATACGTTATAAGCTGTACCGTATTTTGAAAAAGATGTTTTATATATTTCATTTCTATTTAAAAAGCTAAGTAACCAAAACGGAAGTCCTTGAACTGTTTTAACTTCAAGCAAAACATAATCATCTTCTAAAACTTTCACATCTTCACTGTCATTAGCAAGCGAAATATTTTTATCACGCATTTTAATATTAAAATCAAAAGTCATTCTAAAATTATCATCTTCTTCACAGTAATAAGCTTCACGCTCATATGATAAATAAACTCTTGGTAATAACAGATTATCATAACTTTCAATAAAGTAATCAATCTCTTTATGTATTTGAGATGGGGTTTCTGCAGGCTTTCCATCAAACAAATAAGAAATAGCATCTTTTTGGCTTGCTGAAATACGTCTTTTGTATACTACACCTTTAAATTTCTTTTTAAGCTCTATAAAAGCTGGTTTTTCTTCATTTGGCTCTCCATAAATTCTAAGCCTTAGTTTCTCTTTGTACTTTGGTTTTTCCAGTGATAAACGTATTATCCTATAATCATCTGTATCAAAATATATATTTGATATCTTATGCCTACCGTATGAGTCCAGTTTCATATATCCTGTCATATAATCACACATGTCCAAGTATTGCTGTTTTGTAAGCTTATACTTTAACTCATACCTTTTGAAAATCGTTTGTACTGACATTTTTTATACACTCCTTTTTAAAATAATTTTGTCGTTTCATAGTGTTAATGCACGAAGTATTTATTTTATTGCATAAATTATAAAAATATTTTACAATTTTTTAACTTAAATTTTACGCAAGTGTCATAGACTATAGCACAACTTTAATTAAATGTCAATAATGATTTAGTTTTTTGTGTTTTTTGTTATTTTTCTATCAAATTATTTCAAAATAAATGATATTAACACTTGCTTTTTATTTTTAATAAAACGACATAGTGCCATAGACTTTTTAATGTCTATGGCACTACGATACATTAATGGAATCTCTAAATCAAACCACAGGCTGTTAGTGCACCTTTTCCATCGTGTGCAAAATCATAGACCTTTTGTTAATATAAGTTTACATATGCTGTTAATCACTTTCACTCAAGCGAGTTATTTTCAGAGACATAATATTGCAAACTCGCTCTTTATGCAATCTTACAATTTTTAGTCCATTACAAAAGCTATCACACAGTGACCAATTAGTAATTTTAGGCACAAACAATGCTACTTGCTCTAAAGTGACTTAAATATCTTCATTACTTTTAATAACCACTGAAAGCGTCATTAGAATGTCAACAACAGTGATAAAATGTAAGAAAAAGGCGATTAAAAAATGTAGTTTTG